>NZ_JBJURI010000003.1:0-311374 GCF_046098255.1 Paenibacillus jiangxiensis
ATTCCAGCGAGTGCTTCTTGGGCTACTTTATAACGAACTTCTTTAAACGCATTATTTCGTTGTCTCATCTTGTGCTCTCCCCCTAAATAAATAGTACCTTATTTCCCTAGATACTCTCCAATCCAATTAGGGGGCTTAATAGATTAATAGACCGTTTTTACCCAAATAGCGTCGCTCACAACCGATAGAATTTTCTAGTTTTTTTGGTCAGCCTTCAACAAAGGTCTTGTTTTTCGGTGCCTTCAATAGCCTAACACTTTCAACAATATTGTTATCAATGATTATAGTGGCTGACTTTGTTAAGCTCTCTAATAAGTACTTCAGCCCAGCCTCATGTTCGCCTTTTTGTAAGTAGTAGTTCGACAGTTCATTCATTAAACGTGTAAAGCGCTGCGCCTGGAATCTCTTATCGTATGTTCCTAGATCCTTGATCTGATCTTCTAAAGACTTGATTTCCTCTTCAAAACGCAGAAGAATATCATCTATATTAACATTATGACGATTGGCTGCCTCTACAATATTTAATAATGACAAGAGAATTTCACCTTTATTTGATTCAAAATATTGGACATAATCATAAAGTACGCTAAAATCTCCGGAAAATAATTTACATACATAGCTGTTTGCTTTTGCCCACCCCAGAAATAGTCCCTTCCAACGCTCTGCTTCTTCGTCGCACTCCTTCACCCAACTTAAATCAGCATATCTTGAATCAAATTCCAAGGCTTGCTCATATTCCCCTCGTTCTTCACAAACAGAGCCGCGAAGCAAATCACTATAAGCAACATACACAAACAGCGGTCTGCTCAGTTTAGAATACGAACCCTCCCCACTACGCTTTTGCCGGCGCTCTGCAAAGTAATGCCTTCTTGCCCTCATTCCCATCATTTCGGCAAACTTGTCCACCTTGTCCCACTTGCGCAGTGAACGATAGACGTTCGCCAAATCTTTTAACGCATCCAGCTGCAGTACCTCATCCAATCGTTCTGCATATGGCTCAAACTGGGCCGCTGCCTGTAAATTTAGCGCCTGATCGTCACCCAACCTGATCGTAAATAAACGATATTGGCAGAGAGCGAGACGCTCGGAATGCTGGGAATGCTCTGTTTTGGCTACTTCCTCATATAAAATGGCCGCTGCCTCCTTTTTTTCAGCTTGCAGCAGTTCTTCCGCCGCATCAAAAAGTACGGGACAGTACACCAGATTATCCAGCAGCCAACTGATGGCCTGTTGAATACAATCCAGCTTGTTCAATTCGGCACATCTGAATATAAACGGCCTGAGCCGCCTCCAATTCGGCTGAGTCGCAGCCATATTATCTTGTATGTATTGATTGTAAAAATGGCCCTCCGGGAGCTCCATCAGCTTGGTAATCCGGTCTAGCTGATTCACCGACATGGTCCTTCTCCCTGTGATGATCGAGCTAAGACTTCCCACATTGAGGCCAGTCTTGCGTCCCAAATCACTAAGCGTCAGCTTTTCGCGTCCCATAAACTTTTCGACTTCTGAGCGTATCGTGGTTGTCCTATCCAAATGAACCACTCCTTCATAAGTTGACACTCTGCTTAAACTATAGATGTCAGCAAATGATCAGGTACCCTTTCATAAACAAACTCTAAAATTTTATTCCATTAAAAATAGTATGCTACTTAATGTATATATTTAGGAGGTGTAAATTTCACCATTAAAAAGGCCAGCTATAAAAACTGGCCTTTCTGATGTACCTATGTAGTCTCTTTTATGCCCCACCGTGGTCTTCAAATGGTTTGTAAATCGATCCCGAACCTGGCACCTCGTAAACCAGTATAAGGCTAGCAACTACTAGAAACAAAGCGATTATTTTTTTCATTTTGGTACACCTCACTAAAAAGGATTTGATATACTGCCAGTGTTTCGGAAGCTGCATACTCTCTAAAATTTTCAAACAGACTAACACATTTTATAATAATGGTCTCGTTATTAATGATAAATGACTTTTGTAAACTATCCAATAAATATTTAAACCCAACCCCATACTCCCCTTTTTGCAAGTAATAATCCGACAATTCATTCAATAAACGTGAATAGCGGTCTGCTTTGAATCTCTTATCGTAGATTATTGTCCCCTCTAATTGTTCGCCCAGAGACTTGATTTCCGAATCAAAACGAGAAAGGATACCATCAATATTCGCTTGATAAGCGTTAGCTACCTCGGCTATATTTAATAGTGCTAAAAGAATCTCATCCTTATTTCTTTCAAAGTAATCTACATAATCATTAAGTACGCTGAGATCTCCCGATAATAATTTAGCTACATAGAAATTTGCTTTTACCCACCCTTGAAATAGTCCCCTCCAATGCTCGGTGTCTTCGTCATGCTCCTTTACCCAGCTTAAATCAGCATATCTTGAAACAAACTCCAAGGCTTGCTCATATTCCCCTCGTTCTTTACACACAGAACCCCGAAGCAAATCACTATAAGCAACATACACAAACAGCGGTCTGCTTAGTTTAGAATAAGGGTCTTCCCCATTGCGCTTTTGCCGGCGCTCGGCAAAGTAATGCCTTCTTGCCCTAGTCCCCATCATTTCAGCAAACTTGTCCACCTTGTCCCATTTGCGCAGGGAACGGTAGACATTCGCCAAATCTTTAAGCGCATCCAGCTGCAGAACCTCATCCAATCGTTCTACATAGGGCTCGAATTGGGCTGCTACCTCCAGGTTTTGCGCCTGATCATCGCCTAATCTGATCGTAAACAAACGATACTGGCAGAGAGCAAGACGCTCGGAATGCTGCGAATGCTCCGTTACGGCCACACCCTCATATAAAACGGCGGCGGCCTCCTTTTTTCCCGCCTGCAGCAGCTCCTCCGCCGCTTCAAACAGCACGGGACAATATACGATGTTGTCCAGCAGCCAACTTGTGACCTGACCAATGCAATCCAGCTTGTTCAAATCGGCGCATCTGTGAATAAAAGGTCTGAGCCGCCTCCAGTTCGGCTGAGTCACGGCCCTATTATCTTGTATGTATAGGTTGTAAAAATGACCTTCCGGGAATCCCATCATCTCGGTGATCCGGTCAAGCTGGTTTACCGCCATCATCCTCCCGCCAGTGATGATCGAGCTAAGACTTCCCACATTGATCCCAGTCTTGCGCCCCATATCACTGAGCGTCAGCCCTTCACGTTCCATAAACTTTTCAACTTCTGAGCGTATCGTGGTTGTCTTGTCCAATTAAACCACCCCACAATAGGTTGACATGCTTCGCAATATCTTGATGTCATTTCAATGACCCAGGAACCCTGTTGTAAGAAAAACGTTTTTCGATGTACTTTCACAGAAGACAGACTGCATTTTGCAATAGTTTTTCTTGCGATTTCAGGAAGCCACTGCTAGGAGGTTTATACTATCTGAAATCTTAAACAAAGCTAGAATTTTATTCCTGTCTGCATCATTATACTACTTTCTGGTATCTATGTGTATATTTTTCTAGCTTTTTTGAGATAAAATTTTTCTAGAAATATCGCAATTAAGTATCATTTTATTTTACGAGGATAAACTGAACCGTGTTATCAGAAAATGACGAGACATTAAGGAATATTGGACATCAAATATTAAAATAGAATTAAAAGGAAGCCAAGGAGGAATCAATATGATCAAATTGTTTCTCGGATGCACATCTATCTTATCTTCGGTAATTATTCTATGTACCGGGTTCCTAATCTCTGCGCTTAAGTCTGTGGATCGTTCTGCCGACATCAATAGCGGAGCCTTTCGATATAGCATTTTTAATATTGATCTTTGGTGGTTTGTAATTCCTGTCCTTCTTCTCATCATTGGTTTTTGGCTTATATACTCATACAGTAAAGATGCTGAACGATAACCGCCAAGGAGAGTTAAAAAAGATGAAACGCTGCTGACATAATGCTGTCAGCAGCGTTTTTGTATAGTAGAGAAAGTTCAAACGAAAGGAAGGCATACGATGATGACCGATAAAACACATGATTTCGTGATTGATGAAAATAACCGTTTTTGGCTCGGTGTAGTCTCTGCATCCCACGCTAGCCACGCGGTGGAAGAAGGGATCGCGCAGACCTGTCACGGGAAAGCGGGACTGCTCGGGAGAATGCGATCAGGGGATTGGCTTATCTACTACTCCCCACGCACAGATATAAAGGGAGGGGAGGCCCTGCAGGCATTTACGGCGATTGGCCGGGTCGCAGACGATGCCGTCTATCCCTTTAAAATGAGTGAAGATTTTATACCATATCGCCGCAATATGCATTATCTGCCTTGCCGGGCCGTGAAAATCGCCAATCTGTTGGACAAGCTGACCTTCACCAGAGGAAGACGCAACTGGGGTTACTCCTTCCGCTTCGGGCAATTAGAAATCAGTCGGGAGGATTTTGTGACCATAGCGAATGAGATGTTACAATTTCATCCGTTGCAGGCGCAATGAATTCAGCACAACCGATACGGAGCTGAAAGCCATCGCTGCCCCTGCCAGCCAAGGGGCCAGGAGGCCCATGGCTGCAACGGGGATACCGATGACATTATATGCTAGCGCCCAGAACAGGTTTTGTTTGATATTGCTCATGGTTCGTCGGCTCAACTCAATGGCGTCTGCAATACTGTTCAAATCTCCACGCATGAGGGTGACAGCCGCAGCTTCGATGGCAACATCTGTCCCCGTTCCGATGGCCATGCCGATATCGGCTGCAGCGAGAGCGGGAGCATCATTAATTCCATCCCCCACCATCGCCACCTTCCGGCCGCTTTCCTGCAGTTTCTGTATTTCTGCCGCTTTGCCCTCAGGAAGCACTTCAGCCAGTACTTTAACAATTCCAGCCTGGTTAGCCACGGTACGGGCGGTACGCTCATTGTCTCCTGTCATCATGATTATATCGATCCCCATGGCCTGAAGCCGGCTGATCGCTGTTCGTGAAGTATCTTTAATCGTATCAGCCACCGCTACAATCCCAGCCCACCGTCCATCCACTGCAACGAGCATCGCTGTCTTCCCCTGATGTTCGAGCTCGGACAAGTGCTGGGACGTTTTGCGCGAAACCTCTACCTTATGATCTGCAAGCAGACGTCTTGTACCAACCAGAATTTCCTTTCCCTGAACACGGGCTCGTACACCGTAACCCGGAATGTTCTCGAACTGCTCTGACTTGGGAAAACGGCTTACTCCTCTTTCTTTGATTCCTTCGACAATGGCTAAGGCTAGTGGATGCTCCGAACTTTGCTCGGCAGCGCCCACCTGCTTCAGAAACTCGGTTTCCGTCCAGTTCGGGGCTGTCATCACATTCGTCAATACCGGTTTCCCGTTGGTTACCGTTCCTGTTTTGTCGAGTACAACCGTCTGAATATGCTGTGCCGTTTCCAAATACTCTCCACCTTTGAACAGGATACCGTATTCAGCTGCACGTCCGGAACCGGCCATAATGGATGTCGGTGTAGCTAGTCCCAAAGCACAAGGACAGGCAATGACCAGTACGGCTATCGCTTTCTCCAATGATCCGCCGAAGTCGCCGGGATTCGCCAATAGATACCAGAACAGAAACGTCAAGGCTGCGAGGCTTACTACAATAGGCACAAAAATACCGGATATCTCATCTGCAATCCGCTGTATGGGAGCTTTAGAGCCCTGCGCTTGTTCCACGGTTTTGATAATCTGCATTAAAGCGCTATCTGCGCCTACCAGGGTTGCCCGCAAACTTAGTGTGCCATTCTTATTTAAAGTAGCTCCTGTTACGGTGTCCCCGGGTTTCTTGTCCACTGGCAGACTTTCGCCACTCAGCATGGATTCATCAACGGAAGAGATTCCTTCCACCACCACGCCGTCAACGGGTATCTTTTCACCGGGTTTTACAATGACAAGATCGTTCACCAATACGTATTCAGGAACGAGGCTGATCTCCCGACCATCACGAATGACACGCGCGCTGCGCGGAACCATTTCCATCAAGCTCTTGATGGACCGGGTAGAACGGCCTTTCGCCAATGCCTCCAACCATTTGCCGAACAAGATTAGAGTGATCAGCACCGCACTGGTTTCAAAATAAAAATCAACAGGAGCCTGTGTTACCGCATTCGTGGCCTCCGTTATTTCCGCACTTCCTCCATGATTATGGCCGGACATTCCGCCGGTGCCGGTTAATGACATCAAATACCAGCTGTACAAATAAGCCATGCTTGTCCCTAGAGCGACCAGCACATCCATATTGGCACTGCCGTTTCTCAAAGCTTTGTAGGCGCCTATGTAAAACTGCTGGCCCAGTATAAATTGTACAGGCGTAGCGAGTATAAATTGAAACAAGGGATTCATAAATAGATCTGGAACCCATATCCAGGAAGTGAATGAAAAGTGCCCTGCCATCGCCCATAATAGCGGGAAAGAAAGAATGGCGGACAGGATCCATTTCCATTTTTTTCGCTGCAATTCCTGTTCCCTCAAGGAGATGGTTTCTTCTTCTGTTTCCTTTAACTTCGCAGTGTAACCCAACTGTCTGATTTGGAATATCAGGTCCGAGGCTCTCAACGTTCCTGCGGCGTATTCGACATGGCCTGTTTCCAGCGCCAGGTTCACATGGGCACGGGATACACCCGGCAGTCTGGAGAGTCCTTTCTCAATACGCGCGGAACATGCGGCACACGTCATGCCAGTAATGTATAAATCAACGGATTCTGTGATGGTTTCAAAACCAAGTGCCTCCACTTTCTCCCGAAGGTTGTTCACGCCAACAGTCACAGGATCATAGGATACGGTTGCCTTTTCCAAAGCAAGATTTACATTGGCATGCAGTACACCCTCCATACGGGATAATCCCTTTTCAATCCGAGCCGAGCACGCTGCACAGGTCATTCCCTTAATTTGCAGTGTTGTCTGCCAAACTTCCGGTGAATCTGTATTAAGGTATATAGAATGATTTGTTGGGGGGAGATTGTTCATGATTGCCGTCTCCTTCTTCAAAATGGATCGTCCACTCCAAACTTCATAGGGATCTAAATGGAGTGGTTTCATATGTTCGCTTTTAATAGGATACTCTTAAGGAACTTAAAGAGGCATGACTCCATCGAGCCATACCCCTAGATGATTTAACCCTGAATTGTAGACAACGTGTGAACTTTAATACACCTTTCTGCTTGAAATGTCCTCATCCAGAGGACGGATTTGCCAGATATCGTCCGCATACTGCCGGATGGTGCAGTCGCTCGCAAACTTCCCTGCATGCGCCATGTTCACGATCGCCCGCCCCGTCCAATCCGACGGATCGCGGTAAATCTGATCGATTTGGGCCTGTGTGTCCACATAAGCCGCAAAATCCTCCAGCACAAAATATTCATCATTATGGTCGATCAATGAGCGGTAGACTGCTTCAAACTCCCATTCATGGCTCGTGAAAGGACCTGTCTGGATCATCTGCTCCAGCAGCCTGCGCAGCCGTTCATCCTCCTCGCTCTTGCGGCGCGCGGAATATCCTCCTGTACGGTAATATTCAAGTACCTGTTCCGCACGCAGACCGAAGATAAACATATTCCGATCCCCCAGCATTTCATGCATTTCAACATTGGCGCCATCCATCGTGCCGATCGTTAACGCCCCGTTCATCATAAATTTCATATTTCCCGTACCGGAAGCCTCCTTGCCGGCAGTGGAAATTTGTTCGCTCACGTCCGCGGCCGGGATAATGAGCTCAGCCAGAGATACGGAGTAATTTTCCAGAAAAACAACCTTTATCCGATCTCTTGCCTGCGGGTCATGATTGACCGTGTCAGCCACATTGTTAATCAGCTTGATGATCTGTTTCGCCAGATAATAACCCGGAGCGGCTTTGGCCCCAAATATGAAGGTGCGCGGAGTCATGTCCCTGGCCGGATTTTCTTTAAGTTCATTGTACAAGTGCATAATATGCATAATGTTCAGCAATTGCCGTTTATAGCCATGAAGCCGCTTGACCTGAACGTCAAAAATGGATAAAGGATCGACAGATATCCCCTGTCTGCTCAGAATATATCCTGCCAGTCTCCGCTTGTTGTCCTGCTTGATGTCCTGCACCCGCTGCTGGAAGGATGAGTCCTCAGTATACTGCATCAATCCGGTTAATCTGCGTGGATCGCGGACCCAAGCTTCGCCAAGCGTTTCTTTGTAAAGCAGTGCCAGTTCCGGATTGGCATGCATTAGCCACCGCCTGTGTGTAATGCCGTTCGTCTTGTTGTTGAAACGGTCCGGGAACAACTCGTAGAACGGCCTCATCTCGCGCTGCTTTAATATTTCCGTATGAAGCGCAGCCACGCCGTTTACGCTGTAGCTGCCCACAATGGCCAGATTAGCCATACGGATCTGGTCTCCATAGATGATGGCCATTTCTGACATCCGCCGTTCATCGCCCGGATACCGCTCAAGCAGCATGGCACAGAACCGTTTGTTGATCTCCTCAATGATCATATAGACACGCGGCAGCAGCTCGCGGATCATAGGCACCGGCCATTTCTCCAGCGCTTCGCTGAGGATCGTATGGTTTGTATAAGCTACCATTCTGCTTGTAATATCCCATGCTTCATCCCAGCCCATGCCTTTCACATCGATCAGGATACGCATCAATTCCGGAATAACGAGCGTCGGATGTGTGTCATTGATATGAATGGCGATTTTGTCAGGCAGATGATCATAGGAAAGCTGCTGTTTGTCATAGGTGCGCAGAATGCTCTGCAGACCGGCGGAGCAGAGAAAATACTGCTGCTTCAAGCGCAGTCGCTTGCCCTCTTCATTCGAATCATCCGGGTACAGGAACTCCGAGATCGACTCAATGGACCGGCTGTAATCCAGATATTTATAATAGCCTTCACCGCTCGGAAAATGGCCGGCAGCAGAGTCCAGAGCCGACTCGGCGCTCCAGATCCGCAGTGTATTGACGTTTCCCCGCCTGTAGCCGATCAACGGAATATCGTACGGAACGGCCCAGATTTTCTCGGCGTCCTTTGTTTCGAAAACAAGGCGGCCGTTTTCCTCACGGCTTTCCACCCTGCCCCAGAAGAAGACCTCGACCCTTTTCTCAGGCCGGCGGACTTCCCACACATTGCCCTTCTGCAGCCAATAATCCGGCAGCTCCACCTGATTACCGTCCACGATCCGCTGTTCGAAGAGACCGTATTTATAGCGGATGCCGCAACCGTGTCCCGCATAACCCAGCGAAGCGAGCGAATCCATAAAACAGGCGGCCAGCCGCCCGAGACCGCCGTTGCCGAGACCCGCGTCCGATTCTTGTGCTTCGATCGCTTCGAGCTCCCAGCCCAGCTCGCTCAGTCCTTCCCGGACCATGTTAAGGACGCCCAGATTCAGCAGATTATTGCCAAGCAGCCGACCCATCAGGAACTCCAGCGAGAAATAATAGACCTGCTTCTCCCCGCGCTCCTTATACGCCTGATTTGTTCTGGCCCAGTTCTTGCCGACATATTCCCTGATCATGCTGCCCAATATCTTATACACGTCATCAGCCTTGGCTTCTGCCAGCGGGATTCCCAGACGTCCGACAAGATGCAGCCGAAATTGTTCCTTGAATTCTTCCTTAGTGCTGAACAACGGTGAGTACCTCCTGATCCTTAGCCGATTCTTCTGCAGCACATCAGCCAGAGTATTTATTTACATTTTGGTATTTTTGGCGATCACATAGGGGCTTTTGGCGCTGCCGATCAATGTGGTCTCTTCGGATAATCTGACATCCTTGTCGAGAATGACATTCTCAATGACAGCTCCTTCACGGATGACGCATTTTTGCATAATAATCGAATTGCTGACCCGCGCGCCCTTATGGATCTGTACCCCTCTGAAAATGACGCTGTTCTCCACCCTTCCGCCAATGATGCAGCCGTTGGCAACCAAAGAGTTTTCAACCTCTGCCCCATCCAGGTATCTTGTGGGAGCCTCATATTTGATTTTGGTATGGGCCGGCCTGTGCTGGAATAACGCCTGATATTGCTTTTGATCCAGCAGCGCCATACTGTGCTTGAAGTAGCTCTCCACCGAATTGATCAAAGCATGATAGCCGTCATAGCGATAAGCATAAATTTGCAGCCGGTCCGGATTGCGCTGGATGGCGTCGCGAAAAAAGTTGCTGTCGCCATGCGCGATAGAGCGTTCCGCCTCCTGCAAATACAGCCTTTTATCCATGATGAACATTTCCATGTATATATTATGATGGCTCTGCTCCTGATGAATCTCCGTTACTCTTCCATCCTCGTTCACCTCCAGACGGGTGCAGGGCGCATGCTCCGGTTCAAGACGCTCCACCTGCCGGTACACGAGCGTAACGTCAGCTCCCTTCTCTCTGTGAAACCGGTAGACGTCCCCGATATCAACTTTGTTGACATGCCGTGAGCCGGAATGAACGATGGTTTCTCCTGCGGCACGTTTAAAGAAGTCCAGATTATTATGCACATGCTGCAGATCCCCTTTGGACGTATCTGTCGGATCATTCCAGTCCGGAGGGAGCACGAACAGCCCGCCGCGTTTGCGGTCCAGGTCCCATGGGCGCCCATCCCCCAAATGATCCAGCAAGGAACGGTACTTCCTGCGGATGAACAGGGCCGTATCCAGAATACCCGCATACATCATATTGGACAGTGTAAAGTCGATGAGCCGGTAACGGCCTGCAAAGGGAACGGCCGCCCCGCAGCGGAAGTAAGTCAGCTCCTTCAGATGATCCAGTTCATTGTCCAGATTAATAACGCCGATCAGTGGGTTCATGCTTTCACACCGTCCATTTCCTTAATAATTTTGGGCCGCCTTCACTTCCGTGTCATGGTCAATCAGCGCGATATCCCCCGCATCACCGCCAATTACGACATCATCTTCAATCATGACGTTCTCGCTCACAATCGCACGATGGATGCGGACATGGCGCCCGATCTTCACGCCAGGCATAATGACGGAATCCGATACATGACTGCCCTCTCCGACCTCTACCCCATAGAAGAGAACCGAATGCTCTACCCTGCCGCTTACGACACAGCCTTCATTCACGATGCAATTGTTGAGAACCGCATTAGGGGATATATACTGTGCGGGCTGATTCGGGCTTCTTGTAAAAATGCGCCAATCCGGATCGTTCAGATTCAGGGGAGGATCAAGTGCGAGCAGGTCCATGTTGGCTTCCCACAGGCTTTGAATGGTTCCTACATCCTTCCAGTATCCCTGAAACGGGTAGGCGTACAATGTTTTGGCATGACTGAGCATAAGCGGGATGATATCCTTGCCGAAATCATGCGAGCTGTCGAGGTTTTGCGAGGCTGTGATCAAATACTCCCTGAGCACGCTCCATTTAAACAAATAAATGCCCATGGACGCGAGGGTGCTTTTCGGTTGCTGAGGCTTTTCTTCAAATTCATAAATTTGCAGGTTTTCATCCGTATTCAATATCCCGAAGCGTCTGGCTTCTTCAATGGTGACATCAATGACGGAAATCGTGCAGTCGGCGTTCTTCTCTTTATGGAAGTTCAGCATGGTCGCATAATTCATTTTATAGATATGGTCGCCGGAGAGGATGAGCACATGCTCGGGGTTAAACTGTTCAATAAATTTGAGATTTCTGAAAATCGCATCCGCCGTTCCTCTGTACCAGCTGTTGCCGTCTTCCCTTTCATGAGGAGGCAGCACATAGACGCCGCCGTTTCTGCGGTCCAGATCCCAATCGCTCCCCACGCCGATATAGGAATGCAGAACAAGCGGCTCGTATTGTGTCAGCACTCCAACCGTATCGATACCGGAATGAGCGCAGTTGCTGAGGGGAAAGTCGATAATTCTGTACGTTCCGCCAAAATAGACGGCAGGCTTGGCAAGTGTTCTCGTTAGTCCTTTCAACCGTTTGCCCTGCCCGCCCGCGAGCAGCATCGCCAGTACTTCTTTGTTCTGCATGAAAATTCCTCCTTCAATGTGCGAAAATGCGAACCATTTTGCAGCTTGGGATATGAACATCTATGCAACAACATATTCGATCGGTCTGGCATCAATACTAGGGAGATGAAGTGCGAACAATGAACTGAAGATACTGGCTGATCAGGAGAGTTTTATGGACAAGCCGTGTGAAGCAGTATGTAAACATGGTGAAATGAGTTGGAAATAAACAGTGATTATAGCAGGAAAGACAAATCTATATAATCTCTTGAGGAGGGATATAAACTGCTGCTCAGTCCCTCCGGTTTCCGTCAGAGGGACTTTAGCTTACAGTACTATTATACTATAACTAGATCTTAAACTGTTTTATTGTATTTTGCAGATTATCCGCCAAACCGGCAAGCGCTTGGGAAGAAGAGGTGATTTCCTCCATGGAAGCAAGCTGCTGCTGTGTTGCGCCGGAGATGCTTTGCGAATTGGCGGCAGATTCCTTGGCTACGGAGCTTACCTCCAGTATGGCTGCATTCACATTATCCGTACCGTCAGCCAGTTTGGCCAGCGCTTCCGAAATATCCGCAATTTGTGAAACAACTTCATTCACTGCTTGATCTATGCTGGAGAAAGAGTGCCCTGCATGCTGGACAACGTTCATGCCGGAATGAACCTCTTCCGAGGCTTTTTCCATAGTTTGCAGCGTATGCTCCGTTTCGCTTTGGATCAGCTGAATCAGTCCGGAAATTTGTTCCGACGACTTCTTGGATTCTTCTGCCAGCTTCCTCACTTCATCGGCAACAACGGCAAAACCTTTGCCATGCTCTCCGGCCCTGGCCGCTTCAATCGCCGCATTCAAGGCCAGCAGATTCGTTTGGGCCGATATTCCTGTAATCACATTCGTGATTTTCCCGATTTCATTGGAGCGTTCATTCAGGCTTTTCACAGCCTCTGACAGGCTGTTGACATTCGAATATATCGAATTCATTTGTTTGTTTACTTCCTCGATCGCCTGATTGCCCTCAGAGGACATTTGCGAGGCATGCAGGACATCCTTTTTCATTTTCTCCGTATTATGAGTGATCGTTCTTGTGTGACCGGTAATATCTGTAATAACTCTTGAACTCTCTTCCACCTGGTCAACCTGTTTTTCGGATCCATAGGCAAGCTCCTGGGCGATGATCGTTATATGCTCACTGGCCTTGCTATTTTGTTCGGCATTGGCGCTCAACTCTTCTGAAGCTGAAGCCACAAGCAGCGTAGACTCCTGTACGGTGCTGAATACGGATTGAAGTTTGGCGGTCATATTGTTAAACGAGGAAGAAAGCTCGCCGATTTCATCTCTGGAGTGATAGCTTCCTTTAACGGTAAAGTCCCCGTTCTCCGCTTGCTGCAGCAAGCCCACCACTTCTTTTACCGGTTTTACAATCATGCGGGCAATCATTGTGCTAAGCAGAATTAACAGCAGAAGAGCTGCAATGACAACTACCGATACAAATATGGTTATACCGCGCGAGCTTTCCTGATTCATGCTGTTGATGGAGCCTGCATACGTTATATTGGATTTCTGCAGTGCTTTCAAAGTGTCATTGACCTGCTGACGATACTTCTCAACTTCTTCTAAGTAGAGCTGGTAGGCTTCTTTATTGTTATTCTGCAATGCCAAGTCAATGACCTGATTTCTGCTCGTGTTCAGCGCTGTGGCTTGCTCTCTGTATTGATTAAGCAGCTCCTGCTGTTCACTTGTTAATTTGCCCTTTTCAATTCCAGTTACAAGTTCGTCAATTTCTTCCCAGGCAGAGGCGATTTCGTCATTCAACTCTTTATTTCTTGCCGGATCTTCGGTTACAAGCAGCTCCAGAGTATATGCGTCACTTGCTCTGGCATTCACCCTGATCTGCATAATGTCCCCCAGAGGAAGCAAATTTTCTTTATACATTACCTCTGAGTTTTTGGCCATGGTCCGGATGTAGTTCAGTCCCAAAAATCCTACTGTACCCAATGCCAAAGCACTTACAACGATAATAATCAACAGCTTTCTTGTGATGGACAGGTTTTTTAACAGCTTCACAATGGCGTCTCCTTTGAATGTTTATTCTCAGGAGATAATATCGGTGTAATATCAAGAGATTTGAATGGATAAAATTATCCAATTTTTTAATAGCTGGAGCGGAATGGTTGAAAAAAGAATCAGGTAGGAAAACTTTCAATTGAAACTATTCGCTGCTGCACCGGTGCTAAGCGATAGGCCTCCGCAAGGCCATGCTCCCGGATGTCCCGCTTGTGAACGTTACGGTATAAATGCGTTACCCGGGCATTATGCTCAAACGGATTGAAGGAGAGGCCAACGCTAATCTCCGAAGTCCATTCGGCACGGATTGCGCCGTGCCCGAGGCCTGCCGTACTCAGGCCGTCAGCAAACCATTCATACTGGGATGCCGGCGTACCGGGAGGCTGCATGCAGATGAACAAGCTCAGCTCATCGCAGAACATCAATCTCTGCAGATCGGACTGCAGCCGGTCATGCCAGACATCGATGCCGCCAAGTGACTGATAGATATGAGATCTTCTCTGTTCTTCATCTGCAAGATATTCATTAATGATCCGTATATCCTCATGATGCTCACCGCGGCTTCGTTCCACCAGCTCACTGTACATGCTGCTGCACAGCAGCGCGGCATAGGGGTGCTCCTTCTCCACTTCATCAATGCCCAATTTGTAAAACACAAAACGGGGACTCAGCGGAAAATCCTTGAACGTATACGGAGCCGCTGCATGATCGTTCCAGAACGGGGCGGCGTCCAGCCGAATCCAGCCCTGGTCATGGCGAAATGCTGCGTACACCAGCTCCTCCCTGTTGTCCGGAAAGCCGAGATGCTCCTCCTTCCAGTTGGAGGCCAGTTCACCTGCAATGCGGCCGTGGTCATGCTGTGCAGTCATGACAAATGCGTCTTCCGTTTCGAATACAATCATATCAGCACCCCCTGTCATGATGTCATTCTCGCTTTGTCTCTTTCATTATAACAATGGCTTGCGGCCAAATGCCACTATACGCTAACCTTCGGGCAAACTGCCGAAACCGAACCTATCCCCACTCCTGCGCAGAGCATGATGCCTGACCCGGTATTCCTGCGGGGTAATGCCCTCCTTCTCTCTGAAGACCTTGTTAAAATGCTTGGCGCTCTCAAACCCGACGGCTGCCGCGACCTCATAAATCCTGAGCTCCGTGCGCTCCAGCAGCTCTTTGGATTTGTGAATGCGCACGTTTCTCAAATATTGGACAAAACTTACACCTGTATAGGATTTAAAGGCATGGCTGAAATACGTGTAATTTAACGATACGAGGTTGGACACGACAGCCATATTCAAATCCTCCTTGTAGTGCTTATGAATATATTCGACGGCCCGGTCCAGCTCATACGACCTCCCCGGGCCGCCTTCTTTTCCCTGCCTGATCACAGCCTGCGGCACTTCCCGTTCTCTGCCCGGCAGTTCCCTTTCATGTATCGTGTTCTCCATCTCCTTCAGCATGGAGAACAGGTCGTCCCGGACGACCGGCTTGAGTAAATATTCCTGTGCGCCGCAGTGGATAGCCTCCTTGGCATACTGGAATTCGCCATAACCGCTAAGCACAGCCACGAGCGGCCTTGGACGTAAATTACGCAGCTGGCGCATCAATTGAATGCCATCCATATGCGGCATTCGAATATCAGTAATGACAATATCCATACGTTTCTCATTGGCCTGATTCCATGCCTGCCGTCCGTCCTCGGCTGTATAACATTCGAAGTCCCCGGGGAATTCCCGCTCGACCATGGCCTTTAACCCAAGCCTGATATTTTTCTCATCATCCGCAATCAGCAGCCTGATCATCCTGATCACCTCCCTTGGCGGATATGTTCTGAGGGAGCACCATATGCACGGTGGTGGAGCTTCCCTGTCCGCTATCAACATGAATGCCGTAGCCTTCTCCACAGTGGAGGCGGATTCTTTTTTGTACATTCCGCAGGCCAATTCCATGATTCGATAACCGACTGGCAGCATCCATCGGCCGCTGAAGCTCCTCATCTCCCGTTAGGAGCGCCGCATTCACTTCATTCACTTTCCATCCCGGCATCCCCGGCCCGTTATCTGTGATTAGAATATGCAGATTCCCGTTATGCTCGCCCGCCTGAATACGAACCGTAAATTGCTTTTCCCCTGCATGCTCGGGCTGCCAGCCATGCTTGACCGCATTCTCCACGATTGGCTGCAGCGACATCTTGAGCACGCTGTGGGCAAGCAGCCCAGGCGGAACATTCACTTCCAGCTTCAGCCTGTCATCATACCGGATGTTCATCAGCGCCATATAGTTACGGATATGACGGATTTCATCCTCCAGGGTGACGAAGTCGGCAGACCATTGAAAGCTGTAGCGCATCATGGAGCCAAGGGAGGTCAGTGCATCCGACAGCGGATATTGGCCCTCCACCTCAGCCATCATCTTCAAATTTTCCAATGTATTATACAGAAAATGCGAGTCGATCTGATTTTTGAGCGAATTAAGCTCCGCTTCCTTGGCTGCCGCCTGTTTCTCAACAGCCTCGACGATCAGTTCCTTGATCTTGCCCAGCATCCTGCGGAAATGGCGTGCGAGCTCGGCGATTTCACCTTGGCCATAGACCGGAATCCGCACCTCGAAATTCCCTTCATGCACCTGCTTCATGGAATCACGAAGCGTGGTGAGCTGTCTTAAAATAAGCGCATGCAGACCGTATGAAATCAGCGACATGAAGGCAATCAGCACCACAACGATGACGACGAGCTGATTGCGCCTGCCGCGAATGTCGGACAAGACCGGCTCCAGCGACACGACATTGACCAGATAAGCGTCAGGCCCGTCGATCGTTCTGTACAACCCGAGGTACGGCTGGCCCTTGATGGAAAAGCGGAGACTTCCCTGCTCACCCTCAGCGTGCATCCGCAGCTGTTCCCTGATCGCCGCTGCCGTGATGCTGCCGGTCAGCCTGCTGTCCGGACGGAAGTAGGCTGACCCATCGCGGCTGAAGACCAGCATCTGGGATTCCCCATCCTGCAGGCTGCCGAAGGTTTTGGGTGAAAAATCCTCCAGCTCCATATCGATCTGCACGATACCACCCTTCACTCCTTCCGCGGCTTGTATTTCTCTTAACAAAGAAATATAGGATGTCTGTTCCAGACTGCCGGCCTGCCCAGTCCGCAAAATATCCTCAGGGCCTCTGTATATCTCCCACCACGTCATCCCGTTCCGCGCACGGACCTTGGGAAGCCAATCCTTGTCGTAGATTCGGTCCTCCCGGAAAATGACCGGCCATATTTCCTTGGCATGAGGATTGTCCGTGAACAGCCGCATATTTGTTACTTTCGGGTTGCTGTACAGTAAATGCTGCAGATTGGGAAAAATGTTCATATTAAAATTAACCAATTCTTCCGCTCCCGGCTCCCTGCTGCTCGTTAAATAATTGAGCACCGCGCGGTCCGAGACGGCAAGCTGCGCCGTCCGCTCCATAATCTCCATATTGTTCATCATATCCTTCAGCTCGCTGTCCAGCGCAAACTCGTTTTTTCTCGTCATATCCAGCAGCGTATTATCATACAGCTGCTGAAAGGTGTATATGGAGAAAAGCACGACGGGAACCAGTATGACACCGATATATGCAGCGATCAGCTTGATCTGCAGCGGCAATCCGCCCGCATTCATGATTAATTTTTCAATCCATTTCCGTAGAACAGCACGCATGAAAATCACTTCCGGCATCTCATTTATGGAATAGTCAGACAGAGCAGGCAGCAGGAGCATCCCTCTCATACGAACTCGAAAAATCCCGACAGTTTGCGGGATTTTTCGAAAAAGGTGTACAGCTCTTTATAAAACAGCAAGCTGCAGGTCCTCACTTATGTGGTTATTGCGCAAAGGCTTCTATCTTTTTCTGATTTTCCGCGAAGGCCTTTGCCTGATAGGCTTTTACTTTATCATATCCCGCCTCGTCGCGGTCCTTCAGAAACTTCTCAAGCAATTGATCAAACTCACTGTCCGATGAAGCCAGCAGCAGCTTCGGCAGCGTTCTGCCCCAGGCCTGGTCGATTTTGCTGTTGGCGATGCCCTCTGCGGAAGTTCCGGTAGGAATAGTATTATCATATTGTGAGAAGCTGAAGGTTTTGCCTTTTGTCCAGTCTTCAGGCTGTTTCGCGGGCTCGACGCTCGGCGGTGCCCACTTCAGATTCATATTCGTATCCATCATCATCCAGAAGGTAAAGGAGGCGCCGTATTTTTTATCAAATGCCGTCCGATCCTTGTTCAGCAGGTCCAGCACCTCTGGCTTGAACGTTTCCTTGCCGTCTACCATATCCCACGTTACACCTTCTTCACCCATATAAAGATCCTTGTTGCCTTCCTCGCTGATCAGATAGGTGAGGAACTCGATCGCCCGCTCCTTGTCCTTCACGTCTTTGGAGATGAGCGTCAGCGTCCAGCCCGAAATGCCGGGACCCGCCAGCGTCGGAGGATCCAGCTTGCTGTTGGCCGGTCCGTCCACTGCAATATATACGGAATCCGGGTCATTGACGTAGCGGCTTGCCTGCTGGGGAACCATATCGGAGCGCTGATATAGCATGGCGAAATAACGGCCCTGAGCGATTTTCTCCTCCATCTGCGGACGCTTGTCGATAAATATGTCCTTCGCCAGCAGACCCATTTCATTTGCTTTCCGCAGCGTTTTCAGCCATCGGATAAATTCCGGGTCGGTCATCCTGTCATACATCTGGCCGTCCTTTTCGTAAGGAACCGCAAGAAAATTCTGCAGATACTCTTTCAGGGAATAGTTGCCTACGTCTGTAAATTCATGAAGTCCAAGCGGAATCAGCGGCTGACCGTTGACCTCCGGAAACTTCTCCTTCGCATCCTGAAGCGCTTTCAAGAAACCCTCCGGCGTTCTCATATCCGGCTTGCCAAGAGCTTCATAGATGTCCTTACGCACCATAAACGTTTGGTTGGATACAAAGTTCTGGCCATACTTTTTGTAATCCTGCGGCGAGGAGGACGCGTTGGGATAACCGTAAATGTTGCCGTCCGGCTGCTGGTACCATGAAACCTTGGCCGGGTCCGCCACCTTCATGAAATACGGGTCGTATTTTTCCGCCAGCTCATTGAGCGGCAGCACCATTTTGCCTTCTATCATTTTTTTGACCGCATCCTCGCTCCAGCCCAGAGTGATAAAGTCTGGCAATTTACCGGAGGCAATCATCGTGTTGAGCTTCTCGTTTTCATTGCCGGCCGGTACGATGAAATTAATGCTGACCCCCGTTTTCTTCGTCACATACTGGGAGGTGGCATCCACTCCCCACTTGTTGGGGAACCAGGAGAAGTTCAAATACCAGTCGAACGTTATCGGCTCTTTATCCGCCTTCCAGCCCGCCTCGTCGGCCGTGGCCGGTGTTTTGGGATCCTCCAGTGCTGCCGGTGTGGAGCCTCCCCCACCTCTGGATGTACATGCTGTTAGCATGAACACCGTGATTAATGCCAGAATGCCTGCCCGCCATTTGCGTGTGAACATTTAAATCCCCCTTTTGATCTGCTTAACCTTTGATCGAACCGATCATCAGGCCTTTCACGAAATACTTC
Source organism: Paenibacillus jiangxiensis (assembly GCF_046098255.1). Lineage (NCBI taxonomy): Bacteria > Bacillati > Bacillota > Bacilli > Caryophanales > Paenibacillaceae > Paenibacillus > Paenibacillus jiangxiensis. The sequence goes on from NZ_JBJURI010000003.1 coordinate 19,505, forward strand.
TGCAAAAAAGGATACGCCAGCACGATCGGCAGTGTTGTCACGACCATGGTCGCCAGCTTGATCGACTGTGAGGTCACCGTCTGTGCCGCAACGCCGGGAGCCGCTGCCATCATCTGGTTGGAGCTTGATTGGGCCACCACCCTGTACAGATATGTCTGTATCGGCTGGAGATTGGTATCGTTGATATAGATCATGCCTGTGAAATAATCATTCCATTGATACACGCCATGAAAAAGAGCAATGGTGGCCACCACCGGCATCGAGCAGGGCAGCACAATGCTGTAAAAAATTTTGAAATCATTCGCCCCGTCCATCTTCGCTGCCTCCTCCAAGGCGTCAGGAAGCTCCCGGAAGAAGGAAACAAAAATAATCAGGTCAAAAAAGCTGAACATCGCCGGAATAATATACACCCAGAAGCTGTCCAGCAGACCGAGATCCCGGATCAGCAGGTACGTCGGAATGAGCCCGCCGCCGAAAAACAGCGTAACCGTGCCAACAATCATGTAAAATCTGCGCCCGATCAATTCCCGCCGGGAATAGGCATAGGCCACCATGGCCGTAAAAAAGACATGCACTACCGTGCCGACCAGCGTCTTTGCCACCGTAACCCCCATGGCGGTCATGATGCCGCTGCTGGCAAATACCGCCCGGTAGTTATCCAGACTGAATACTCGCGGCACCCAGAAAATGCCCCCCTGCATGGCGTCCGCTCCGTCATTAAAGGAGTGCACCAGCACGTACCAGATTGGGTACAGGGTTACAAAACAGATGATAAGCATCACTACATTGTTAACCGCATCAAATACGGCCTCTCCTGCCGTCTTGCGCCGCAGAAACGACATCTATTCCGTCCTCCTTTCAGAACAGCGATGTATTGTTGAGCCGTTTGGTAACACTGTTGGCCAGCAGCAGCAGAATGAGTGCAACAACCGCCTTGAGCAGGCCTACAGCAGTCGAGTAGGAGAACCGGCCCTGCTGAATGCCGACCTGATACACATACACGTCGATTACGCTGCTCGCGCTCTCGTTCAGTGAATTGCGCAGTACGAGGATCTGGTCGAAGTTCGAATTTAAAATACCGCTGACCGCAAGGATGAACAGGATGGAAATTGTACCTTTAATGGACGGCAGCGTAACATACCACATTTTCTGAAACCGCCCCGCTCCGTCAATCGTTGAAGCCTCATACAGATCCGGAGAAACTCCCGCCATGGCAGCCAGATAAATAATGGCTGACCACCCGAGCTCCTTCCAGATATCCGAAGCGATGACAATGCCCCAGAAGTAGTCCGGCTCGGCCAGGTAAGTGATCGGCTTGTCGATCCACCCCAAGCCTAGCAGCAGTTCGTTCACAAGCCCGGTATCCGACAGCCAGGTGGCGAGAATACCGCCAAGGATGACCCATGACAGAAAATGCGGCAAGTACGAGATCGTCTGAATGGATTTCTTGAAGCGTATGGAACGGACTTCATTCAGAAAGAGGGCGAACAGGATCGGCAGCGGAAATCCGATGATCAGTTTAAGGAGACTGATGCCGAGTGTGTTGTTCACGACGTTCCAGAAATTATCATCCTCCAGAAAGGCCTTGAAATGCTCCAGACCCGCCCAGGGCGCATCCTGAATCGTGCTGATAATATCGAAATCCTTGAAAGCGATCACAATTCCGTACATGGGAAAATAATTGAAAATCATCATCCATATAAGCCCCAGCAGCGCCATCACCTGCAGATATCTCTGTTCATACAGCTTCCGAAACAGGAAGGCCGCCCCTCTCTTGCGCTGAACGAGTGCTCCTGTCTCTGCGGTACCATCCTGCGCCGCACCTGCAGTCTTAAATTCGGGATCCATGTGTCATGACCTCCCTTCTCTATTTGTAAGCACTTACATTTCTATTTTAAATGCTGCTTTCTTCAAATCCTAGGGTTCAAATTTTTGGTTCGGTGCTCATTTTTCAGGTGGGAGACATTTTGAAGTATTTTGAGGCATATTGGAACCGTTTTGGCCGCATTTGCTCGACGAAAATCTCCATGGAGTAATTCTCCAGCAGCTCTTTAACCTTCTCGGGCACACCGTCTGCCGTACGATAGCCCTGCAAGACGCCCCCAGATAAAACTTCTGCCCGTTCCTTGTTCTGAGCATATCCAGATTGATTCGCATAAAATTCCTTTTTGGTTAGACAGGTTTGATTACCAAAGTAAGACGTGATATATTATCCTCGAATTTCCATCATTAAAAGAGTGATATAGGAGGCGGCTCAATGGCAAAAGCGATATTGACTATGCACATGTCTCTGGACGGCATTGTCACCAATGAAGATCAATGGTTCACGATGAGCGATGAAATTCTTGAAGAGTATCTGGATTATTATAACGGAATAGAGCGGATCATCGTCGGGGGAAATACATATTCGGAGTTGGCCGAGTACTGGCAGAATGCGGAGCAATCGTCTCCCTCTGCAATCGAGCGCTCGATCGCAAAGAGAATTAACGATATCCCGAAAATCGTGATTTCCCGCTCAGTAAAAGATCTCGTATGGAGAAATTCGGAGCAAATCACGGTCAAGGATGAGGAATCCCTTGTCCGGGAGATGCAAAACCTGAAGGATACTGTTGGAACGATTTCGGTCGAAAGCGGATTGAGAACGTGGCAGTTTTTTATTCAGTATGGACTTTTCGACGATCTATGGGTTTTTGTCCATCCTGCAATTGCCTCTCATGGGGAGAAATTGTTTGAATCTCCCGAAAAAGCATACTCCCTTCAATTAACAGACAGCAAATCATTCAGCAATGGCGTGGTCGGTTTATATTACCAGAGAAAGGAGTAATTTCAAGAAAATCCATCCATCGTGCTAGAATCAGGGAGAAAAGATTGTCCACCATCTTAAAGGAGGAAATGTCATGAACGATGCCACAAACCGTTCACTTCCCAACCTTATTACCCCGCACCTGTGGTTCGACAAGGAGGCGAAGGAAGCCGCAGAGTTCTATTGCTCTGTTTTCCCGGACTCCAAAATAACGAGCGCGGTGACTCTGTACGATACACCTTCGGGTGATAGCGACCTCGTTTCTTTTACCGTCTGGGGACATCCGTTTATGGCCATCTCCGCCGGACCGCACTTTAAATTCAATCCTTCCATCTCGTTTATGGTCAATTTCGACCCGTCCCGTGATGAGAATGCGCGTCAAATGATCGACCAGGTATGGAATAAGCTGTCCGAAGGTGGCGCCGCGTTGATGCCCTTGGACAAGTATCCGTTCAGCGAACGGTATGGCTGGATTCAGGACAAGTATGGCCTCACTTGGCAGCTCATTCTGACGAATCCGGATGGGGAGCCGCGTCCGGCAATCATCCCTTCCTTGATGTTCGTGGGTGAAAATTGCGGCAAGGCGGAAGAGGCGCGGGAGCTCTATCTTTCTGTCTTCCGAAATGCCACACCGGGCGCACTCGTTCGTTATGGCCCCGGCCAGGAGCCGAACCGGGAAGGAATGGTTATGTTCAGCGATTTTATGCTGGAGAACACCTGGTTTACGGCAATGGATAGCGCTCTGAAACACCCGTTCAGCTTCAACGAGGCGATTTCCCTGATGGTCAATTGCGAGACGCAAGAGGAAATTGACTACTACTGGGACAAGCTTTCCGCCGTCCCTGAAGCGGAGCAATGCGGCTGGCTCAAAGACCGATACGGTCTCTCTTGGCAAATCTCCCCCGCTCTGTTGGACGAAATGATGACCAAGGGTACGCCGGAACAACGCGAACGTGTCACGCAGGCGTTCCTGAAAATGAAAAAGTTTAACCTTGCGGAATTGGAAAAAGCATTTCGAGGGGAATAGAAACATAATCCCCTGAAAACTCGCTGGATATAGCTGACTTAACCCATTGCGTTTTCAGGGGATAAAGCTATGCATTGCAAAATCACGCTGCTCTTGTCACAAAGTCACACCGTTTTTGAAGATGGCAAGCTCCCGGAAATTGTTTTTCTCGTTATTGACCCATTTGCCGCTTACCACTTCGATAATATATTGGATAAAGTCCTGCAGTCCTTCCTCGGGAGTGGTGTCCTCCACGAGCGAGCCTGCATTGTAATCAATCCAGTGCGGCTTTGACCGATAAAGCGGCGTATTAGTGGATACTTTCATGGTCGGAACAAAGGAGCCGAAAGGCGTTCCCCGGCCTGTCGTGAAAATGACAAGCTGGCATCCAGCCGCGGCCAGCGCCGAAGAGGCAACGAGATCATTGCCGGGCGCGCTCAGCAAATTAAGGCCCTTCGTTTGCAGAAGCTCACCGTATTGTAACACGTCATTGACGGGCGACAGGCCTGATTTTTGCGTACAGCCCAGAGATTTATCCTCCAGGGTCGTAATGCCCCCTGCTTTATTGCCAGGCGAAGGATTTTCGTACACCGGCTGCTTGTAGTTAAGAAAATACTGTTTGAAATCGTTAATCAGGTGTACGATTTTCGCAAATACCTCTTCGTTAGCCGCACGCTCCATCAGAATCGTTTCGGCGCCGAACATTTCCGGCACCTCTGTCAGCACGGTGGTACCGCCCTGCGCAGCCATATAATCAGACAACCGCCCCAGCAGCGGGTTGGCCGTAATGCCTGACAATCCGTCCGATCCGCCGCATTTCAGACCGATCTTCAGTTCCGACAGCGGTACGCTTTCCCGGCGGTCTTCCTGCGCCGCAGCATGCAGCTCCTTCAGCAGGCGCACGCCTTCTTCCACCTCATCGGATACTTCCTGTGACACCAGAAATCTAACCCGGTCGGTATCGTAATCGCCGAGTGCCTCCTTGAATTCCTTCATGGTGTTGTTCTCGCACCCTAACCCCAGTACCAGTACGCCGCCTGCATTTGGATGCTTCACTGCGTCGGCCAAAATCGTCTTCGTATATGCATGGTCATCTCCCAACTGAGAGCAGCCGTAATTATGTTTCAACACCAAAGTGTTTTCAAACGGCCCGTTGCCGCCGACTTCCTTTTGATAACGATTCAGGATCATTTCTGCAATGCCGTTGACACAGCCAACCGTCGGCACAATCCACAGCTCATTGCGAATGCCGACACTGCCGTCCTTTCTTCTGAAGCCCTTGAAGGTTCGGCTCTCCTGCCGATAAAGATTCGGAAGCAGACGCGGCTCATAACGGTATTCTTCCACCCCGGTCAAATTCGTTTTCACATTATGCGTATGCACGTGTTCACCCGCTTGAATGGGCTTGACCGAATGGCCGATCGGATAGCCATATTTCAGCACATTGCCGCCTGCGGCAATATCGCACAGCGCGATTTTATGGCCTCTTGCCACGTCCTCACGCAGCACAATCTCGCAGTCCCCGATGCAGAGTGTCTCATCTATTTTATAATCGCGTAAAGCCACTGCCACATTATCGTGCTCATTGATTCTGATGCTTTCGATCATCTTCGTTACCTCCGACATTTAACTCGCCCGCACGCTGTAGCTTATTAAGCGGTCCAACGCTTCTTTCGTGCCTTGCGTTTCGATCCGCTTGACAAAGTCAGCCGTCAAGTCCGTCAATCCGGACACGCCGTTCAGATCCTTGCCCCAGAAAGTTTCGTTGCCAAGCACCTGCTCCACCAGTCTGCGGATATCCGCTTCCGTGCTGTCGCACACCGCCCAATGCTCCCGGAACCAGACGAGCACATCGGGGTCATCGGCCAGTTCAATGGTTTGTTCGCCTCTTGTTCCTTTGTAGAAAGCAATCAGCGCCGCCAGCGAAAACACCATTTTTTCCGGGAGCTTGCCTTGTTGATCAGCGTAGCGCAGCAGCGTAGGCAAATCTCTCGTTTTGAATTTGGAAACTGAGTTCAGGGCGATGCTCATGACGTAATGCCGCACAAAAGGATTTTTGAACCGTTCCATCACCGCCGCAGCGAATGAATGCAGCTCGGATTCGGGCAAATCCAATGTAGGGATGATTTCTTCCCGGATCAACGCATCCACAAAAGCGCCCACGGTTTCATGCTCGACCGCCTCCTTCACCGTCTCCAGGCCGTACAAATAGGCGACAGGCGTCAGGGCGGTATGCGCACCGTTCAGGATTCTTACTTTTCTCGTCCGGTAAGGGGTCATATCGTCAACGACCAGCACATTCAAACCCGCCTGCTCTACAGGCAGCTCATCCTTGACGGATTGGGGACCTTCGATGACCCATAAATGAAACTGCTCGCCCACAACAACCAACCGGTCCTCGTAACCAAGCTCCGCTGTAATTTCCTCCATCCGGTCTCGTGGATATCCCGGCACAATCCGGTCCACCAGGCTGCAGCAGAAGGTGTTGGCATCCTCCAGCCAGACGGAAAAACCGCTTTCCAGATTCCACAACTTCGTATATTGCAGGACGATTTTTTTCAATTCATCGCCATTACGGTCAATCAGCTCACAGGGGATGATGATGAAGCCTTTCCCCGGATCGCCCTTGAAATACTGGTAACGGCGGTACAGGAACGCAGTCAGTTTGCCGGGAAAGCTGCTTTGCGGCGCATCGTGCAGCCGGTCCTCCGGCGCGAAGGCGATGCCTGCCTCCGTCGTGTTGGATACGATGAAGCGCAGCTCCGGCTGCCGGACAAGCGCCTCGTATTCGCTGTAGCTTTCATAAGGGTTAATGACGCGTGTCACACATTCGACAACCGTGTGCTCTTTTAGCACCTCTCCGTGTTTGATCCCTTCAAGGTACACCGTATACAGCCCGTCCTGCTCGTTCAGCATGCCGGCCATTCCTTGCGGAAGCGGCTGCACAACGACAACGCCGGCGTCCCAGCCCGCTTTTTTGTTCATGACATCAATTTGCCAATCCGTAAAAGCGCGCAGGAAATTTCCTTCGCCGAATTGCAGCACTTTTTCGGTATAAGCTTTCGTTTTATGAAAATCTCTGTTTAACCTTTCCATAAAGGGGTGTCCTCCCTTATTTTCATTTCGCTGTGATTTTAACTTAATGCACACGTTAACATACATGATAAAGATCACATATCATTGCTTATGAATTGCGTGCCTGCAGCTCCTGCACAATCTCCTCATGCTTGCTGTCTGTCAGCTTATACATCAGTCCGATCACCAGCATGGCGATGGCCAGCGCAATGGCGGGATACAGACACAGCAAGGCTTTTATGCCGATCAGGGTGCCGTGTGTCTGCGCGACATTCGGTTGATATCCGACCAGCGACAGACCGATCCCGGAAAGAAAGCCGGACAGTGATTGCGCCAGTTTACGTGAGAAATTAAACAGCGAATAAGTCGTGCCTTCCTTACGTTCGCCGGATTTCCATTCGCCAAAATCGATGATATCGGATACGAAAGCCCAAGTGACCCCGTTCGGAATGCTGATGCCGATAAACGATACGCTGGCCAGAATCGTGAACAGAATCACATTGGACGGGAGCAGGAAGTTTAGCGTGTCTGCAATGAAGCTCACCAGCATACCCAGCAGCGCTGTATTCCGTTTGCCGAAGGTTTTAACCAGCTTGGGCAGGAACAGCACACCGAAAAAAGAAGAGCCGATAATGATGAAGTTCATATACGCCATCAATTCAACATGCCCCAGATTGTACTCGGCAAAATAAACCAGCATGGCCGACTTGATGTTGTAGGCTGAAATGGTGAAAATCGTCATCAATACCAGTACAAGCAGCGGCTTATTGCCGATAAATGTTTTGACGACGACTCCGACCGACAGCTTCTCTTTGGGCCCCGATTGATTGATAATCCGCTCCGTGGTGCCGCGATAGCAGAAAATAAAGGAGATGACACCAATCAACGACATGATGCCCATCACCACCGGATAGCCCACATGGCTGTTCGGAAAGAGCAAAATGAGCGGCATCACGACAACACTCGTGACGAACAAGGCGCCAAGCGAGCCTGCCTGCCGGAACGAGGACAGGGAAGCGCGTTCAACCGTATCCTGCGTAATGGCTGCGCCAAGCGAGCCGTAAGGAATGTTGACGAAAGAATAACCGATCCCCCAAATCATATAAGAGACGTAAGCGTAAATCAGCTTGCCTGCCGGTGAAAGATTGGGAGATATGAACGTAAAGACGGTCAAAATGGCCAGCACAATGCTGCCGTAAACCAAATAAGGCCTGAACTTTCCCTGTTTGCCGATATTTTTGCGGTAATCAATCGACGAGCCGACAATCGGATCGCATACCGCCGCAAACAGTTTGCTGACCAGGAATATACCGGCTGCTGCCGCGGCGGAAATGCCCGCCACATCCGTAAAAAACTTGAGCAGATACAGCTGCCCCAAATCAAACATAAATCCGTTCCCGAAATCCCCTAATCCATACGAAATTTTCTCTTTTAACTGAATACGCTGGCTTGTGCCGCTAATGGTGCTGATCGTGCTGTTCAGCGTTGGCGCTCCCATGCAACCCACCCCTTAATTGCTCAAATGTCCAAATTTTCTCATCTCTTACTTAGTTCGATACGCTCGTTTAGTGAATAATTTCACAAAAGAAACATCAAGCGTCCATCGGAAAATTGAAATATTGTTCCGCGTTGTTATAACAAATATCCTGCACAATGCCGCCAAGCAGCTCCAGATCATGCGGAGCTTCCCCGTTTTCCGCCCAGGTCCCGATCAGATTGCATAAAATACGGCGGAAATACTCATGTCTTGTATAGGAAAGGAAGCTGCGGGAATCGGTCAGCATGCCGATAAAACGGGACAGCACGCCAACATTTGCCAGCATCTTCATTTGCTCCACCATGCCGTCAATATGGTCGTTGAACCACCAGGAGGTGCCGAATTGAATTTTACCGGGTATTCCTTTACCCTGGAAGCTGCCTGCAAGCGTAGCCAGTACAGGATAGTCATTGGGGTTCAGGGAGTACAGAACGGTTCGCGGCAATGCCCCTGCCATTTCCAGATCATCCAGCAGCCCCTGCAGCGGGCGGGCAATCTCCCCTTCGTTGACCGCATCATAGCCGGTATCCGGGCCGAGCTGGCCGAACATGGCACTATTGTTGTTGCGCAAGGCATGAATATGATACTGCATCGCCCAGCCGCGCTCCGCATACAGCTTGCCCAGAAATACCAGCGTATAGGTTTTGAATTTGGCTTCTTCATCCTTGGCAACCTGTCCCTGCTCCAAAGTCTTTTCGTAAATATCCGCCGCCTCTTCAAACGTCGTCTGGGCATACATCATCGTATCAAGCGCATGGTCGGATACACGGCCGCCAGCGGAATGGAAATAATCTACGCGACTTTCAAGCGCTTTCAGAAAACCTTCATATGTCGCTGTATTTTGTCCGCTTACTTCCCCCAGTTTCTTAACCCATGGTCGGAATGTATCGCGGTTGATTTCAATCCCCTTGTCGGGCCGAAAGCTGGGAAGAACAGCCGTACCGAAATCCTGAAGCTCAGCGATCTTGGCATGGTAAAACAAATCATCGGTCGGATCGTCCGTTGTGCATACCACTTTTACGTTAAATTTGGCGATCAGATCACGTGCTCCAAAGCCGCTTCCCTGCAGAAGACTGTTGACCTTCTCCCAAATTGCGGGCGCGCTCTTCTCATTCAGCAGTTCGTAAACGCCGAAGAAGCGCTGCAGCTCCAGATGCGTCCAGTGGTACAGCGGGTTGCCGATCAGTGTGGGAACTGTCCGTGCCCAGGCCAGAAATTTGTCATAATCGCTGGCTCCGCCGGTAATCAGTTCTTCGTCCACCCCGCCCGCGCGCATTAGCCTCCACTTGTAGTGGTCCCCATAGAGCCATGCCTCCGTAATGCTGCTGAACGTTTTGTTCTCGTAAATCTCCTTGGGACTCAAGTGGCAGTGATAATCCATAATCGGCATGTCTTTCGCATACTGATGATAGAGCGTCACCGCCGTGTCATTGCCAAGCAAAAAATTTTCGTCCAAAAACGGTTTGGTCATCTCCTGTTCATCCCTTTCCGTGTACTGCATGCAATTTTGTTAACGTGAACATTTTCCATTGTAATTGCTTTAGCACCAATTGCATGTGATATTTATCATGTAAAATAATACAGTTTATTTCATATTCGCACACTGTTACAATTACAGGCTGCAATAGACCAAAAAACAGACGCATTCAAGGAAAAATTGAATGCGTCTGTCCTATCGGCTCCGGGCGGTTCGACCACAAGCCGTTTAATGATCAATTGGGTATCACTTGCTTATAAGGTTACTCCATTTTTAAAAATCGCCAGTTCTCTAAACTGGTTCTTTTCATTGTTGACGAGCTTGCCGCTCGCCACCTCGATGATATAACGGATCAGACCACGCACGGTCTCCTCCATGTCGACTCCCTCCACCAGCACACCGGCATTAAAATCAATCCAGTGCGGCTTCGCTTGATACAGCGGCGTATTGGTAGATACTTTCATCGTGGGCACGAAGGAACCGAACGGAGTCCCCCGCCCTGTCGTGAAAATAACGAGCTGACAGCCCGCCGCTGCAAGCGCCGAGGAGGCCACCAGATCATTGCCCGGTGCACTCAGCAGATTGAGTCCTTTCGTCTGCAGTCTTTCTCCGTAATGAATCACATCATTCACCGTGGAAATTCCGGATTTCTGCGTACAGCCGAGCGACTTATCCTCCAGCGTGGTAATGCCTCCGGCCTTGTTGCCGGGTGAGGGATTTTCGTACACAGGCTGATTATAGTCGAGAAAATACTGTTTGAAATTATTAATGAGGTCCACGATCTTTTCAAATACCTGTTCATCCGCGGCCCGTTCCATCAATATCCGTTCAGCACCGAACATTTCCGGAACCTCGGTCAACACGGTCGTTCCGCCCTGAGCCGCCATAAAATCAGACAGCCTGCCCACGAGCGGATTGGCCGTAATGCCCGACAGACCGTCCGAGCCGCCGCATTTCAAGCCGATGCTTAGCTCAGACAGCGGAACCGTCTCCCTGTGATCCCCCTGGGCATTGCGGTGAATCTCATGCAACAGCTTTACGCCTTCCTCGACTTCGTCCCCTACTTCCTGGGACAGCAGGAATTTCACCCGCTGCTCGTCATAATCCCCAATGGCTTCCCGGAATTCGTTCATGCTGTTGTTCTCGCAGCCAAGTCCCAGTACCAGCACGCCGCCAGCGTTCGGATGCTTGACGGCATCCGCCAGGATCGTACGTGTCATGACGTGGTCATCGCCAAGCTGGGAGCAGCCGTAGTTATGCTTGAGCACGAGCGTCTGTTCAAAAGGCGCAATGGACCCCGCTTCTTCCTTGAAGCGGTTTATGATCATTTCAGCCACTCCGTTCACACAGCCCACCGTCGGTACGATCCACAATTCATTGCGGATGCCAACGCCGCCATTTTTCCGGACATAACCCTCGAAGGTCAATTGCTCATTCTTGTAATCATTCACCACAGGCTTCGGTTCATAACGGTACTGCTCCACACCCGTCAGATTGGTTTTCGTATTGTGAGTATGAACATGGCAGCCGGGAGCAATCTCCTCCATGGCATGGCCGATCGGATAACCGTATTTAAGCACATTCTCCCCTGCCTGGATGACGGACAGCGCAATTTTGTGCCCGCGCGGGATATCCTCCGCAAGCTTGATTTCCGTTTCCCCAATGCGGACGGATTCTTCCCGGCTGAAATCACGCAAGGCCACCGCCACATTATCGTGCTCGTTGATGCGTATCACTTCCAGCATTTCATTCTTCTCCTTCCTGTGCGGAGATGAGACGGTTTGAAAGACCAAAAAATTTGACCAAAGCCTGGAACATGCCGCAGCTTTCAATCTCATGGACATAATCTGCCGTCCGCTCCGCAAGCCCTGCTACCGTCCCCAGCTCGCCGCCGCATACCCGGGTATCCTGCAGAATGTGGCTCACTAGACGGCCTGCCGCTGCGCGTGTTCCGTCATACTGCTCCCACTCCTGCCGGAGCAGCTCAAGGATGACGGGCTCATCGGACAGATGAATCTGTTCCGAGCCCCGAATTCCCTTATACATGACGATAAGCGAGGCGAGCGCGAACACCATTCTATCCGGCAGACGTTTCTGCTGCTGCACATAGCTTAGTAAAGTCGGTTTCAATCTGGCATCAAACTTGGACCATGAGTTCAGCGCAATGCTTAGCAGCTGATGCCGGAGGTACGGATTCCTGAACCGCTCCAGCACCGAATCCGCGTAATCGCGCAGCTCCTGCTCGTCGATGTCCAGAACAGGTATAATCTCCCTGCGGATCAGATCTTCCACAAACGCTCCGCTTATTTCGTGAGTTACGGCTTCCTCAACCGTATTCAGCCCCACTAAATAGGCCACCGGTGTTAGCGCTGTGTGGGTACCATTCAGAATGCGTACCTTCCGGGTCCGATAAGGGCTTAAGTCATCGGTTATGATCACGTTGAGGCCAGCCTCATGAGCCGGGAACTCGGCACGCAGCCAATCCGGCCCTTCGATTACCCACAAATGATAAGGCTCTGCTACCGTAAGAAAAGGGTCCTGATAACCCAGCTCCGCTTCCATTGCAGCCGCCCGCCCTTCGGGATAGCCTGACACAATCCGATCAACAAGGCTGCTGCAGAACAGATTATGTTCATTTAGCCACTGTATAAATTGCTGCTCCAGCCCCCACTTTTCAGCATGCCGTTGCACGATATCCTTCAGCGTCTCCCCATTGCGCTCAATCAGCTCACACGGAATGATAATGAGCCCTTTCGCAGGATCTCCATTGAAATGCTGGTATCTCCGGTACAGCAGTGCTGTTAATTTCCCGGGAAAGCTGCCCTGCGGCTGGTCCTCCAGCCTGTCTTCCTCCGCGTACATAATGCCCGCTTCCGTCGTATTGGACAGAACAAAACGCAGATCAGGCAGAAGCGCCAGTTCGTCATAAGCCTCATGGTTCGTATAAGGATTAATCCCCTGAACTACCGACTCCACAAGGGTGTATTCCCTTACCGCCTGACCGTCCCGGAAGCCTTCCACACAGACGGTGAACAGCCCGTTCTGCTCATTCAGCTGCTCTGCGGACACACCCCCCGGCCGATTCTGCAGCACCGCCACCCCTGTATTCCAGTCCAGCTTGCTGTTCATCAAATGAATCTGCCAATCCACAAACGCCCTCATGAAGTTCCCGTCCCCAAACTGGACGACCTTTACCGGATAATTCGTTCTTTCCTGCCTTCCCTGTCTGCTTAAAATGCTCATCGTTCCCCTCCAGTCAGGTGGTTACCGCTTTAGCACAGCCGTTGCCGGGAATTTAAAATAGGCGGCAGCGTTGTCGTAACAGATGCCCTGGATCAGGCGGCCCAGCAGTGCTTCATCCATGGGCGCCTCTCCTTCTTCCACCCAGGTGCCCACCAGATCGCACAGCAGTCTGCGGAAATATTCATGTCTTGTATAAGATAAAAAGCTGCGGGAATCGGTCAGCATCCCGATAAAGCATGACAGCATTCCCAGATTGGACAGCACCTTCATCTGCTCCAGCATGCCTTCCTTATGATCGTTGAACCACCAGGCGGTGCCAAACTGGATTTTGCCCCGCACCCCGCCGGACTGGAAACTGCCTGCAAGACTTGCAAGCACATGATAATCATTTGGATTCAGTGAGTATAAAATGGTTCTTGGCAGCCCGCCCTCCTGTTCAATGGAGTCAAGCAGTCCAACAAGAGCATTGGCGATCGGACCGTCGTTCACCGCATCGTATCCCGTATCCGGCCCCAGCTTGTGGAAGGCGCTCGTATTGTTGTTGCGGAGGGCGTGAATATGATACTGCATCGCCCAATCCAGCTCGGCGTACAGCTTGCCCAGGAACACCAGCGTGTAGGATTTGTACTTTGCTTCCTCTTCCTCCGTCACTATTTCGCCAGATATCGCTTTTGCAAAAATGGCGGAGACTTCTTCCAATGTCGTCTCGGCAAATACAACCTTATCCAGCGCGTGGTCCGAAACGCGGCAGCCGGTATCGTGGAAATAGCGGGCCCGCTTCTCAAGCGCTTTCAAAAATTGTCCGTAATCGGAAATGGCCAGCTCGGACACCTCACCCAGCTTCTGCACCCAGGGAGCAAAAGTGCTTCTGCTGATCTCAAGCCCTTTATCCGGCCGGAAGCTCGGCAGCACCTTCGTTTGGAAATCCTGAAGCTCCTGAATAGCCAAGTGGTATTCCAGCGAGTCACAAGGATCATCGGTCGTACACACAACCTCTACTTTGGACTTGGTGATCAAATCGCGGGCGCCGAAGCCTTCCCCTTGCAGCTGGCTGTTGACCTTTTGCCAGATTGCGGGAGCAGATTCCTCGTTCAGCAGTTCATAAACTCCGAAGAACCGCTGCAGCTCCAGGTGAGTCCAGGAATACAGGGGGTTGCCGATCATGCAGGGAACCGTCCGCGCCCAGGCCAGAAATTTATCGTAATCATCCGCGTCCCCCGTAATGAATCGCTCCTCCACCCCGTGCGCCCGCATCATTCTCCATTTGTAGTGATCTCCATACAGCCAGGCTTCGGTCAGATTTTTGAAGCTTTTGTTCTCCAGAATCTCCTTGGGGCTCAAATGGCAGTGGTAATCGATTATCGGCATATCCTTCCCATACTTCTCATACAGCATTACGGCGGTATCCGAGTTCAACAGAAATTTCTCATCCAGAAACGGTTTAACCATGCAAAAATTCATCCTCTCCCACGGGTAATGTTAACGTGAACATTTTTAAATATAAAATTTCTTACTTTTATTATATGACACAGTAGTCGGGAGATTGCAACAAAAATGTTAGCGTTAACATCAAATTCTTGCCATTTCATACCCAAATAAAAAAGGACATTTTTCCGTTCGACAAGAAAACCCGGCTCCTCGCCGTTTCCTGATCAGGAAATGCCCTTTGGCCGCCTGACACTCAGTTCAGTGAACTGACCCGGCGATACTTGATAAAACTGCCGATACGCCATACACAAATATATACGAAAGCCAGCACCATCGTAAGGATCGTAAACTCCGTATAATCCAGTCCTTTAAAGTACTCGGCTAATCCGATCCGTATGACAATGATCGCTATAATGACGTATTTAAAGTTCTTGTTCGGCTTGGAATAAATCTGCCCATCCTCCTGCCGCTCATATCCCGTATGATACAGCATAATGCTGCCCAAGCAGATTCCCAGTAGGCATGCGCACAGGATCTCCCAGGCCACAGGCAAATGAAACGGGTGATCGGGGATATGCATCAAGCTGTAAATACTGAAGCCGAACACGATCGGCAAAATAATGATGGGGACCAATATTCCTATCCCGTTGTTGCGAATAGGGCGATTTTTTCTGCGTGTTCTGAGCAGAATGACCAGAATAATAATAACTGCGGCCACTCCATATCCGATGAGCGTTTGATCCATACTGACTCCTCTTGCTGCAAATTATTTTTAATCGAAAAATGTCATATGCGGTTTGTCCACCCGGTAATACTGCAACCGGTCTGCGAGCGTACCCGTATGAAACTCAAACAAATGACCGTCCGGATCCAGGAAGTATATCGACTTCTTATCCCGGATATCCCTCTCACGTCCTTCCAGTATTTCCACATTAAGTGCGGTTAAACGCTGCAGCAGATCACTGAAGTCTTGCTCTTCGACCGTAAAAGCGGTGTGAGTGTAGGAGCGCGGCCCCGGGTCCCGCTGAATATCCTCCTGATTGAGGGCAACCCAAAGCCCGCCGATATCGAAATAAGCCAGCTTCCGCCCTTTTACCAGCAGCTTTGCATCAAAAACCTTCTCATAGAATAGAACGGACCGCTCGAGATTCGAAACGGAAAAACATAGATGATTGATTTGTATAACTTTCATGGCTGCTGCTCACTTCTCTTCCTTATGTTTAGTCTTCCCTGCCTCCCTGGGTAGTGCTCTTCATCCCAATTTCAATCCACGCTCCTGTGTAAGGAGCGACTGTTGCGGCCGATCTCAAACAGGTTGATTCCCTTGAGATTTCAATCCACGCTCCTGTGTAAGGAGCGACGGAAGACACGTTCTCAGGTTGACCCGGCAGACCGAATTTCAATCCACGCTCCTGTGTAAGGAGCGACCCGCGTCGTCGGTTACGATGTCCCAGGGAACCGTGCTATTTCAATCCACGCTCCTGTGTAAGGAGCGACAAATTGTGGGCGAGTAAGTCCAACTGCTCTTTATTTCAATCCACGCTCCTGTGTAAGGAGCGACGATCCATTACCATTCCGCCTACTGGCGCAGTTAGAGTATTTCAATCCACGCTCCTGTGTAAGGAGCGACGGCAGTTAGTGCGTCCAACAAAAAATATGTACCATTTCAATCCACGCTCCTGTGTAAGGAGCGACCTGCCATTAAACCTAACACGGATTTAATACCAGATTTCAATCCACGCTCCTGTGTAAGGAGCGACGGTGAAATATTCCTAGCAGGCATGTTTGATGGGATTTCAATCCACGCTCCTGTGTAAGGAGCGACAGCGACCAATTAAGGCCTTGTAACACAAGGAGTTAGCCTTGCAAAAGTGCGAACCCCTCATTTCTTTTATTATATTCTCGTCATCATTCCATAGTAAATTGCTAAAATCCTTTGCAGCACAAGCAAGTGCGAATCTCCCTGGGTTTTCATGTGAGCTTGGGGTTCGCACCAACTATAATGCTCCCATCGATTGAGGCACGAGGCCTGTCGATTTCATATGCAGAGAGGATCTCAAAAAACAACGAACACCTTGCATATGAAGTGATGAACATATATTAGCTGACCACGCACCTGAGCAAGCAGTATTTGGCGGTCAACAATCACTATTTATATTTCAATCGTAATCTATTGATTGGATACAATAAAACAGGCCAATCTTGGCGTTACCGGACCATAATCGACCTGTTCTATGCAATGAATTGGTGTTTATTCGTAGTTAATTATTTTTGTTGCAGATCCTCTTCTGGAATAAAAGGTTTTTTTTCTACAAACCTTTCATACCAACCATTCAAAGGAATAAATGCACCATTTATTACTTCTAAGTCTCGGGTTCGAAATACCACTAAACCTCCATTTTCAAATATTCTTATTAGAGGCGTATATACATTTAAATATTTTGAGTAAGCTGAATTTTCATCTATAAATTTCGCTAACTGCAAATAATATTCAATTATTTTTCTTGGAAATGTATGATTATTTAAGAACTCTATAGCATTTATATTATGGCAGTAGTCTATAACTTCTAATTCGTTATCAACATCGCCGAGAAGTTTTGCTATATTGGAAATTAACGGTGGTAGTGGTGTTATAGATTCGTCTTTATAAAAAAGGGCTAATCTTCTCAAATATTCACGGGCCAAATCAGAATCTTCTTTGGATTCCATAGTACCTATTGAGTCCCATGGAATCTGATTAATTCTTTGCATTGCTTGATTTAAATTATTCAAACAACTCACCTCAAGTTAATATTTAATATCCTTATCGTAATATTTCATGAAATCAGCAAAAGAATCATATCCAGGGAAGTCCCTAGATGGTTGCTTATGACCTAAAGCATTTGCTTTATCATGTGCATTTTTATCAGCATTTTTGTCAAAGTCAGTTCCATTCCATGTTTCAGGGTCTCTTAGGGGCATAGGATTGAATCTTTTACCTGTTTTTTCATCTAACAAACCATATTTCATTAATTCTTGCTCTGTTAGTTCATGATTAGCAAGCTCATTGAACCATGATTTCTGTATGTTATTAAGTTCTTCTTTTTGTGCTAATTGCCAGCCATAAGCTATATCTTTATCAGCTTGAAATAATAATTTTTGGTACGGTTTTCCTTCTACTGATAATTCATAAATAGTAAAAAACAGATGTTCTTTCATTTCTTTGATTTGTTTTTCTGTTAATCCAGTATGCTTAGCAAGCGTTGGTACATCTTCTAGGCCCACTTTTCTAATATCAATATATCTTCTCTCTAAAAATGCCTGAAATCCATCAGTTGGAGGTATGATATAAGGCCTCATCTCTTCAGGATCTGTGAGATACACAACTTTATGAGCTAACCTTGGTTTACCCGTCCCCTCAACAACCGTCTTTGTGCTCATACCAAAATAATTCTTGGGCTTTATCGTTGAGGCAATCGTGCCGCCGCCGACCAATCCTGCTGTTCCAAGTATATTCGCCCAGTGCTCGGTTGACCAGGCATTTTGGGGAAAGATGGATTCGCGAATCGTGCCGTGGACGCCAAGCGTCGCCCAGTTCGCGAAATCTTCCGGGGAATCCAGCCACTTATCCGCCCGATCCGCATACCCCTGCCACATCCCTTTCGGAATTCCGAACGTCCAGTAATCCAGAAATGTGCCTACCGAATCATACCGTTTTTCATATCGCTCATTGGCTGCGTCCATAAAATTGGTACCCAGTTCTTTCAAGCTGTCGCCAGATTTCTCCAAGGCATTGCGCGTATCCACGGTCGGCGCAGCGCAGGCATTGGGCGGAGGAGCCATACAGGCCGGATCAAGCCCGCCGGACATCGCTTCGTCCGCCAGCCTGAATTTCTCCGCATGATTCCGCAGCTCACGGGAAATGGAATCCGTCAGCTCTACTGCGGTCACCATGCTCCTGCGGGCCGTCACATAATCAGAATAGAAACGCTGCTTAGTTGTGCCATCCCAGAGCGCTTCCATCATTAATACTTGGAGCGTAAGTGTTCCGTTCATCCGGGCAATCTCCTGGCGAGCCTGCTCGAACTGCCTGGAAACTGCCTCCAACTGCTCCGGTGTTACCAGAATCGTTGTCATCTGCATCGTCCGCCTGTCCATCATGTTACTCTCATTTTAACATCTTCCTAGAATATGGATAATAAGTCCAATATCCCAACTCATAACAGACCGAGTGACATCCATAGTCCTAATTATGAGTTACAAGCAGTATATAAGCAGCAGGACCGCTATCCTCTGCTTCCATTTCACAAAATACTCTTCTCTTGAAACCATCAACCGTTCCATTAGGCCAAGTACGGCGGAATCCAGAGCTGTACCAAAGTCCGTTATCTTTATGTCCTCACGCCAAACACCTAAATACTTAGCTAAAACTATTGAAAAATAATAATTAATTAGCTAATATCATTTATATAATAGCTAATTTGAGGTGATTAAAATGCGGGTTACTTCAACTGATATGCAAAACAATTTCGGAAAGTATTTAAAGTTCGCGGAGGCCAATGAGGAAATCATCGTAACGCGGAATGGCAAGGATGTGGCTAAATTAAGTACTTTCGACGGGGCTGATGAATCCGTTCTTAGGGAGGAAGCGTTGAGATACGAAGCCGTTGACGGTTGGGTGACCTATGAGGAGTTTCTCGAACTGACCGAAGCATCGGAACAGCGCTTCGAGCTGATCGATGGTGTTGTGTATAACCTCGCCTCCCCTTCGTACAAGCACCAGCACGCCGTGCAAGAACTGATTGGCACTTTTTACAATTGGTTTAAAGGAAAATCCTGTACACCGCTGACATCCCCGTTCGATATTACATTAGAGAAGGAAAAAACGAATATCTGTGTCGTACAACCGGATCTGGTTGTCATTTGCGACAAAGATCAAATTGATGAAAAGGGCAAATACAAGGGTACGCCGGAACTGGCCGTCGAAGTGTTGTCTCCTTCCACACGAAGCAAAGATTTGATCCGCAAGCTCGATTTATACAGGAAATGCGGCATTAAGGAATATTGGATCGTCGATCCTATGAAGGAGCAGGCGACGATTTACACTTTAATCGACGGTGAGATCGCAGATATAGCCTATTACTCGAATACCGGGGCACAGTTTGCGGAATCACAGCTATTCGAGGGACTGCGCGTTTCGATGCGGGATCTATTCGCCTGATTTTGGCGTTTAGACTTCCGTTCTGTCTCCCCGGGTAGTTGGGTGCGAGATGACCAAAAATTCAACCGGAGCATCCGAAACATTCATGATCTGATGGACAGCGAGCGGAGGGATTTCAATGCCTTCCTGTTCCCACAGCTCAACCGTCCGCCCTTCCAGCTTCATGACCGCATGACCTTTTAAAATGAAGAAAAATTGTCTCGCCTTATGATGATAATGTCTGGCCTCACAGGTATGAGCGGGCATTCTTTCATGAATAACACTTAAATCCTGCCCGCTCACCAGGTTCCAGCCGTCGCAGCCTTCCCCCCAGATGTAATGGCTCGCCGTATTTTTGCTGATCTTATCCATGCTGCCGCACTCCATCCATTCATCATGATTTAAAACAGTATTTCTTCGGCTGGCTTAAGAGCTGCAAGACTGGATGAAAGCACCTTATTGTGATGACGAACAATTTGTTCCGCCTGGATAATCCCGTTATCAAATGTGCTATGGGCATCCTGGACCAGGACAACCTTATACCCTTTGCCGAAGGCGCTGCGCACCGTTGTATCCACACAAAACTCGGTCTGCATGCCCGCAATCACCAGTTTTTCCACTCCACGCTCAAGAAGAGCTTCCTGCAGTTCTGTTTTGTAAAAGGAGTCGCAGGTTGATTTTTGAATAACGGTATCGGTTGGAAGAGGTTTGATTTTGTCGTGGATTTCCCATGTCGGCGTATCCCTGGTGAACTCGGGATCGCCTTCCTCCGTATGCTGTATGTATATGATCTCCGTGCCGGTTTCACGCGCTTTGAGGATTAACCGGTCAATTATATCCAGCACCTCTTCTCCTCGATACAAATTGTATTCCGGCAAAAACATCACCTTTTGCACATCAATGATTAGCAATGCGGTTTTCATAACCTTCAAGTCTCCCCTCAAGTTTTCAATAACAATACAGTCCTATAGATACATCAATATTAATACTTGAAGCGGAACCGGACAAGCTCATAATTTCGGCAGCTACTCCAATCGGATAGGAGGCTATCCATTGAATGAATAGCCTCCCCCCCGCATCGCCGTACATCGCATTCAGTATACAACAGTTGTATCTACGACAATTGCAAAATATCGACGCCGTAAGGCTCAAGGCTAACCACATTATCCCGCTCCGCTCCGTACAGCAGGCTGGGGTACGTGGCGGGCAGCGTCACCTGATGCGGCTCACGGCTTAAGTTGAGCACGAACAAATAGCTCCCCGCTGTCCCGGCGCGGATGGTGATTTGCACGCCCTCCGGCAGATCGGGCACAATGATTAACCGCATCTCTTCCGCAATCGCCCGGAATAGGCGCTTCAAGCAGTCTTCATCGAGATGTGTGCCGAGATAATAGACTTTTCCCTGCCCGAACCTGTTGACCGTAGCGGCTGGCGTACCCTTGTAAAATTCTTCATCATACCAGAGGATCGCCTCGGCGCCATGCAAGCTCAGGACATCGCTCCATTGCGAGCACCGGTAAGAGCGGCCCTCGTTATCGACGACACGGATGGCCGCCCGGCCGAGCGGATCGTACTCCTCCACTTTCACGCCGGTGCATTTCGTGAGCAGCCCTGGCAGCGGCATCATCACATGCTGATTGTTCATATGTTTTACACCGGAACGGCTCGTAACGATAACGGTCCCCCCTGTTGCGGCAAAGCGCTCCAATGCGGCGGTCACCTCCGCGTTCAGCAGATAGAAGCTCGGAGCCACGACAAGCTTGTAGCCATCCAGTTCCTGCGTCCACTCGATCACATCACAGCCGATTCCGAGCTTCGTCAAGGCGCGGTGGTAATCCTTCACATTTTCATAATAGTCGAAGCCCTCGGCCTGCACTTGAATCCGTAATGCCTCCAAATGCTCGTGCGAAAACAGGATAGCTGCTTCATTAGCTGGCGCGGTTCCCTGAAGCTTGCCGGCCAAGGCATTGACTTCTTCGCACAGTTCGGTAAATTCGCTGAACCGTCGCCCCGGCACGTTGCTCTGATCAATCAGCCCGTGCCAAAACTGCTCCGCACCGGCAACCGCCGAGCGCCAGCGGAAATGAACAACCGTGTCGGCGCCCCGTGCGATCGCCTGCCAGGAGAATGCACGGATAAAGCCGGGATAAGGCGCTCTCCAGGTCGGAAACCAGCAGCCCGGCGGCCCGCTCAGCTGCTCCATGATCCAGAAGTTGCGCCGCTTGATGCCGCGCGTCACATCCAGGGACAATGCGCCGCTGTAGGGTCCTGTCGCTTGCTTGTCCGGATCGGTATTCGGGTAATAGTCGAAGGCAGCCACATCCAGATCGGCCCCGATCTGGTACAGGTTAAGGCGCTGCGGATACGTATGAAAATTATGGGTCACCCAGTGTCCTGGACAATTTTCGCGGATGATACGAATTTGGCTGCGCTGAAAATCGGCGATGGAATCCCATTGAAACCGGGTAAAATCCAGCAAATATGACGGATTCTGATGTCTTGATCCGCCATAAGGCACGCCAACCTGGCTCCAATCGCTGTATTCCCCGCTCCATACCACTGTCCCCCACTCGCGGTTCACGTTCTCCAGCGTACCATATTTCACCTGCACCCACTCCCGGAAGCGTTGATTACAGGTATCGCAGTGGCAATCGATTACCCAATACTCATTGTCGAGCTGCCAACCGATAACGGCGGGATGGCTCCCGTACCGTGCTGTCATCTGTGTAATGATCCGCGCCCCGTAATCGCGGAGCGATTCGCTGTTGTAACAGCGATGGCCCCGCACCCCCGGATGATGCGTATCGCCATTGGCGAATACCGGCAAAATATCCGGCTTCAGCTCCGTAAGCCAGCGCGGCGGCGTATTGGTCGGCGTGCACAGGACGACGCGGATTTGATACCTGGCGAACAAATCCAGCGCCCGATCCAGCCATTCAAAAGTATATTGTCCCGGCGACGGCTCCATCCGGCTCCAGGCAAACTCCGCCAAACGGACCACCCGGACGCCCGTTTCCTTCATCAATTGAATATCCTCCTCCCAGAGATCAGGATCCCAATGCTCCGGATAATATACGACACCGATTTGCACGTTATGAGCATCAGCATATTGGTTCTCCACGTTTGTTCCCCCTTTGACCGCAAACAGATTAAATAGGAAAAGGCAGGAACCGCCTCATTCTTCTCCTTTAAGGATAAGTGGCTGGAGGCGGCCTGCCTTTTCATCATTCAATATTCAAACTTGCATTTATTTCAGCTTATCCCATGCGGCTTGCATATTTTTCTGCCAGGATTCGACATCACTTTCGCCTGCCAAATATTGCTGGATCGCGCTGCCGAATTCCTGAGCCACACCATCCGGGAACTTGCCGGCCTGATGTGCGAAAATATTGCCTTCCTCGACGTATTTCACCAGATCGGTAGCAATCGGTCCCATATCTTCCGGCGTAGCTTGAATTGTAGTCATAGCCGGGATGAATTTGAATTTCTTCACGAGATATTCCTTACCGATATCCGAAGTAACGAGCCAGTTCAGGAAAATTTTCGCCTCTTCTTTGGCATCGGAATCTTTGTTGACAACCAGGTTCACCGGTACGCCAATCGTTACTTTACCTGTCTTGGCTGCATCGTCGCTCAGCGGCATCGGCAGAATTCCGATATTCATATTCGGCGTGATGCCGTCGATCATTGTTTGCGCCCAGTTGCCTTCCTGCATCATCGCCGCTTCCCCATTGGCGAACATCGTTACCTGAGTGTTATAGTCGGTGGTCAACGGATTTTTATTGCCATAATCCAATGTCAGCTTCATCAATTTCGCCCAGTTAGCGAATTGCTCATTGCCAACAATCGAAGACGTGCCTTCATTCAGTCCTTTAATAAAACCATCCACATTATCCTGGTTGGCAAAAGCCACGCTGATGCCCTGGCTGCCTACCAGCCACCATTCCTGATAAGCATTGGCAAATGGAGTGATGCCTGCAGCCTGCAATTTCTTGGCTGCTGCTTCCAGCTCGGAATACGTTTTTGGCAGTGTCGTGATGCCCGCTTTTGCAAACAAGTCTTTATTGTAGACATAACCAAAACCTTCCAGATCAAGCGGCAATCCATACACTTTATCATCTTTGGTGATCGCTTCTGCCGCGAGTGGCACCAGATCCTTCACCCAAGGCTGATCAGACAAGTCTTCCAGCTTCTCTTGCCACATGTCCAGCTTGGCATAACCGTTGTTCGAGAAAATATCCGGTGCATCGCCGGAAGCGAATTTCGTTTTCAGAGCCGCGTCATAGTCTGCGCCGCCGCCCACAGTTTGAATGTCCAGCTTAATGTCTGGATGTTCTTTTTCAAACTCGACCTTCAGCTCGTTAAGCCCTTCTACGATTTCCGTTTTGAATTGGAAGATCGTCACCGTTTTTTGCCCCGGTTTGTCGCTGCTGCCATTGTTATCGCTTACAAGATTTCCGCCGCCACCACAAGCGGAAAGTATAAGCGACATCGTTAACAAAACCGACAAAATGATAGAATACTTAGCCTTTTTCATTTAACCTTGCCCCCCCTAAATCTATTGTAGTTTATTGGAACAGCGGATCGGTCGGCGTTAGCCTTTGACCGACCCGGCTGCGATTCCCTCGACAATATAACGCTGCAAGAACAAGAAGAACACGACGATCGGTGCAATGCCCAGTACAAGCGCCGGCAGCGCAATATCCCACTGCTTCGTGTACTGTCCGAAGAATGCGAAGGTAGCCAGCGGAATCGTCCGCATTTCCGGTCGCTGCAAAATCAGCGATGGCAGCAAATAATCGTTCCATACCCACAAACAGTTAAGCACGATAATCGTCATCAGCATCGGCCGCATCATCGGCAGCACGATCCGGAAGAAAACGCTGATCCCCGTGCATCCATCCACCGTCGCGGCTTCTTCAATTTCCAGCGGGATCGATTTGACAAACCCGTGGAACAAGAATACCGCCATCGGCGCCCCGAGACCAAGATAAGTCATGATCAGCCCGGCGCGGGTATTGTTCAACCCCAGTTCGTTAACGACCCGAAGCAGCGGCATCATGATCGTCTGGAACGGAATGACCATGGAAGCGATGAGCAGCATGAACAAGACACGGTTAAACCACGTATTGGACCGGACCATCCGGTACGCAGCCATCGAGCTGATCAGCGCCAGGATGGCCACACTGACAACGGTAATAATGAACGAGTTCGTGAATGCCTGCGGGAATTGAGTTAATTCCCAGGCTCTCGAATAGTTCCCCCACTGAAATATCTTCGGCCAGCTTGCGGAATCGGACATAATCTCGCCAAAAGGCTTGACCGAATTCACGAAGAGAAAATAGAACGGAGACAAGAATAGCAGGCCGATCAACGCCATAATGATCTCCGCAACCAGCGTCCGTCCGGTATATCTTTTCAGCATCAGGCTTCAACCTCCTTATTCTTCGTCGCGCGCACTTGAAGCATCGTAATGACGGCCACGATCACGAAGAACAGAATGGCCTTTGCGGTACCCAGACCGTAACGGTTATTCTGGAACGCTTCGTTGTAGATATTCATCGCCACGGATTCCGTCGATTTGAACGGCCCGCCTTTTGTCAGCGACAGGTTGAGATCAAACATTTTGAACGCCCAGGAAATCGCCAGGAATAGACAGATCGTCACTGCCGGCATAATCAGCGGAACGATGATGCTGCGCAGCATCTGCCAGCGGCTTGCCCCATCGATCTCTGCAGCCTCGATCACTTCGGAAGGAACGTTGCTCAGCGAGGAGATATATACGACCATCAGATAACCCGCCGTGTGCCATACAAACACGATCATGATTCCCCAGAAACCGGTGGTGGCATCCCCGAGCCAAGGAAGTCCGAAGAAGGACCAGCCGGTCAGTTCAAACATCGTATTGAAGCCTTTGATGAATATGAACTGAAAAATAAACCCGAGCAGCAGCCCGCCGATCACGTTTGGCATAAAGAAAATCGTACGCAAAACGTTGCGTGTCTTCAACCCCTTGGTTAAAAAATACGCGAGAAAGAAGCCAACGACGTTCGTCAGCACAATGCCGACCAGCGTAAATTTGGTGGTGAACCAGAAGGATGACCAAAAATCCGGATCATTGGTGAATATCGTTTTAAAGTTGTCCAGTCCTACCCAGTTTACCGTGCTCGCCACGCCATTCCAATCGGTCAGCGCATAAAACATCCCGAGGAGGAACGGTATCACCATGACGATTAGAAAAAACAGAAAAACAGGTCCCACGAAAAATATTTGCAGTCCCCACCTTGACGCTCTTTTACTACCCATGGCGCAGCCCCCTTTCTTTCTGTCGAATAACTGTTGTATTGTTATTATGATTGGAATAAGCCTGCGCAAACACCTACTGAGGTGAACACTCAGGTGCAATTTATTGATCGGGAGCGAAGCGAATTGAAATGGAACAGTATCCGCACCAAGCTGATCGTCTTTATGCTGCTGGCGACGATTCTTCCTATTTTGGTAACTATGTTCATTACATATTCATATACGACGCAATCGCTGCGAACGCGGGTCGCCCAGGAAGACGCCAACCTGCTGTACCAGGGTGGGCGCAACCTTAGCAGACTGCTGGACGACCTGAACCGCAGCTCATCCAGCATATACGGCATTTCCAATCTGCTGCAGGCCGGCTATGGAGACCCCCAGAGCAATTCACAGGTTTATGCCGTGTTATCCGGCATTTCACGCTCCGTTCCGGATATTTTTCAAGTGTATCTATATGAAAATTCGAGCCGCAAAGCGACACTCGTTACGCTGAACACACCGCAGCGGAACTATAATATCGCCCCTTTCGTCGATTCGGTGGGCAACGGTCAGCACAGTGTATGGGTGCAGGAAAGCCATATGAGCCATGCGTACGGACTGACTTCCATTCAGCCGAGATATCCTTCGGAGCCGGTGTTTACGCTTCATCGCAAAATCGAGAGGGTCCCCTCGAGCGATATCATCGGCTACCTGTCCATCGACGTCAAACTATCGGCTCTGAGCAACATCGTTGACCAGTTATATGAACAACACCGCGAGAAAATCTACATTCTCGACGACAATGGCAACATGGTGTACACCGACGATCAAAATATGCTGGGCCAGCCACTCCGGGAGCAGTGGTATGCCGAGCAAATTGCCCGCTCGCCGAATTCCAGCGGAAACTTCGAGCAGGACGGAAACATGTTCGCCTATCAGCGGATTTCCAGTCTCGCGACCCAATGGACGCTGGTCAAGCAGGTTCCGGTCTCTTACCTGACCCTTGAAGCGAACCGAGCAGCCTTCATCAATATATTGGTGCTGGCGTTATCACTCATCATTATCGTTGCCGCCACGGTCATTATTTCCCTGCGGATTACCGCTCCGATCAAGCAGCTGGGCCGTTACATGGATCAGATTCAATCTGGTAACCTGAATGTAGATATCCAGCCGGCTGGACATGATGAAATCGGCGCGGTGATGCTGCGATTTCGCGGCATGATGGATACGATCAACAATCTGATCCTGCGGGAATACAGGCTGGAGCTGGCGAACAAGACGAACCAGCTCAAAGCGCTGCAAGCGCAGATCAATCCCCATTTCCTTAACAACACGCTGCAGATTATCGGCACATTGGCATTGGAGCTGAAAGTTCCGCGCATTTACGCCCTTCTCTCCGCACTGGCGAAAATGATGCACTACAGTATGCATTACGAGGACAAGAACGTCACGCTGCGTGATGAGCTGGAACATGTCAAGGCATATATCGAGCTGCAAAAGGAGCGGTTTGAAAACCGTTTCATTTTCCGCTACGATGTGGAAGAGCAGTTGCTGGATTTGCCAATGCCGAAAATGATCCTGCAGCCGATTGTTGAAAATTACTTCAAGCACGGATTGGAGCGGTCGGCCGTGAACGGCGAAATCATCCTGCTCGCCAGCGCGCTGGCGGGGGGAGGGGTCAAGATCACGGTACAAAATAACGGAAATCATATCCCCGAAGCGAGGCTGCTGCGCCTGCAGCGGGAATTGGCCCAATGGCCGCCCAATGGCAGCCATCCGCTTGATACGGAACAAGATGTGAAGCGGCCTTCGATCGGACTTGCCAACGTGCTCGCCCGGCTCAAGCTGTTCAGCGGCGACATGGCTTCGCTGAGCATCGGCAACTTGCATCCGGCAGGTGTGAAAATCACCTTGCATATCGCGGAGAAAGACATAACGGAGAGTGAAGATCATTGAGAGCGCTCATTGTAGATGACGAAGCCAGAGTAAGGAAAGCGGTCCGTCTGCTCGTGGATTGGGAGGGGCACGGCATACAGGAAGTGACCGAAGCGGGAAGCGGGAACGAAGCGATCGAGCTGATCCGGCGCAGCAAGCCGGAGTTGGTTATCACGGATATGCTGATGGATTCCGGAAACGGTTTGGAGCTGATGGCCTGGATTAGCGAGTTCGCCGGAAGCGTGAAATTTATTGTTGTCAGTGGACACAACGATTTTGAATTGGTCCGAAGCACCGTCCGCCATGGGGGAATCGACTACATTCTCAAGCCTATCGAGGCGGAGGCTATCAACGCTGCGGTGGCCAAGGCGGTGGCGGAATGGCAGGCGGAGGAACGCGAACGCATCGGTCAGCAGCAGCAAAATATCCAGCTTAACGAAATCAGGCCGGTGTACGGGGAGAAACTGCTGTCTTCACTGATCAATGACGCCAATACGGCTGAATCGTCGCTCCGTCGGCTGCGCACGGATCGGGTCATCCCAGAACAGGCTGATACGGTTCGCTTGCTGCTGCTGCAGGTGGATGCCGAAGACGCACCGTTGCTGCAGCGTTTCGGCAAGAATAGCGATTTGCTGCATTTTTCTATCATTAATATTTGCAACGAGTTCCTGCTCCCGCACCGCCGCGGCATTGCCTTCAAGTACTGGGGCGCACCGGGTGAAATTATCCTTTTGCTGTGGAGTGGACACGAAGCCGTGGCAGAACTGATTGAAAGGATCAATCAGGGCTTGTTCCACACGCTTCAGCGCCGAATGCACTTTGGCGTTGCGTCCGCAGGCGAGCTGCCGCAGAGCCTTCCCGGCCAGTATGCGGAAGCCGGCGTGGCCATCCGGCGCCGCAATTTACTGCGCGGGGGCAATTATCTCCACACCTTGCCAGCCGAATCGCAAGACGGAGGCAGGGTCGGAGATGTGTCACGTTTGCGGTTTGCCGATGTGCAGGAGGACTGGAAAATAGCTGTATTAAGCGGCGGGAACGAGCAGCGGATTACCGCCGCCGCACAGAAATGGATCGAGGGGCTCAGCCACGGCGGTATTGTGACCCCAGAAATGCTCGATCAATGGCGGTCGGACGCCCTCTCCTTCCGCGAGCGGCTGCTGCGGGAAACGCTGGGCGATGACGCCGGAACAGCACTGACCGCACTGCTACAGGACGATCGGAAGCATCGTGCGCCGAACACCAACGCCTATTCCTTTTCGCTCTTCGCCTGGCGTGATTGGGCCGTCGGCCTGATGATCCGTTTGTCCCGTGCCATCAGCGAGCGGCAATCCAAGGAAAAATACGCGATCGGGGACATTATCAAATACGTCGATCAGCACTACACGTCGGAGTTGTCCCTGCAGGAAATCGCCAGCCGCTTTTTTGTCAGCCGGGAATACATCTCCCGCAAATTCAAACAGGAGTTTGGCATCAACTTCTCCGACTACCTGTCCAAATACCGTATTGAGAAGGCCAAGCTGCTCATGCTTAACCCAAACCTGAAAATTTCGCAAATCGCCGAAATGGTTGGCATTCACGACGTAAAATACTTCAGTAAGGTGTTCAAAAAACAGGAAGGCCTCTCACCCAAGGAGTACCGCCACAAGCTCCCGTCTTAAGCGGATATCGGCAGATGGCTCGATTGTAAAACTGGACACCCATATCCGCTCACACAAAAAAACGGCTCTCCCACCTTGGGGGAGAACCGCTATATATATTGTTTTAAGACTCAAACATGATCAACTGAGAAACCACCTTGGACTCAAAGATTTTGGACAATTCTTCAGCAACGGTTAAATAAAGAAATCCGTTACCCTCCAGCTTCGGCGAGTTGCCAAGCGGCACCGTCCGCTTGATCAGCTGGGCGTACAGTTCCGGTTCGGTTAAATTCCGTTCGAAAGCGGCATTCGATAGCACCTTGATCAGTGCCAATGCGCCGCTAACGTGCGGAGTAGCCATCGAAGTGCCGCTCAGCGTTGCGTATTTGCCGCGCAGGTAAGTGGACAGGATCTTCTCCCCTGGAGCTACCAAGTCCACCTCATTGTTGGAGTTCGAAAAGTCGGAGGATTGCCGGTCTAGGTTAACCGCCCCCACACTTATAACTTCGTTATATGCCCCCGGATATCCGAATTCATCGGTAGTATCCCTGCCGTCCCCTTCATTGCCTGCAGCGCAGACGACAAGGATATTGGCGGCTACCGCCTTTTTAATGGCCGTATGGAGCTCTTCCACATCTTCCGGGCCGCCAAGGGACATGGAGATAATGTCCGCTTGCTGCTCAATGGCATAATAGATCCCGTTGATGATCCACTCATATGCCCCCGAACCGTTTCTGTCCAACACTTTGACGATCAGAAGCTCCGCCTCCGGAGCCACTCCGACCACACCTTTCGCATTCTGCACCGCAGCAATGGTGCCGGCCACGTGGGTACCATGACCGTTATAGTCGGTGTAGTTATCCGGGTCGCCGCCGTCATCATGGGTGAAGTTTTTGCCTCCCACAATCCGGTCTTGCAAATCAGGATGAGTCGTTTCGCAGCCGGTGTCCAGTATGGCTACCTTGATGCCTTTTCCTTTGGTCTTGTCCCAAATCTTGGGAGCCTGAATCAACTCAATCCCGGCTGGCACTTCATTAACAGCTTCCAACTGCTCCACAACACGATAAGGAATGACGTTCATTGTCCGCTTCATCTTATCCCTCCTGATATTTTGAGATTGATTTGATTCTACTAAATTTTAACAGATTAGCAATTGTTTTCACAGGGGCTTGTGTCTTAAATTATATATTTCTATGAAAAGCTTCTCACAATTATATGCTTCTTAGGTCCGAATATGTCCCGAGCGGCTGGTTAAGTAAATGAGAAGGAATGACCAGAGCAGCGGCCCCTCTATTCGTTTGTTGATAGACGCTCCGAGAACGAAGCATTCCTTCAATCGCTGTTGACCCTCCGGGCCAAAGGCGAACGCTGCCGCTTTTCCGGAATTGCTTCGTCCTCTCCGCTGCTCCGTACATACCCCTACTTAAAAACATAACAAGAAGAAAACGTAAGCCCTGTGATTATGAGACAAGCCCCTCTAGCTTATTCAATCGGAATAGAAGGCCCACGATTCCCTTCACGGTTTGCCCACCCTCTGACTGTCAGGTCTAAAGCAGCTGCCATACCAATTCCTATGGTATATCGCAGCAGGTCGATCACCAAAAAGCCGTGCCCCAGCACCAATGCCCCCAATACCGTGCTTCTGAGCCTATTCAGCCAATCTGTCTGAACAAGCTGGCTGAATTCAATGGCATAACAAAACATCAGGCTCAGCAGCATGGTGAAAACTAGCCTTTGCTGTACAAAGAGGACCCGAAATCCAAAGTAAATCATTGCAGACCACAAGGCGTCGCCTGCATGTCTGGCAATAAAATCAGGGAGTTCTTCTGCAAAAGCACGCGAAGCCAATCCAAGGAGCATCGTAAGGAGGGTTGCAGTAGCGTAAATGAGTCTTTGCTTTAATTGGAAATCGTCTTTACTGTCTTCACCTGTATTTCGACCTGTCAAATGCATCTATTTCACGCTTCCTTTTCAACTATTGCGATTCAAGTGCATCAAATAGTCCTTCAATCCGCCTTATCCTGTCACCTGCCTATTATTTTGGATGCTGCTTGCAAACCTGTCCGCTTCCCGGTTATCAGCTATCCCTGAAAAGACAAGAATTCCAAATCAGAGTCCGACAGGCAGTACATATATATACTGTGGTCCATATTTGCCCTCAATTTCTCTCCCGGTATCTGTAAAGCCCGACTTCAAATATGCCTGCTGTGCCGGCACGTTTCTTTTATTCACCGCCAGTACAACTTTTTCAATTCCCTTATAATACTTCTCTATAAAAGCAGGAAGCCGCAGTAAAGACTGCCGGGCATATCCTCTGCCCTGGTCCTCATGATTGACGGAAAAAGCCCGCAGCAGCAAAGCATGAGGCTCCGCCGTGAAGGGTGTTATGTCTGGACCGGAATGCAGGACAAAAAAACCGACAGATTTTACTCCGACCATAATAACAACAGGCGTACGATTCGGGTCTGTCAGCGCCAATTCCAGCGCATCAGCCGGCAGTGCCGTAAATTGTGCCTGTTCTACTGGCAGCATAAAATTCATTAACTGCTTCCGATATTTCTCCTCATATACAACCAGCTGAACCTCTTCCTTCATGCTGAATCTCCTTTTTAGTGCAGCGAGTATAATGGTTTCTTTGGTTTCTTAGCTTCCTTGCTTATTATCGTTGTGACCATGTCGCTTTGACATAACCTATTTTCATCCCGGTATGCTCCATATTGCGGTGGCTTTGCGATAAAAAGGCGCACTGCGAGACGACCAGACTGCTGTCCGGCTGTAGTAGGCAACCGCATTCCCGAATCTATGTATTTCCACGCCCTCCGGATTGCCGAGCTTCTCCCCAATCGCCTGCATCCGGTCTATCATATAGTCGATTTCAGATTGCTCGATTTCCTCGATCAGCTGCCTTGTTGGCAAAGTCAGATCCATAGCCGAACCCCCGAGTTATTTTTTTGCAAAATGTTCAGGATAGTCCTTTTCCAGCTTGCGCTTATCCTCACAGATCATCAGCACATTGCCGTCCGGGTCCCTGAACGTAAAGAAGGATATGTTCTCATGAACTTCGATGCCTGTTACAATCTCGATTCCTTTTCCGGTCACCCATTCATAGGATGCCTGCAGGTCACGGGTCTCGAAAAAGAACTGCGTCTTCTGGTTCACGCTTCGTTCTCCTTTGTGATTGCTGTCCAGAATCACCGCTGTGCCGCTCTCCATTTCAAGATCATATATGGTTCCTTCATGACTGGACGAACGGACAGGCAGACCCAACAAGTCGCTGTACCATTCAATCGCCCTTTTCATATCCGTTACGTGAATAAATACAGCACCCAGCTTGTTCATCACCGGACTGTTCCCCATATTTGCTCCTCCTCATGTACCAAGGTTCTATTAACCTATCATACCATGGGTATTCCGTAATTTGGAAACGGCTTCTTCTTTATACTCTTTACAAATCAGGCTTCCCGATATAACCTAAATAAGTTGTGCACAATTCAGAACATGGAGGGACTACTTTGCTGCGAATTTTCCTTTATATAGCATCCATCGTGATCGCCAACGTCGTTACCGCCAGCTTTGCTCCACTGGTCTTCGGAAACTTCATCGTGCCTATGGGAACGGTGTTTATTGGAGCGACATTCATATTCCGGGACCTGGTGCAGCAGCGTTATGGGCGCCTGAACGCCTACAAGGTCATTGCGGCGGCGCTGCTGATCTCTGCACTGACATCATGGCTGCTGGGGGACACGCTGTGGATTGTATTTGCGAGCGCAATTACGTTCATCTTTTCGGAGACATTCGATACCGAGGTGTTTACCCGGCTTAAAGGCTCTTTTCAGAAAAAGGTATTGGTCAGTGGAACCGTCGGGGGCATCATCGATTCCGGTCTGTTCGTCATCATTGGATTATCCCCGCTTGGCGCAAATTTCCTGCCCTGGGCACTGGTGTCCTACGCTATCCTGGGACAGGCTGTCGTCAAGACGGTCATGCAGCTGCTCGGCTTCCTCGTATTGAAAAGCCTTCGGCGTGTCTAATACCAAAATAAAAGTGCGACAGTGAAAGCTGCCGCACTTTTATTTTTTTGCCGAAATGCCGCTGAATCCGGATTTGCCCTAACTCCCAGGTTTAATTCATAGCAATTCATAGCACACTTTAGTATGAACAATAAACTTGTCGGGGCGGGGAACAATATGGGACGATACATACAGGCAGAAAAAGATGTAAAGATTTTTCTCGAAGATATCGGGCATGGGACACCGGTCATTTTTGTGCACGGTTGGCCCCTTAATCATCTTATATTTGAATACCAGTACACCTTTCTGGCTGCCAGGGGGTACCGCTGTATAGGCATTGATCTGCGCGGCTTCGGCAAGTCGGATGCTCCTTGGGAGGGGTATAGCTATGACCGTATGGCTGATGATTTGCGAGCTGTTATAGATGAGCTGCAACTGGAGAATGCTGTGCTTGTAGGTTATTCCATGGGCGGAGCGGTTGCGGTGCGATATATGGCCCGTCATCATCAACACGGCATTTCACGGCTTCTGCTCGCCGTGCCTGCGACGCCGTCGTTCACACAGCGGCAAGATTTTCCATACGGCACGGACCCGGAAGTTCTGAACAAACAACTGATCGAAACTGCCATGAAAGACAGGCCCGCCATGCTGGCCAAGGTTGGATTGAAAGTGATCAAAGCCAGAGCCCGTCCGGCACTGATGGTGTGGCTGGGCTCGCTTTGTCTGCAGGCGTCACATCACGGAACGGTCAAAGCAGCAACCGCACTAAGGGACGAGGACCTTCGTCAAGACCTTGCCCACATTACAGTTCCGACAGTTATCTTCCAAGGTAAAAAGGACAAGATCTGCAGGCTCGAGCTCACAGAAAAAACCTGTCTCGGCATCCGCGGATCGCGTATCGTTTCCTTTGAAAACAGCGGACATGCGTTGATGTTTGACGAGCAGGATAAATTTAACGAAGAACTGCTCGCTTTCCTTGAGGATAAGGAGATATAAGTTGGGTGAATTGTTCTGCCCCTATCCGGTCAGTTCTTCAGGCGGTTGAAGATATCAAAAGCTTTTTCCATTTTCACAATATAAGCAGGGTCATCGCTGGAACACATGAATTGAATCCGTCCCTGTCCTTCGCCGCTGCCTGCTCCCGCTAAACCGAGCACATTTCTTAATCTGCTGACTGTTCCCCTGCTTCCGTCAATGATTTCGATATGGCCGGGAAGCAGCTCGCGCAGTATTTCTTTATAGAAAGGATAATGCGTACAGCCGAGAACGACCGTTCCATAAGCGTTCAGATCAAAACCATCCAATTTCCTCCAAAAATAATCCGCTATTTCGGCACGGTCAAAATTCAGATTTTCACAGTAGCCCACAAGCTCCGGCAGCGGAAGTGACTCCACGCTTCCATGGTCGTCCACCCGCGCTACCAACTCGTTGTATTTGGACTGCGAGAGGGTCAAGGGAGTTGCGAACACCAGCACTCTTTTCCCGCTGTGCCGGTTCATCTCCACCGCAGGCTTCACGGCCGGCTCCATCCCGATGATCGGGATGCTGTAGGTTTTTCTGAGCTCCGCTGCCGCAATGCTGGTCGCGGTATTGCAGGCGATGACTAGCGCTTGCACCTCTTCGCGAATAATGCGGGCAGCCGCATCAAGCACATATTCCATAACCTGATCCTTCGATTTCGTACCGTAAGGCACATGAAGGGTATCTGCAAAATACAAAAAGTTTTCCTGCGGCAGTTGTTTAACCGCTTCGGACAGCACAGTGATCCCGCCAATGCCCGAGTCAAAAAATGCGATTGTCATATTCGTCACCTTGCATCATATATTTCCCCTGAGTCAGTCGCCGTTTTTTCAATATGGCACGGCAGCACCATGAGGCAAACTTCATTTTAACATATTCCGTCCCTGTCGGCTTCGATCAATATAAGTTTGCTTTTTTACAACCATTTTACTTAGTTTAAAAAAGAAAGCGACTTTTAAAAAATTATATTATGAATTATTGTTGACAGCTATAAAGTTTATCATTTATTATTCAAGTATACTTTTATTATATGGAGGCTAATTCACATGTCCAAAGTATTATTCGTGAAAGCTAATGACCGCACAGCGGAAGAATCTGCAACGGTTAAACTTTATAACGCATTTTATGAAAGCTACAAAGCATCCCATCCGGATGACGAAATCACCGTGCTGGATCTTCACAATGCGGAACTGCCTTACCTGAACGCTACCATGATCAACGGCCGTTTCAAGCTTGCCAGCGGGATTGAAACTACTGCTGAAGAAGCTCGTCTGGCTAACATCGCCAACGAATACCTGGATCAATTCCTGGCTGCCGACAAAGTTGTATTTGCTTTCCCGCTCTGGAACCTGACTGTACCTGCGGTACTGCATACTTACATCGATTACCTGAACCTGGCTGGCAAAACGTTCAAGTACACTGCTGAAGGTCCTGTTGGTCTCGTAACTGACACCAAGGTTGCTCTGCTGAATGCAAGAGGCGGATTCTACTCCGAAGGCCCAATGGCTTCCTGGGAAATGTCCGTTAACTTCGTGAGCAATATCATGACTTTCTTCGGCGTGAAGGATATTACCAAAATCGTGCTCGAAGGACATAACGCTACACCTGACAAAGCTCAGGAAATTGTTGAAGAAGCAGTTAAAAATGCTGCTGAAGCTGCTGCTAGCTTCTAATCCGATCCATACAGCTTTCCAGGCCTGGCCGGTTCACGGCCGGCCTGTTTTTAATATAAAGGCCCAAAAGCCGGCAGACCAGATGGTTTTCATCCGGTCTGTCGGCTTTTTTGTCGTTGAGCTGTTGAGCTATGGACGTCCAATGAGTCCAAACAAGAGAAGCTGACTAAGCTCCGCCATTTTCTCTTTATAATTTCCGCTTTTCGCCCAGTTGGATTGAAGCGTGCCGATCGCATCCAGCAATTCCAATATGGTTTCAAGTGAAACAGAAGAAGCAATTGCCCCTTCCCTTCTCCCCAGCTCAATAAACTCCTGTAAGATTTCGACCCTGATCTGATTTGTATTTTCGCTGTACAGGCTTGATAACGTCTGATCCTCCACCGCACCCGGGGAACTAAGCAGTTGATAATCTTGCTCGGCGCATATTTCAAAAGCCCTTATCAGCTTGTCTTTAAAATCAATGTCTTGATGAAGGAGCTCCTTAGCCATACGCACGGTATTTGCCATCAGCACATTCGCACATTCTTTGACGACTCCTTCTTTACTGCCGAAATAGTTATAAAGCGAGACCGACGATACCCCCGATTCAGCCTCAATGTCTTTGACACTGACATGCACAAAGCCCTTTTCTTTAAAAAGCTTCAGGGCCGCCTGCACGATCGCATTCTTCTTCTTCTGTGTTCTAATCTCAAATTTGTTCATATCGTTTTCACATCCCGTATCCATTAGCTAAGTTCACTATACCATAAATCGAAATATTTTTAAATTTCACACACTAAATTTAAAAACTTATTGACGATCAGGCAGCATTGCGGATATACTCGTGTTGCGATAGTTTTTAAATATAACGACACATATTTAAAAAAAATATTATATATCCGCTTTGTGGAAGATAGGGAGGGTTCCTTTTATGAAAATATTAATTTACGGTGCAGGAGTTCTGGGAAGCTATTTGGCACATGCACTTGTCCGTGGAGACAACATCGTTACGATGCTGGCCAGAGGACGGAGGCTGGATGAGCTGCGGGATGACGGCAATGTACTTCGTCATTATTTGCAGCTCCGCACTACGGTGGATAAAGTCAATGTGATCAGCGAACTGCAGCCGGAGGATGAGTACGATCTTATTTTTGTCGTAATGAAATATCCGGATTTCCAGGCAGTACTGCCTGCTCTTGCAGCCAATCACAGCCGCCATGTCGTGATCGTGGGCAATAACGCGAGCCCGCATGAGATGCGGGATTATTTGCAGGCGAATAGCCCTGTTCAGAAAAAGATTGCTTTTGCCTTTCTGGCAAGCGCCGGATGGAAGGAAACAGGCCGTGTGGTCAGCTTTCATGGTCCAAAGGGGCAAATGACCATCGGGGGGTTAGGTGAAGAACTGGATTGGCGTGCCGTGATCGACCAGGCTTTTACAGGTGCTAAATTTAAACTGACCTATGATAACGATATGGATGGATGGCTGAAAAGTCATTTCATGCTGATCCTGCCGCTCAACTCCATTGCTGCTGCTTATGACGGCGACCTGCACAAGGCCGCAAGAGACAGCAGACTGCTCTACCAGGTTATTGATGCTATCGATGAAGGCCATCAGGTATTGGAAAAGCTCGGGTATACCGTTACTCCTGAATTTCAAAAAGATTTGCCACGGAAAAAACGGCTGCTGCTCTACATGGGGCTCAAGCTGATGTTAACAGTCCCTGTCGTCAAAAATCTCCTGAGTGACAAGGCAGTATCCCAGAATGAGGTGTCTGCACTGCAGCAGGCCTTCAGTGATTTAAAGCAAAAAGCGGGCATTCCTACGCCAAATTGGGATAATCTAGCAAGTTATTCACCAGTCGACAACTAAGCCCCAGGGGAAGCTTTGATAAACCGGCTTCAATCAGGCGGCCACAAGCCAGCCACTCTTCAGCTAGAGACGCGTTGAAACAGTTTGTCAACTCATTTGATCGAAATCGACAAAAGCTTTAGAAGACTTTGATCATGAATTCAAAAACTGCTCATGCTACAATACCCGCATGAGCAGTTTTTATTACCCGAAGCGACCGTAACGGTCTATTGGCACAAGTGGTTTATGAAAGAAGTCCAAATTTCTGAAATTGACGGATCTTTTCCACTGAATTTCACTCAACTTGTCTTACCTGCGTGTTTGTTTCTCCTGCTAAAATAGCTCCATATCGTTTGTATTACTTCTTTGTCGAAAATTTATAACCCGTATCCCATACTCTTCACCAAATTGTAAATCCTGATCTGCTGTAACAAGTACTAAGTTATGTACTATAGCAGTTGCTTAAATTAAAGCATCGGGAGTCTTCAACCTACGACCGATTAACTCTTTTTGTTGACGTCTTACTCTTCCGGCTTTGGTCGCAATCTCAAAATCAACAGTTAAAGGAGTTTCTTGCAGGAATGGAATATCAAGCTCTTCTTCTAATCCTATACCAGCCAGAAGTTCAGTTTCAATCGGCCCTCCCCTCCTCTACACTTTCACGAAGCTTCTTAACCTGTTCAGAACTGAGAGAACCATAGGAAGCGAGTGCTGCCTTTAAACCGCTTGGTTTATCCTGAAACTCAATGGTTTCACTTATAGGATCAATGATAACCTTCTGGTGAATTCCAGCCTTCTTTAAGAGAGAGAATAAAGATTTATATTCCTCCGCGTTTAACAGATTCTTAGTCATTACCTAACCTCCTCGTATAAAATGTATCCAACGTGTCAGCTTAAACCTCTTATGGCTAAAGCACAAGATTCTTGGGTAATCCTTTCTACTGAACAGAATTGGTTTCTTCACATTCATCTTAGCAAAAACAATACAAACTATACACAATTAATTGCCCAACATGTCAGGACGCTCAAACACGAATGGAGTACAAAGCCCATCTGAAATTCTTACATGACAAAAAGGCCCTATCATAAATTAAAAAACTGCTCATGCTACAATACCCGCATGAGCAGTTTTTATTACCCGAAGCGACCCAACGCAGAAATAGGAAAGTTTAGGGCAACAAGTTGTACTCCAGCCTTCTATTTAAGGAATATACTGCTGCACGATTTTCACGATCTTGCCGTCCTTTATCGTAATATGATAAGGAAAGACCGTCATATCAAGGACATCCGAGCGGCTGAATGCTTTTTCCAGCGTCCCCAGTGAAACTTGCTCGTTCCAGTTAATCTCGGTGTCTTCCATCCGTCCGGTTTTATCATACAGTTGAAGAGCAACTTCGGCATTATCGGCAACTTGCACTTCTTCGGTATCTGTTTCATCGTTTACGATATAATAACCGTCCGGAGCCTCGGTCATTTCCGGATCACCTTCCCGTTCGCGGAAGATCTTGTTGGCCGCTTCTCCTTCATACCACTGAATGGGATCGATTTCCACATACACCGAATCGCCCACATCCATGCGGTTGATAAATACAGTTTCCTGGATTTCTGGAGAGGACACAGGTTCATATCCCTTGGCGATGGCTCCGCCTGCAGTTCCGGTTACCAAAATAAATGTGAGCAGAAAAAGTTTGGCAGCTGTTTTTATCATATCAGATCTCCCCTTGCAAACTGGGCTGTCGACAGTCCTTTATACGATTCATTACCCTTCTGCTCATATCTTAAACGATGTGCTGTCCAAAAAAGTATCAGATTGTCTATAAAACAGTTACATTTTTTTAAGACTTGGTACTAAATTTTATTATTTAAGCAAATTCAGCTTGTGCGCCTGCTCTTCAGTCAGAATAAATTCTTCATTTTCCCACAGCTCGTCATCCTTCGAGACACCAAACATCAGCATAATTTCATCCCAGATCTGCCGTTCCATGGCTTCCTTTTGTGTAATGATGACCTTCACGATGCCTTCCTCCTTTTGAGTTCCTGTAAGATAGATTACCCTATGTATACCCTGGAATACAAAAGAAATGCGCGGATAAAAGACCGCTATCGAATTTTTTTCGACAGCGGCCCCGCCTCCTATGAGAATACGGCAAATTTCACATAAATGGCAGCACAACGATCTCTCCTTCGCTTGTCTCGACGCAAATCGCATTGTTTTCAATCGTCACGCTGCAGACGTCATCCAAGTCCACAGGCAGGCCACCTGCCCCCGGTCGGCCGTAAATGGCCGAGGCCAGCAAGTGGGTTCCCGGTGTGAGCGATGCTCTTAATGTCGGAATGACCGTCCGGGGGTGAAGCAGATTGGTGTTTGCGTGAGGATAGACGATTTCAGCATGATCAAAACCGAGCTTTCCAATCACAGCCGCGCAGCCGTGTTCGCTGACAGCCGTGGCTGACAGCCCCTGCGCAGACGCCTCCGTTCCAGCCCCGATGCCCAGCGCAAAACCGCCCTCCGCCGCGTCAAGCGAACGGGCGGATGTTATGCGGTGAATTCGGATATGCCATGGAAGCCCGGCGACGACCCACGTTTGCACTTCAACATCGTGCCAAGGCCTCCATTTGGCAAGCAGCACATTGCCGCGGATTTCCGCTGCTTCGTTTTTCCTTCTTACCCGATACAGGTTATCCCCTTCGCTCAGCGCCAGCATGGAATCAAACGCCCCTTGGGACAAGCCCCATTCCGCCCGGGGAACACTGAAGGCAAATCCCGTGGAATAGACGAATTTCTCATACTTCGCCGACGTATGCGTATGTTCATTCGAGCCGGGATGTCCTGCATTAAAAGCGGCGACATGGCCCGCATCCGGATCGCGGCAGACCACCAGATGGGCAGGCTGCTGCACGGATACAACCGGCAAAGGCGGGAGCGGCTGTTCCTCCTCCGTCCAGAACGGATGCTCCTCGGGAAGAGCCAAGGGAAGAAACGCTTTAAGCGCCCAGTACGGGGAGCCCGGCGAATTATAATTTTCGGCCATAATCAGGTTAGGATAGGCGTAACCGACGGTTAGCAGACTGCTTGCATCAAAAATGGGCTTACTGAACCACCAGCGCAAATTGCGCATGATCAGCCCTTTCAGTACACCTGGCGGGAACGTATCGACACCGGCATAGGCCATCGCGCCCCAAAAAGCCGACTGCGCGAAACGGTAGGCAAGACTTCTTCCATAAGGAAGCGCTGCCCCATCGTCCGCGAACCAGCAGATGAACTGTCCCGCAAACTCAGCCGCTCTATCCTTATACAGGCGTGACCGCTCCGGATCTTCCTTTTCCATAACCTGCGCATAGATTAAGCCGTAAAAATGCAGGGCAAACGGGCCGTAATAATCGCTATGCCCGCCAATTCCGTCGGCGTACCACCCCTCTGCCAGATAAAAATCGTCAATTCTGCGCAG
Organism: Paenibacillus jiangxiensis; assembly: GCF_046098255.1. NCBI lineage: Bacteria > Bacillati > Bacillota > Bacilli > Caryophanales > Paenibacillaceae > Paenibacillus > Paenibacillus jiangxiensis. Next base: position 61,087 of record NZ_JBJURI010000003.1, read on the forward strand.
ATTGGCCTCCACTTGCTCCCGTGCATAAGGCAGCCCGACCTTGCGGAAGCCGAGATTGACGAGCACCTGAAAAAAGAGCCAGTTGCAATCGTACAAGGGATGCCCGTTGATCTGGTTCAACCAATTGTACAAATTGCTGCGTGCGGTTTCGGACAGCGGCTCCCATACCCGTTCCGGTATAAGCAGCAGTGCGAAGCCCAATGCCGCCATCTCGACGAGCCGTTGGTCATAATCGCGGACCTCGCCCCAATATTCCTCATGATCGGGATTTGTTCCGCTCTCCAGCCCGCACAGACAGATATCCCACAGCTCCGATTCCCCGCCCCCGGCAAGCAGCGGCACCATGCCCCACAAGACACGGGAGAAGCCTTCCATCTCGGCTATGGCCGGATCATATGCAGCACCGGCCGCCCCGAGGCGCAGCCTTGCTGCGCCCTTGCTGTAAAATCGCTTGAGCGGAGCGGCAAGCTGTTCGAGCGCCCGCTGCAGATCTTGCCTCGTATCAAGCGGATTATCCGCGATATCGGCTGATTGGATCATGCCGATCTCCTCCTTACGTTGGTAGAATGAATAGCCGGTTCCTTCCAACGGCTATTCCCAGAATATCGTCCGCCCTCCACGCAGGCGGGCAAGGCCTTCCACAAAGAAATAATCGCCATAAATAAGCGGAACGTCTATGTTTTTACCTTCCGGATAATGGCTCGTGCCATGCCTGATCAGCCCTTCCTCCCCGGGATCATCCCAGGCCCCATAATTGCGGTAAAGGGATTTCAGGATGCTCACACCAGCCTCACGGTACGCACCGGCCTCAAGCTCGCCGACCTTATCCGCCAGCAGCAGCAGGCCGTTCGCCGCACATGCCCCGGCAGAGGAATCCCGGTACTTCGTTACCTCCAGCGGTATGCGGAAATCCCAATACGGCACGGAATCCTCCGGCAGCTGTGCGAGGAAGTAATGCGCCACACGTTTCGCTGCATCGATGTATTTGCGCTCTCCGGCATGATGATAGGCCAGCGTCAAGCCATACAGCGCCCAGGCCGTGCCCCGCGACCAGGCGGATTCCGGCGCATATCCCTGACCGCCGAGTTTGCCCGTACATTCTCCGGTGAAGGCGTCGAACTGCACAATATGATAGACCGACCCGTCAGGACGGATAAAATGCTCCAGCACCGTCTCCATATGAGCCTCGGCGATGTGCCTGTAACGCGGATCGCCGCTCGTGCTTGAAGCCCAATAGAGCAGCGGCAGATTCATGCAGCAGTCGATGATGGCTATGCCCGCGTTGTCTTCCCCTTCCCTCCACGGATTCCAGGCTCGGATATACCGTCCTTGCAGATTAAAGCGGGCTGCCAAATAATTGGCCGCTTGCAGCGCCCGCCGCCGCGATTCGGCGGATTGGGTCAGCTTATAGGAAGCGATGCTCGTCAGCGTCCACATAAACCCGAGATCATGATCCAGACGGGTATAGTCATGCAGCACCGGATCAAGCTGCGCCTCGCACTGCTCCGCCAATCCACGTAAATTCGCGTCACCGCTTTCCTCATACACCAGCCAGAGCAGCCCTGGCCAGAAGCCTGCCGTCCACCAGTGCGGCGCCTCCAGCACATAGGTGCCGCCCACACTTGCATGCGGAAAACCTGCGCCGATCCGCCCGCTGATTTGCACCGTTTTGCGGACGGTGTTCGCCCAGGCTTCGTCCAGCCACTCCGGCGTCTTTCTTTCCAACAATGTAATCACTCCTATTCCAAAGTTATCAATTCAATGTTCATTTCCACCCGGATAAACAGATCCAAACGCCGAAGTTCAAAATCCACCGTATACCAAGGCGTTTCTTTGCCAAAATGATTCCGGTATACCCGTTCCGTTACGATTGCTTTTACCTGCTCTGGATCGTATATGACTCTTGCCGCATGACGGCTATCGCTTCCCCGCAGCAGCAGACTTCCGGAAAGCTCTCTCCCCCCTGTTTCCTCCTCTTCCCGGATCTCTGGCGGGCACATGGTCACTATCCGTTCGACGACGCTTCCCGGCACAGACGCAAAAGTAAATTCGTCCGTCAGCTTCAGGGATGGAGGGCCGGACTTGTGCCATACAAGCTCGCGCACCAGCGAGGATAACCGTGGAGCGGAATAAGCCGCCGTGATGTCCAGACGAAAGCGGACTTCGCTGTCACAAACAGCTGCTTCCAGTACCCTCGCCTTGCTGCCTGGGCCGCTTTGTTGATAACAGCCGTCCACAATCGGAACGGAGTGTCCCTGGGATCCGTTGCAGTCGTAGCTGTAGCGTTTCTCTCCGAAGTAAGCCGACGTGTATTCTCCTGGCCCCAATTCGGCCGCAAGCGGAATTCCGTCGACATGAAGGATAAAGCCGCCAATGTCATTATGATTATGCGGCTCGTCATTTGATCCGCCCTTGGCGGCGAAGCCGAAGTTCCCGTGCTCCGTGGAATAACGTGAAATGATCCACTCTGCATCCGGCAAACGATAATCCGCATCCCGCCAGAAGCTGTCCCGCTTCTCCGGGTCGAACCAGACGATATTGCGGAAGGCAGGCGCCCACCTGCTGCAGTGATCATCCGTATAGGAAGCCCGTATCGAAGCAGGCGGCAGCTCCATTTCCGGGTAAAGACGCGCTAAATAATGCGTCAGCCCGATCTGCACCGGGACGCGACCAAGCGAGTCCGAGAAATTCACCGTGGAATCGGCATACAAATAGCATTTTTGCTGAAACAAAGCGATTTGACTGACCTTCGGATGCTCAAACAGGTTCATGCGGCCTTCGGTACGGTGCTTAAGGATATCCGCAAAATAAACAAAATAACCAAAGCCGTAATTCCAATAGCCAACGCCCTCCAGACAGGCGCCGTCATCCCCGAAGCCGTCCAAATAGCAGGACATCGAGCCGAGCGCTTTAGCAATGATAGTGGTCAGCCTCTCGGAGGGCTCGAGCAGCAGCAGCGCCGCGGCGCCGACTGATCCGGCGCAGACGGCCGCCCAATTATGGGTGGCTGTCTCCCATTCGAATGGACCGCCTTTCAAATAAGGCTCGATGAGGCGTGCCTCCACCTCCTCCCTGATCCGCACGCGCAGCAATACGGGCAGCCTGTCTCCCAAAAGCAGCAGCAGCTCACTCAGCGTAAAGCCGGTTTCCGCCGCAAACAGGTCGATGGCTCCGCGCACCTTCGTGCTCTGGACATGTGCAGGAAGACACCAGGTGTATTCATTGCATATGGACCAAACCGTATCATGCAGTTCGCGGGCAAAGATCTCGTTGTCCGGCTCCAGCAGGGATAGAAGCGCATATGTATTCAAGCGGCGCCGACGCTCGAAGTATACGCTTTCATATTCCAGCCGCGAGCCCTGTTTTTCGAATATGGTGAATAGGCCAAATGTTAGCTCCGGTATCGGCAAATCCGCAAGTCTCTTCCCTTCCCGGCGGATTTCAGCAGCAATCCCTTCGTATTCCTCCGCAACGCCGACCCTTTGCCAAAACTCCTCCCGGCTGCATCCCCCATAATAAAAATCTGGGCTTACCGGAGCCAACTGTTCCATAATCACACGAACTTCTTCAGTGCCGAGCATGATTGTCACTTCCTTTCCCTTAATACCCGCCTCTCATCCCCGGTACTCGGCGGGAGTCGCTCCGGAATGGGCCTTGAATGTCTTGATAAAATAGCTTTGATTGTCATAACCGAGCAGCTCGCAAATTTCCCCGACCGTATGCCCTGTATGGTCGAGCAGCTCTTTGGCCCGCTCCACCTTCAAACGCGTCACGTATTCGATAAAGGTCATGCCCATCTCCTTTTTGAACAGCCTGCTGAAATAGCTGGCATTCAGATGAAGATGTTCAGCCACCTCATCCAAGCAGATCCGGCGGCCGATATGCAGCGCCACGTACTTGCACGCCTCCGCAATCTCCGTCCGCTTGCTGGCTGAAGCGCTTCCCGTTCTGGCCGAGACGAATGCGCACAGATGGTCCGCCAGCCAGTCGCCGAGTTGGTCGAGCGAATCCAGTTCGGCAATCTCCCGGTGCAGCGTATCGGCCGTATGGCTGGAACGGACGGGCTGAAGCGTATGAAGCTTCAGCTTCAGATCCAGCAGCAGCTTGAGCGTCCAATCCTTCACCATTTCGGACGGATATTTCCGAACGCGGATGAATTCAATCCATTGCTGTGAGGCATGTCTGGCTTCCTGCACGCTCTTCCCCAACAGCACCGCCCGCAGCTGCTGGTTCACTGCATCGTAGTGCTCAAACAAATCCTGATTTGACTGGAGGGCGGCAGAGGAACGTTTGGCACAATCGCCTTCTCCCAAATAAAACCGCTGCTCTTCGCTGCCCAGAAGCTCAGCCAGGCTTACCTTCATCAGCTCCGGCGTGCCCGCGGAGGAACCGATGAGAAAAGACATGCGGATTTTCAGCACCTGCAGCAGCGTGTTCTGAATTTGGCGCAGCGACTCCTTGAGCTGATCCATGACGTTCACCTTCAACGTAGGTTTATAGGCAAACAGCAGCAGGGAACGCTTGACATCGTAGCCGATGTGCAGCCCGCGCAGCTCCCCTGCCTGCAGCACTTCATCCATCACATTGCCTACCGCAAACAGCAGCGTTTGATCGGACGCAAAACGATGCTTTACCAGCCGGTAGTTGTCGACAAAGCCAATCACAGGCAGGCATTGCTCGCCACTTAAAAGCAAGCCGTAGCTCTCGGCCTCCCGCCTCCACGCTTCCGGCGACAGCAAGGGCTGATGAATGAAATTTTTGATTGCCTTCTCCCGGCGCAGCTCTTTTGTCTCGTTCAGCAGCCTGTGCAGCCGTTCCTGCTCCCAGTTCATCCGCCGTTCTTCATCCAGCCCCTCCTTCAACCGCACCAGCAGCCGCGACAAATCCTCGGGATCAAGCGCATCCTTCAGGAAATACTCCTGCACGTTCAGCCGCATTGCCTGCCGTGCTAACTGAAACTCGCTGTGACAGGAAAGGATGACGATCCTCACTCCCGCCCTGCGCTCGCTTATGCGTGCCGCCAGCTCCAGTCCGTCCAGTTTTGGCATCCCGATATCCGTAATGAGCACATCAGGCATCTGCCGCTCGGCCTGCTCCCATGCGCTCAGCCCGTTCTCATGTGTCCCCATCAGCCGATAGCCGAGCCGTTCCCACTCAATCGTCTCGCTCAGCAGTTCAATTACCGGATAATCGTCATCTGCCAGCATAACGTTATACATCAGGCGCCTCCCCCTTCTTCGGAATTCGCATTCTGATCTCTGTTCCTATTCCCGGCTCGCTTCGCACGTCCATGCGGAAACCGTCTCCGAATACCATTCGCATCCGCTCCACGACATTGGGCAGCCCGATGCCGGAAAAACCTTTATGCTGTCCTTCCCGCCCGCGCATCGTTCCGTCAGGCTCGATTTGAATGCTTCTTCGAAGCTGTTCCAGCTCTTCTTTGTTCATTCCGTCTCCGTCATCCGCCACGGATAATTCAATGGCTCCATCGTCGCACATTTCGGCACGGATAACGATCGTCCCTTTCCGTTGACCCAGTCCGTGGATAATGGCATTCTCCACAATCGGCTGCAGGAAAAAGCGGGGCACCTGAAGCATGAACGCTTCGGAAGCGATATCGAGCCGCAGCTGCACCTCTTCTTTTTGCCGCAGATTCATAAGCTCCACATAACAGGTGATCAGGTCCATTTCCTCATGCAAATGAATGTCATCCTTTTCGCTCGTAATCGTCATCCGCAGCAGTCTGGAGAGTGAGCCGATCATCTTCGCGCTATCCCGGTCCCCGCCCCGCATCGCCTTCATCCGAATCGAGTTAAGGACGTTGAACAGAAAATGCGGATTGATCTGCGCCTGCAGCATCCGCAGCTCCGCCCTGCGCTTGCGCGCCTGTGTCTCAGATACCTCTACCAGCATCTGCTTCACCCGGTCGAGCATCTGGTCAAACAGGAGGCCAAGCCGCCCGATCTCATCCTGTCCCCGAATGCCCGAGCGGACGTCCAGATTGCCCTGCTGGACCGCGGCCGTCACCCTGCCAAGCTTGACGAGCGGCTTCGTAAACGCCCGCAGCAGCGCAATAAGCAACAGCAGAAAAAAGAAAAAAGAGACAAGCTGAAACAGAAATACACGCTTAAATAGCGAGCTGATGTTGGCCGCCGCCTGCTTGTAAGGCTGCACAGAGAGCAGCCGCCAGTCGTTAAAGGAGATAGACTGCCCAGCTACCAAATACCGCTCTTCCCCCGTCTGTACAACCGTTGAGCCTGCAGGCGCTCCGGCCTCCTTTAGGCCTAAGTCCAGCTCCTGCCCGATCCGCTTCCGGTCTTTATGGGAAAGGATGCGGCCGGAGCCGTCAACCAGCATGACCTCCTGGCCCGCGATCAGCCGGTCAAAGATGGCGTTGACCTGATTTTCCATAACAGTAACGATGATGTAGCCGTAGATTTCCCCGTTTTCAAGCCGCAGCGTGCGGGCTACGGAAATCTGATAAGGGTTGTCAAGCTTCTCCATGCTGAACACGGTGGGTCTCGTCGCCACCCAATAGGACTGGAAACCCCACAGTTTGTCGAGCTCCCCGAACCAGGGCTCATGCTTCAGATTAGCGGGATTGTAATCGCTGGTCGAATAGTTGGTGTAGCTTTTTCCGTTGGTCAGCAGTACGGTCACATAACTCTTGTCACCGATGACCGTTAGGCTTTCCAGCTGTTCGAGAATGTTATTTTCCCGGATAAAAGCCTCATAAGGCTTCGCGGAAAGCTCGCCACCGGCATTGACGATCTTAAAGTAGGAGTTCATATCCGCATTGACCTGTATATAATTAGCGATGTTCAGCATGCTCTTGAACAAGCCTGTGACGGAGCCGTTCACAAGCTGGAGAGAATCCTGTGCATTGGACACCGCCTGCCGCTGAACCGCCTCCTGCGTCAAGGCGTTGTACGTCAGCAGCGTAATGGCCGTCGGCAGCAGCACGCAAGCAATGGCGGTCAAAAGCAGCTTATTGCGGATCGATTGCGACAAGAGTTGTTTCCGTAATCTGCCAAGCATTTCATGATGCCCCCTTATAGAGGTAGTTCAAAAAGTCATCTTTTGATCACGAAGGAAATCAGGAAGCGGGTTCGACATCGAATCTTGAATTCAGCCGGGCCTAAGCGGGTGCTTCCGAAGCATGTTTCCTGCGGAAACATTTCAGGTGCTCACGTACCCCATGTACGCTCCGCTCCTCAGTCCCTGGCTTCATTCAACTCAAGCGTTTTGAAAAAACGCACTTCGGAAGCATAAGCTTCGGTGCTGAAAACCTGACTTTTTGAACACTCACTTATATATAGAAAAAAAGGGGCGTTTGTGACGCCCCTGAACAGGGTCAATATCTTATTTTTTGTTGGAATCAATAATCTCCTGGGTGCGCTCCTGGCTGTTCTTGACGGTGGTACCGATATCCTGATTGCCGAGAATCAGCTTCTCGTATTCCTCGTTGATCACCTTGTAGACTTCTGCCTGATAGGAAGCGGGCGGAACAAGCTCGGACGCCTTCGAGGCGAGGAGCGTGTTCACCAGCGATTGTTTGTCAACAAGCTCGGGATTTTTCGTGCCGGCCAGTATTTTCTCGATGATCTTGGTCACTTCCTCCTCCTTCACCTGGTTCCAGGCCGGGACATTCTTGTTTTGCACAATTTGCCCTTCCGTCGTATACCAGCGGACAAAGTTATACGCCTCCTGCTTATGCTTGGAGCTTGCCGCTACCGAGACGTAATCCGTCGTTACCGGCGAGTAGCCGATGGGATCAGCCTTGTCGTTCTTCGGAAATGGAGCCACAGCCACATGGAACGTCAGAGGCACCTTGTCTGTACCGCCGATTTCTGTGTTCATCCAGCTTCCAATCGTAATCATGCTCGCCGACTGGTTAAAAAACTGAGTCCGATAATTCAACTTTTGCGAGATCATGTCCGAGTAAGGGACGGAGGACTGATCCCCCTTCTCCATCTTCACCCGCAGCTCCAGCGTACGCTTGAAATTCGGGTTGTCCAGGTTGGAGGAGCCGTCCGGTTTCAAGAAATCGGAGCCGTCCGGCTGATTGATCATCATCAGCTTGACAAATTCCAGCCAGCCGCCGCCCTGCGGGCCGTGGAAGTAGGTGCCGTACCTTTTGGAAGCGCCTTCACCTTTGGTCAGCTTTTTGGCATATTCCGCATATTCATCCCATGTCCAGTCTGTTGGCACTGGCAGTCCCGCCTCATCCAGCTGATCCTTGTTCAGTAGCACATACCATGGATTGAACTTTCCCGGAAGCGCATACACTTTGCCGTTCAGGCGAGTGTCTATTTTATAGTCTTCCTCCACCTTGTAGCCGTCCTTGGTGATATAATCGTCAAGCGGCTCTGCCATGCCAAGCGCTACCCGCTGTGCGTATCCGGCGGCATCACTGAACATCAGAATATCCATCGGCTCGCCGGAAGCGGCGGCCAAATCCAGCTTCTTGGAGGCTTCCGCCGTATCGCCTTTCTCGCTCAGATTGACTACCTCCACGGTAACGCCTGGAGTCGCCTTCTCATAAGCGGCAATGGTTTCCTTCCAGTTGTAGGCCTCCTCCGTTCCGTACGTGTACAACCGCAGATTCACCCCTGCTTCATTCGAACTGCTTTCCGTAGCAGTGCCGCTGCCTCCGCATCCCGTAAGCAGCCCCACCATCATAGCCGCGGCCAGGGAGCCGGCGATCCATTTCCTTTTCATCTGCAAGACCCTCCTTATTGAAGTATAGCTGTATTCCACCCCATTGTAACCGGGGGAATTCGGCGGCTCATGAAACAATTTTTACTTCTTCCGAACTATTTTGACTAATTTGAATACGCTTACATCATCCTTTAACGCCACCTAGCGCAATACCGCTAATGACGCTTCTTTGTCCGATGATAAAGACAATCAGCAGCGGAAAGATAGCCGATACGGCCGCCGCCATGATCAGGGAGTAGAACTCTCCGCTCAAAGAGGTGAATTTCTGCATGGCAAGCTGAATCGTGAACAAATGGTCGGAGCGCAGAAAGATTAGTGGATTCTGATAGTCATTCCAGGTCCAGATAAAGCGCAGTATCGCATAGGTCGCAACGGCTGGCTTCACGAGCGGCAGCCCGATCGACCAGAAGATTCTCCCATGGTGGGCCCCGTCAATTTTGGCGGATTCAATAAATTCCTGGTGCACCCCCATAAAAAACTGGCGCAGCATGAAGGTGCCGAGCACGCTGAAGCTGCCAAGCAAAATCAAACCCAGATGGCTGTCGAACAGTCCGATATTACGGTACAAAATAAACTGCGGAATGAGCGTTGCCTGCCCGGGCACCATATACGTCGCGAGGACGATCATGAACAGCCATTTGCCGGCCTTGAAATTCACCTTCGAGAAGCCGTACGCCGCCAGGCTCGATACCAGACAGGAAATGCAGGTCGTCAACACGCTGACCTTGATGGAATTCCAATAGTACAGATAAAACGGATACTCCCCGAACCACACCTCCTTGTAATTCTCAATTGCATTCCATTCCCGCGGGATCCATTGAATGGGATAGACGAATACATCCTTCTCCACCTTGAAGGAGGTGATCAGCATCCAGAAAAAAGGAAGCAGAAACAGCAGGCTGATCACGAACATGATTGCGGTAATGATGGTTTTGCGCCAATCCCATTTGGCTGGGGCTGTGTTCATTCGTTCCTCTCCTTTCGCTAGTAATTGACCCATTTTTTCTGGGCTGCCCATTGTCCGAACGTAATCAGCAGCACAAAGAGCAGCAGCACCACGGACACCGACGAAGCATAACCGACCTTCAGGTTCACGAAGGCTTGCTCGTACAAATACCAGACCATCATGCTGGTGGAGCCGATGGGTCCCCCTTGCGTCATCACCGCTATGACATCAAACACCTTGAACGTCGAAATCATGCCGGTGACGAGCAAAAAGAACGATGTTGGGGACAGCAGCGGAAATGTAATGCGGGTAAACTTCACCCATGCGCCCGCTCCGTCAATTTCAGCAGCCTCGTACAAATCTTCCGGAATGGACTGCAGACCGGCGATGTAGATGATCATATTGAAGCCGATCGACGTCCAGACGGAGATCATCATGATGGAAATGAGGGCAAAGTTGGGGTCCGCAATCCACTTCGGCGGATTGGCGATGCCGATTGCTTTCAGGAACTCGTTAATCGGGCCGTACGATGGCTGAAACAACACCTGCCAGACAACAGCCACAGCCACAATACTGGAAATATACGGCATGAAGTAAGCAACCTTGAAGTACCCTTTCCAATACACATTTTTGTTGATCACGACGGCCAGCACCATCGAAATCAGCATATAGACAGGCACCGTAAGCAGAAAAACAATATTGTTGCGCACCGATTTGATAAAAGCATCATCCTTGAGCAGTGTTTCGAAATTGCCGAGGCCGACCCACTTGATGCCATTCCAGCCTGCGACAAAATTCCAATCGGCAAAGCTGAGCACAATGGTGGCGATGATCGGCAGCAGTACCAGAATGGTGACGCCAAGCAGCATGGGGCCGACGAACAGCAGACCCGCCAATGTCTCACCTCGCTGCAGGGAACCCCTTTTATTCCTGACCAGGGCTTTGCCGGCCAGAGCGCGGGAAGGTTGCGCCATTTTTAACACCTCGCTTAATGTCTTGTTTTGAATTTACTTTCCTCTATCTTAAAAAAATAATCGCCTTTGCTTTGACGGTATTTTGATCATCTTCACGCTCATTTTGACTTTTTCCTCGAAACATCCAATAAATGAAAAAATAGCGGTACAAGGGAAGTATCCTTGCACCGCCATTTTTTTGCTCCCGGTCTGTTTTTCCGGATTTCAGTTAAAAAGAATTATCCGTTCTTAACCAACCGCTTGTTTGTCATATTGTGGATTTGCTCCTCAAGGCGTTGTTTAACCACTTCCAGGGAACTGATCTGATCGTTAATTTTATTCAGCTTCTCCTGGTATTTCCCCAGCATTTCTTCACAGAATTCATAATCTGACGGAGCGCTGTTCTCGCCGCTAAGAATCTCTTCAATTTGCTCGGTGGTCAGCCCCAAACCAAGGTAGAGCTGAATATTTCCGATACGTTCAATGACGGACTCATCAAATTCTCTATAGCCATTTTCCAGACGTCTTGCCTGAATGATGTTTTTCTTTTCATAATGCCGGATCGACCTTACGCTGGCGCCGGTTCTTTGGGACAATTCACTGATTTTCATTTTATTAGGGCAGCCCCCTTTTTATAGAGTCCTCTCCATCATAAAATGGTCTGATCGTTTGGGCAATCTCTTCATGGATGAGTACGCCTCGTCGACACGTATTTCATAGGTTATGGCAGGGGAATTTCAACGGTGAAGATACTTCCTTGCCCTGGAGCACTCGCAACTTTTATCGTGCCCTGGTGCGCTTCGGCAATCCATTTGGCGATGGACAAGCCGAGGCCATGTCCCCCCAATTCCCGTGACCGCGATTTGTCTACCCGGTAGAAACGGTCAAAAATATGCTTCTGCTCCTCTGCTGCGATTCCGATGCCCGTGTCCTGCACTTGGATGACCAGCTTTTTGTTTTTCATATGGGGCTGAGACAGCTGCAAGCCGACGCGTCCTCCGTCAGGTGTGTATTTGATGGCATTATCGAGCAAAATGACAAGCAGCTGCGTCAGACACTCCTCATCCCCGCTCACCGGAATCGGCGAAGGGGCGTCAAGCTGCAACAAAATTCCCTTGGACTCACACAACGGCCGCAGCTCTGATCTCATGAAGCAGCTTGGCAAAAAAGTGTGGCGCGCCATCCACTACCTTGCTCTTCCAGCCTATCTCCTCGCCCTCGTTCATGGGGTGATGCCGGGAACGGACAGCAACGCCACTTTGGTCCAAGTGATCTATATTGTGACAGGATTGATGGTGGCTGCACTGGTAGTACGCAGAATTTATTGCGCCCGCCGGCGACAGAAGGGAAAACCGATTATCGTGAAGTGAGCATGAAGCAGACAAAAGGCTATATCTATGCTAAAAAAGGCGGCTGATAATCCCTGTCAGCCGCCTGGTTCGTTTTCGTTGAATGCAGATGGGTAGATGGTCATATCTTTGATCAGGAGTTCCGTAAAGAACATTAAAGAAGCTACATCGGAATTTAATATTTGACGTGACGTTTCGTCAATTTAAGATCGTGCCTTTTTGCAAATTATCAAATCCTAAACATGCGATAGAGAGCACGATCAAACATTTTATCTGACAGGATTTTTCGCATGAATAAAGCTGGTCTGGCATTGCCCGCCACATATCTTGTCCTCGGTTTTTTAGATCGGATAGCCTTTGAAACCAATAGCGCTATCTGATCAGGAGAATAAGCAGAACCCGAATTTTTAAACGTTTTTATAAAAGCATCGGCCATTTTACTGTATGCTGTATTCCCTGATGTTTGCTGCACATGTTCAAATGCAACCTCTAACCATTCACTTTCAGTAGGCCCTGGCTCAATAATAATGACGTCAATACCAAATGGCTTGACTTCCAGGCGCAGACAATCGGAGAATCCTTCCAGCGCATGTTTTGCAGCATGATACCAAGCACCGAGCAGAGTATATATTTTGCCGCCTGCAGATGAATTATTGATAATCTTCCCCGATTTTTGCTTTCTCATATAAGGAAGAACCAATTGTGTCAGACGGCTTAATCCAAAAAGGTTCACTTCAAATTGGCGTCTTGCTTCCTCCATCGGCATATCTTCGACCGCACCGTAGGAGCCATATCCCGCATTATTGAATAGAACATCGATTCTGCCCTGTTCCTTTATGATCCGATTCACGCCATTTACCATAGACGTTTCATCCGTCACATCCATGGCCATAATATATGCGCCTTTAGATTCAATATCCCTCATGTTTTCCACTCGCCTGGCGGCTCCATATACAATAAACCCTTCTTGTAAAAGCAGTTCCACTGCAGCTTTACCTATACCTGCCGATGCCCCTGTGACCAAAACAACCTTTTGCTTGTTCATTTTTACGCTCATCCCCTCTGGCTTCTTTGTAATTGACAGAGCCGGAATAATTAATGATTGTGACCAAAATGACGTGACGTCGCGTTACTTAAAACTTATTATAGATTGATCCTTATGGTTACGCAAGACGTATATGTTATAATTTTTTTCGAAAGGAGACTTGGAAGATGGAATTTGATCGAGTCAGAAATGAGGAGCAACGAAAAATCAGAGTGGAGCAAATAAAAAATGCAGCTATTAAGCTTTTTGATACCGAGCAATTTCACGAAATCGACTTAACCAAGATTGCCAATGAAACCAGCTTTACACGAGGCAACTTATATAAATATATTTCTTCCAAAGAAGAAATTTATCTTCTTGTTACACTGGATGAAATCAATAATTGGATTAGCGATTTAAAAAAAACCTTCACCTTTGACATGACTCATGAGATCAAGGATTTTTCACATAAATGGGCACAAGTTTTATATCGGCATCAACGGTTTTTGAAGCTTGTTTCCATGCTCTTTACAACGATTGAGAGAAATGTTTCTCTTGAAAGGCTTGTAGATTTTAAAAAGCAATTTTTTATTGCCATGTCCGAGTTAAACAGCCTACTTAACATTGTTTTCCCTGCATGGGATGATAAAACCATCGATAAATTCCTTCAGCTGCAATCACATTATGTGATCGGATTGTTCCCGTATACATCACCGACACCGATCCAAAAACAGGCCATGGAGCTAGCTGGAATGAATTATGAATCTCTTAATTTTGTTAACGATTTTGCTGAGTTCATTTCCTATACCGTAAATTATTTAAATAGTAATTTGGCTAATCAAAGTTAGTACTTGAGTTAACAGACCTGTTCAAGAGCAGCAACAAGCAATTAAAACAGGGGCTGCCCATTCATTGGGCAGCCCCCTTTCTTCTGTTCGCATAAATCCACAACATAGCGATATCCTATATCGCTGTGTTGTCTGCTTCATTTTTTACACTTCAAAATAGAATGGCTGAACGCACACCGGCTTGGATACGGAAACGCTGAGGCCGGTATATTCCAGGCGTCCGCTGGCCTTGTCCACCCGGAAAGTAACGATATTGTTGGTATCGCGGTTGGCGGCAATCAGATAATTGCCTCCTGGGGTCAGCGCAAAGTGGCGCGGATGCTGCCCCTGCACGGGAACATGCTCCACGAGGCTCAGCTTGCCCGTATTCACGTCAACGGCATACACCACAATGCTGTCATGGCCGCGATTCGAGCCGTATACATAGGCGCCGTCCTCGGACACGACGATTTCCGCGGTTGTATTTTCACCCTCGAAGCCTTCCGGCAGCGTAGGCACCGTTTCAATTTCGGTCAGCGTGCCTGCTTCGGCATCGTATGCAAAAGATGTAACGGTCGAATCCACTTCATTGATCACAAAGGCAAACTTGCCATTCGGATGGAACGCCAGATGGCGCGGTCCGGCTCCCGGATGGGTCGCAGCTTCGCTGTGGAGCTTGAACTTGTCACCGTCCAGAGAATAAGCACGAATCCGGTCCAGACCGAGATCCTGCACGAACAGAAGCTTTCCGTCCGGGCTGTAGAAGGTGGAGTGAGGATGCGGCCGGTCCTGACGCTCCGGATGCACGCTTTTGCCTTCATGCTGAACGACGTCCAGCAGCTCGCCGATTCTGCCGTCTTCCTCTATCGACAACAGCCCAATCATACCGCCGTGATAGCTTGGTACTGTCAGACGGTCGCCGGCAGCGTTACGCTGGATATGGCAAGTCGGTCCAACTGTCTCTGCACGATTCAGCAGCTTGATCGTGCCTGCCGCAGGGTCGATGTCAAACGCAGCTGCTTCTCCGACCTTCGCTCCGGAGGAAGATACGGTTTCCCCGATCGCATACAACTTGCGGGCCGCAGGATCAACGTTCAGGAAGGTCGGGTTTTTAAGGCCCGCGAATTCATCGAGAAGGCTCAGCTCCCCTGTGTTTTCATTTAAAGAATACACATATACTCCGCTTCCCTCAGCCTCGGCATAAGAGCCTGCAAAAACGAGCAATCGTTGTTCTGACATAAATCATTTCCTCCTCATATTTTCAATAGTATTAGCATGATGAATAGATGTTATATTGCCCGCTCAATCAGAGGCTCGGTCGAAAGCTCCACATTCCCGGCCACAGCACGCGAAATCATGCAGGAGCTTTCTGCTTTTTCGGCGAGAAGCGCCGCTTTGTTCAAATCGTCTTCAGATGCTTCCTGAGCCAAAATCACCCGCGGCCGGTGAATGATGCGACGGTAGGTAAAGATGTTATTTGTTACATCTACGATGCCTTCCGAATCCAGCGTCAAGGACTGAACGCTTAATCCCGAACGCTCCATCATGGCCGCCAGTGTAATTAAGTAGCAGGTGGATGCAGCACCCAGCAGCATTTCATCGGGATTGGTACCCACCCCGGGCCCGCCCATTTCGGCAGGAATGGAAATCTGAGTCCGCAAATTCCCTGCTTCAATCCTGCCATCGCTGTTGCGTCCCCCGTTCCAGGTGGCTTTTAGCAGAAAGCTATGCTCCATTGAAGGTCGCCTCCTTTAGACTTCTTCCAATAACTCTTGTCCTTTCGTCTCTTTCCCCAGCACAAGCACTGCCGCCGCCCCGATGATGATCGCAATGAAGAAAATGACAAAGACGGTTGTGATACCTGTTCCCTGCGCCAGCAGCATGCCGACCAGGAAAGGTCCGATGACACCGCCAATCCGCCCGAAGGAGGCAGCCATGCCAACCCCTGTTGAACGAACGGCTGTTGGATATAACTCCGGCGTATAAGCATACATGCCACCCCACGCCCCCAGATTAAAGAAGGACAGACAGATGCCTGCTGCCAGCAGCACGCCCGCGCTTTGCGCAGTGCCGAACCAGATGGCCGACACCGCCGTCAGCAGCAGATACACGACAAGCACGAACTTGCGGCCAAGCTTCTCGATCAAATAAGCAGCGGTGAAATATCCCGGCAGCTGTGCAAGCGTCATGATCAGCACGTATTCGAAACTTTTCACCAGCGAAAATCCTTTTATAACCATGACGCTTGGCAGCCACAAAAACATGCCGTAATAAGAGAATACCACAGTGAACCAAAGAACCCACAGCATAATCGTCGATTTGCGGTTGGGACCCGACCAGATTGAAGCGATTCGTTCACCGAGCGGAAGCCTGTCAGCCTGTCTGCTTATGTAGCGCGGCGGGTCCTGGATCGCTCTGCGCAGGTAAAGAGCATAAAGCGCAGGAATAGCGCCGATCACAAATGCCATCTGCCAGCCGAAGGATGGGATGACGAAATACCCTACGAGCGCGGAGACGATCCAGCCAGCAGCCCAGAAGCTTTCCAGCAGCACTACCATGCGGCCGCGCTCACGGGCCGGCACCGACTCCGAAACGAGTGTAGAGGCCACCGGCAGCTCGCCGCCCAGGCCAATTCCTGCCACAAAGCGCAGGACTAACAGAATAGCATATCCCGTCGCCAGGGCAGACAGCCCTGTTGCGATGGAAAAAACAAGCAGTGTCCAGACAAGCACGGCCTTGCGGCCAAACCGGTCGGCCAGTATGCCTGCAAGCGCTGCTCCAACAGCCATCCCGATGGAATTTGCCGCGGTGATCATGCCCATCTGGCCGGTTCCGAGCTGCCACTTTTGCGCAATATCCGCTAAAATAAAAGACAGCAGCCCCACGTCCATGGCATCGAACATCCAGCTCAAGCCTGCGCTGAACAGAAGCTTGCGTTTCTGAGCCGGTGCTAAAACAGATTCACTCATAGTTAACTCTCCCTCAGTTCTCTATTTAAGAGGTAGTTCAAAAAGTCATCTTTTGATCACGAAGGAAGTCAGGAAGCAGACTCGACATCGAATCTTGAATTCAGCCGGGCCTTCCGGTGCTCACGTACCCAAAAGTACGCTCCGCTCCTCAGTCCCTAGCTTCATTCAACCTTCTCGGTGCTGAAAACCTGACTTTTTGAACTCGCACTTTAGATATGTAGGGCATTACCCGCCCGGATCTGTTTCCGCAGCGCCATTCTTTCACAGATCTTGTGTTGTATGTCCCTGCTGCTGTCCTTTATTGTAGCGTAAATTCAGGTGACAAGACACCCCAAAATAAAAAAAGAAGAATGCCCTGCAAAGGCATTCTCCCGTCCTACGGAACCCACGGCTTACCGGTTGGAAACCAAACCGATGATCATCACGATGAGCACCAGCAGTTGGATGAGCGTGTCTGTACTCAACTCCAATCGCCTCCATCTCATAAGATGTTCCTTCGGCCGTTTCCCCTCTCCCCGGATGAGACCCGGTTCCCCGCTACATCTATATGCGCGCAAGAATACCGTTATGCTGATATATTTCAAATAGCCTAAGATTTGACCCAGGCCAGCTTAAGGTCCATCTCCCGAATGCACTCCTCATGGTCGTGACCGTCATTGCCCACCAGCGGCGTGACGGGATAAGCCTGCATTTCCTCTTCGTCAAAGGTTTGGACCATGTCCTGAAGCTCGTTCAGGTCCTTTATTTCCGGATCCAGCCAGCGGCCCGCTTGTTCCATGCTTAGAATGGCCGGCATCTGGGAGCTGAATTCGCCAATCGTTCCGTTGGAAGGAGCCATGACCATCGTGCATGTCCGCATGGGCTCCTTGCGGGTATCCTGCCAGATTTCATACAGCCCGGCAATGGCGAACATTTGCTGCTCGGGCAGAATGACCCGAACGGCATGGCTTTTTTTGCCCATATTGCGCCAATAGTAAAACCCGTTGCAGGGGATAATGCAGCGCTGAGTTTCCACAAGCTTCCGGTATGCCGGATTAATGCTGAACGTATTCAAATCCGCATTGACACAGTCCTTACCCCAATAAGGAACCATCCCCCAGCGGAATTCATCCAGTACCTTCTCACCATCATGATGCAGAACAATCGACATATGCTGTGTCGGGCTGATATTGTAACGGGTCTTGTAATAATACATAACCCTGTTGATACCAAAAAAATCCCTTACATCATCCAAATCGGCGGATAAAGAAAATCTGTTGCACATATTGCCATCTCCTTTGCGCTATTGTTCTAACAGTGTGCGAAAAGAGATGGCCTATTATTCCTGAATTATGTAAATCCCCCGCGGCCGAAATTCGGCTTTGGGGGATTGTTGACTTATTTCTTCTCTACAGCATGGCCTCCGAATTCACTGCGCAGCGCAGCAACCACTTTGCCTGTAAACGTGTCAGCTTCCAGGGAACGATAACGCATAAGAAGCGAAAGTGCAATAACCGGTGTTGCAGCCTGCAGGTCCAGAGCTTCTTCAATGGTCCATTTCCCTTCGCCGGAAGAATGCATAACCCCTTTGATTTCGTCGAGATTGGCATCCTTGGAGAAGGCGCGCTCTGTAAGGCCCATCAGCCAGGAACGGATAACGGAGCCATGGTTCCACACACGTGCCACCTGCTCATAATCGAAATCGAAGTTGCTTTTTTCCAATACTTCAAAGCCTTCGCCGATCGCTGCCATCATGCCGTACTCAATGCCGTTGTGCACCATTTTCAAGAAGTGGCCGCTGCCGGCCTTGCCTGCATAAAGGTAGCCGTTCTCGACAGCCGTATCGCGGAAAATCGGCTCAACAACTTCCCATGCCTCAGGGTCGCCGCCGATCATATAACAAGCACCATTGCGTGCGCCTTCCATACCGCCGGAGGTGCCAGCGTCCATAAACCGGATGCCGCTCTCCTTCAGGCGCTCATATCTTGCAATCGATTCCTTGTAGTGCGAGTTGCCGCCTTCGATAACGATGTCTCCTTCAGACAGCAGCGGCTGCAGCTGATCCAGTACGGAATCCACAATGGTGTGCGGGACCATCACCCAGATGACTCTTGGTGCTTTGGTCGACTGTACAAGCTCTTCAATGGAAGAAACGCCTGCAGCGCCATACTCCTTCATTTCCGTTACGGCCGCCGGATTCACGTCGAAAGCGACCAGTTCGTGCTTGTGATCAATCAGATTTCTACCCAGATTCAAACCCATTTTTCCAAGACCAATAAGACCGACTTGCATAAATAATTGCCTCCCAGCTTAGTTTCATGTGGTGCGTGTTTGGGCTGTAAGATTACCGGATCGAAAACTTGCGATTAACGTGCAGTTACCGACACCGGCTGCTCCAATGCATCATCCAGCCACCAGGTAAATCCGTTCTCGGCAAGCAGCTTTGCCGATTCCTCTGGACCGTACGAGCCTGCTGCATACGTATGAAGCGGCACTGTGCCAGCCTGGAATGCATCCAATACAGGTTGTACCCATTCCCAGGAAAGCTCAACCTCATCCCAGTGAGCAAAGAACGTGGAGTCACCGCGCAGCGCGTCGTAAATCAGACGTTCGTACGCTTCAGGAACCTCTTTATTCTGTTCATTAAAGGTTAACTGTACGGTTTCAAGCTTGCCAGTCACCGGATTTTTGCTGTTGATGCTAAGAGTAACCCCTTCCTGCGGGTTTACGCTGATCACGAGCAGATTCGGTGCGGCAGGCTGTCCCTGAGAAGCATAAGGGTCCGCGGCATCACGTTTGAATTCAACAACGATTCGTGTGGATTTTTCAGCCATTCGCTTTCCTGTACGGATGTAAAATGGTACTCCGGCCCACTTCTCATTGTCAATCCAGACACGTGCGGCGATAAAGGTATCGTTTTGCGAATCAAGTCCGATGTCAGGCTCTTCCTTATAACCCGGCAATGCTTTGCCGTTAAGTTCGCCGCGTCCGTATTGGGCGCGCACAATCTCGGTCTGAACCTGATCTGCCGTCAGCGGGCGAAGAGCTTCAATCACTTTTCGTTTCTCGGCCCGAATGTCCGATGCCGCTACCTGCGCAGGCTTGTCCATGGCAGTCATCATCAGCATTTGCAGCATATGATTTTGTACCATATCACGGATGGCCCCGGAGTGATCGTAATATCCTGCGCGCTCTTCAACGCCTACCGTCTCGGCAGCCGTAATTTGCACATTTGCAATATGTTTGTTGTTCCACGCCCCTTGCAGGAGCGGGTTGGCAAATTTAATGGCTTCGAGATTCTGAACCATCGGTTTGCCCAGGTAATGGTCGATGCGGTAAATTTCATCCTCGGCAAACGCTTTGCTCAACTTCTCATTCAGCTCGCGTGCTGACTCAAGATCATGACCGAAAGGCTTCTCAATAATCAGACGTTTCCAGCCCTCTGTATTGCCAAGTCCGCCGCTTTGGATATTCAGTGCAATCACATCGAAAAATTCCGGCGCTACCGACAGATAAAACAGACGGTTCGACTTGATCCCGAGCTCCGACTCACGCTGTTCTGCAAGCTGCAGCAGCTTCTTGTAGTCTTCAGGATGGTTAACGTTAAGGGAGCAGTAACGGAAAGAGCTCAGGAACTGCTGCATCTGTGCGCTGTCCTGCGGCTTGCGTCTCGAGAACGTCTGCACGGCTTGTTCTACATTGCTCTGAAATTGGGCATCCGGCACTTCGCGCCGCCCGAGTCCGATCACGGAGAAAGAGGCCGGGAATTTGCTATCTTCAAAAAGATTATATAATGCAGGGTAAATCTTGCGCTTGGCCAGGTCACCTGTAGCTCCAAACAAGATAAAAGTCATTGATTCCATGGATATTCCTTCTTCCTAACATGTGTTAAGGTTATTAAAAGTTACCCGTTAAATTAACGTAACCATGATACACCCATTAAAACATGTAGTCAACGAAAATTTGTCTATTTTGTGAATTTTATAACAAGCCTTGAATGATTGCGCTTTCTTTGATAAATTGTCTGTAACACCTTCAATTTCTTGTCATATTTATCATAGTTTAAGCAAAAACTTGAGGTTACTATTTGTACCCTAGGAATGTATAATAACCTAAATCAAATAAAGGGGACCAACACGATGGACGGTCAAAAGCCGAAATTGTTATGCGGCAAAGTGGAACAGTCCTATCAAATGATCAGCAAAAAATGGGCTGCTCTCATCATTCACACGTTAATGGAACATCCTAAAAGGTTCAGCGAGATCCAGGCCTTCATTCCCGATCTCAGCAAACGCATGCTGACGGAACGCATCAAGGAGCTTGAAGAATCGGGAATCGTCATCCGTAATGTGATCGCTGGCAGACCTGTTCGAATCGAGTACACTTTAACACGCAAAGGGAAAGAATTGGGATATGCATTGAATTACATCGAAGCCTGGGCCGAGAAATGGCTATAACAGCAAGAAGCAGGGAGACCTTATTCAGCAATAGGGTCTCCCTGCTTGTACTGTGATATGCATTCTCTATCCTGCATTGCTTGCTGCTAAGTATTGCCGGCAGGCTGCCCGGGCACGGTGTCCCGATACACACTTGGCGTCATGCCCGTATGCTTTTTGAACAGCTTGCTGAAGTATTTTACATCCTCAAAGCCGACACGAACGGCCACCTCACCGACCTTTATTGGTGAAGAAGCCAGCAGATGCATGGCATGCCGAATTTTGCAGCCGGTTACAAAATCCCCAAAGGTCATCCCGGTTTCTTTTCTGAATATTTCGCTCAAATAGTGGGGATGCACGTGAATATGGCCCGCTACCGTCTGCAGGCTGATGCCTTCCCCTACATGCTCGGTGATATAGGCCATGGCCCTGCGTACATGGCTTTCCTGTCCTTCTGCAGCCATCTCATGGTACTGCTCCATAATGGTGTACAACTGTCGAAACAGTTGGTCCTTGGATTGTGGAACCTGCTGCACCATGTCGGGAAGCACGAGCCCTTTATCCTGTTCAAAGCCAAGATCGGACGTAACGCTGCGCAGCCAGCGGCAGGCAGCCAGAACAGCCGACCTTACGGAAGCCTCCAATGTATCCACCGTTGTGCCCGAATCCGCCAGCCTCGCCTCCACAAAACCGGCAACCCAAGACTGCAGGCTGCCAGCATTGCGGGTCAACAGAATAGTGGACAGGCTGCGCTCTTCTTCCGCCGTACAGATGGACAGTCCACCCTTGCGCCGATTCATCTCATCCCAGCTCCAGGCGTTCCCTCTCAACCAATTCCGACAGCGTAAGGTATGCTTGGCCATGCGATAAGAAGCGGGCAATTCATCCGGCCGATCCACTGTGCCCCCCTGTGCCAGATACAGCCGGCATTTCAGCATTTGTTCCGTTTTGTCCAGTTCAAGCCGGTATGACGGGACTGCCGCTTGTCCCTCTTCCCCTTCCACAGCTTCTTCTGCCATGATGAAGACAATTTGCTGCCCGTGCGTTAGCGTGATCCCGGGCAGCGACTCCCCAAGAAAGTTAGCGGCGGCGAACACCAGCAGTGATACTTCCTGCTTATTTTCTCCCCAACCTTCCGTCTCGATCAGACAGACGCGGTATTTACCGGCAAGGGGCAATCCAACATCATTCAATATCGCGGCGACGCCGTCCTCCTGCAGCTGCACATCCTCATAGGCAAGCCACTGCAGCAATTGGCGGTTTTGCTCCTTCTTCCTGTCAAAATGAAGCTGGCTGCTGAAATGCCGCTTTTGCCTGATCCTTTTTTTCGCCTCCAGAACGGTACGGATAATATCCTCTGTCCTGCTCGTTTTAAGCAGATAGTCGGATACCCTTTGTCTGATGGCCTGCCGGGTATACTGGAAGTCATCATAACCCGAGAGAATAATAACCTCTGTATCTGGATGAACACTGACAGCCTTCTCGGCAAGCTCCAGTCCGCTCATGTCATACATTCGGATATCCGTTAGAAGGATATCAGGACATTCCTGCCGGATGACCTCTATCGCTTCCTCAGCCGAGCCAGCA
Source organism: Paenibacillus jiangxiensis (assembly GCF_046098255.1). NCBI lineage: Bacteria > Bacillati > Bacillota > Bacilli > Caryophanales > Paenibacillaceae > Paenibacillus > Paenibacillus jiangxiensis. Next base: position 83,878 of record NZ_JBJURI010000003.1, read on the forward strand.
GGTGCCAGCAGCTCAAAGCCAAGCTCCTGCCACGGAATGACCTTGGACAGACCTGTACGTATAATGACCTCATCATCAACGATCAGAACCTTCATGTAAACAGCTCCTTGCATAGGGTATGCCAAAAGTCACCTTTGTTCCTACCCCTTCGTGGCTGGTGATGCTCAAGCTTGATTCCGGTCCGTAGTACAAAAGCAAACGTTCGTTTACATTGCGCAAGCCATAACCTGATAGCGCTTCCTTCTCTGTTTCCGCCAGGGGGTTACCGGAGCGCATGCCTGCAATCACTTCCGTAAGACGATCATCATTCATGCCCCTGCCGTTATCTTCAACCGTAAAGTGCAGAAATTCTCCCTGCTGATCTATTCTCAGCACGATCAATCCGTGCATTCCCTGATCCCGCAAGCCGTGCGTAATCGCATTCTCAACCAGGGGCTGCAGCAGCAGCTTGAGCATGTAATGGTTCAAGACGGAAGCATCAGCCAGTACCTCGATCCTGAAGCGGTCGGGAAAGCGGATGGATTGCACCTTGGCATAACTCCTGATATGAGCCAATTCCTGCTCCACACGGCAAAAGTCACGTCCCTTGTTCAGGCTAAAGCGCAGAAAATCGCTCAATGATTCCACCATATCCGCCATTTTATGTTCTCCTGACATCAAGGCAATCCAGTGAATGGAAGACAGGGTATTGTACAAAAAATGAGGGTTGATTTGATACTGCAGAGCACGGATATCCGCTTCCTTTTTACGTGTTTCCTGAAGAATAAGCTCTTCCTTCAGTCGGTCAATATGCCTTCCCAGCCGGTTGTAGCTGCCGCCAAGCCGGGCAATTTCGTCTTGCCCAATGACCGGGAAAGCCGGCAGCGGCCGCTCAGGATCCAGGTGTGACAACAGAAGCTCCAGCGAACGGAGCGGCCGGGTGATCCGCTGCACGACAAACCAGATAATTCCTGCACCAAGGCCAAAAGCCACCAGCACGGTTGCCAGCGTCAGCATCAAAATATAACGGTTCTCAGACAAATAATCCTCGCTATCGATCATCCCGACGAACGACCAGCCCGTGTTCTCATTCTGGTGATATAACAGCGTTTTGCGTCCGCCTTCAGCGTTCATTTCAGCTGTTCCGCTTACGGAAACCCACTCCATGGACGAGCTTCCAGGGTAGATCAGCTCGAGCGGCTGCGCCAGATGTGTCTCGGCAGTGGATGACAGGACGGTTCTGTTCCGGTCCACAAGCACCACATTCCCATCACTCCCCAGCCGCGGAGACGACCAGTACTTGGACAGCTCGCGCTCATTGAGACTGATGCATATCCAGCCCAGCAGCTTATAATCATGTACGCTCCGCAGCGGCCTTATGAAGGTAATGGCGTTTTGCACCTTGGCATAACCGCGGACATGATATACCCCTGTCCATGTCTTGGTTTTCACCGTCCCCAATCGCTGTACGGAAAGGTGCGGAGACGGCTCAATGCGGCCTGTGGACAATACCGGGATGGAACGCACTGGGACAATGGCAATATCAAGAATATAACGTTTTGATGCAGCAAGATTGGCCAGCATGCCGTTAACCTCACTGATCTTCTTCTCATCCTGTGCGGCAGAAGCCATATACTGCTGAATTTCCTGCTGGCCTGTCAAAAAAACTGACATATTCTCAACATCACCACTGATAAACCGCAGATTGGCGTCCATCTGCCGGAGCGCATCAAGACCGGCCAGCTTCATCTTGTCTTCTGTCGATCCTGCAGAAATCACATAGGCAAATATGCCAAGCAGAAGCAGCGGCACCAGAATGCAAACAGCCACCAGAAAAGAAAGCTTGCGGTGCAGGGAAGACCGGATCCAGCCCTTCATAGTTCAGCCTCCTGCACAAAAAATCTAATAGAGGTAGTTCAAAAAGTCATCTTTTGATCACGAAGTAAATCAGGAGGCGGACTCGACATCGAATCTTGAATTCAGCCGGGCCTAAGCGGATGCTTTCGAAGCATGTTTCCTTCGGAAACATTTCAGGTGCTCACGTACCCCACGTACGCTCCGCTCCTCAGTCCCGGATTCATCCAACTCAAGCGTTTTGAAAAAACGCTCTTCGGAAGCATACGCTTCGGTGCTGAAAACCTGACTTTTTGAACTCGCATTAATATAGGAATGTTCAGCCTTTCACCGCTCCGGCCGTCATGCCTTTCATGATCTGCTCCTGGAAGAGCAGATACATGATGACAGTCGGAATCACCGCTAGTGTCATGGCCGCCAGCGTCAAGCCGTAATCCGTCTGGTATCCGTCGGCAAAGTTGGCGATGCTAAGCGGAAGGGTTTTCATATCCGTCTTGCTGATGAACACCAGCGCAAACGAAAAATCATTCCAGGCATGCAGAAAGCTTAAAATCGTAACGGTTGCAAGCGCCGGGGTGGACATCGGCAGCATAATGCGCAGAAACAATCCCCACACTCCCGTTCCGTCCATAAATGCGGCCTCTTCGATATCGCGGGGGACCGAGACCAGATAGGCTGTCAAAATAAAAAGCGCCGTCGGCAGTGCAAATGCCGTATAAGGAAGAATCAAGGCCCAGTAGGTGTTAAGCAGCGACATTTGCTTCATCAAAATAAAAAGCGGCACAAGCGTGCTGTGAATCGGGATCAGCATGCCGACAACAAAGAAAGCCATCACCCACGCCTTGGCTTTAAAGCGAAAGCGGGCCAGCACGAATGAGGCCAGGGATGCAATAAACAGTGTCAGCAGCAGTGATCCTGCAGAAACAATAATGGAATTCATAAATGAACTGCCGAGGCGCGAGCTTTCCCAGGCGTTGATAAAATTATCAAATTGCCACTGAGCGGGAAGCGCAAAGGGGCGTTCATAGAACTCGGTGTTTGTTTTAAATGAGCTTATAACCAGCCAAAAAAACGGATACAACGTTAAAATACCATAAACCGTCAGCAGAGTCCAAAGAATGGCAGCCCCGTACCGGGGACGTGCCCGGCCAGCTCTGCGATGACCTGCTGGTGTCCCGAGCGGAGCGGCAGTGTCGCTCATTTGTACATCCTCCTTTCTCCAATTCAAATCAAGTCTTCTTTTTTGCGGCTTGCAAGCCACTGACTCGTTCCAATCAGCAGCAGGCTTACGATCACAATGGTGGTCGATATGGCGCTGCCGAATCCGTAGCGGTAGCTTGTAAAGGTGGAGTTATACATGTAGGTGGCCAGCAGCTCGGTTGCATGAGCAGGTCCGCCTTTCGTCATAATATAGACCAGATCAAACGATTTCAGGCTACCGGATATGCACAGAATGACGGCCACCTGCACGGTCGCGCGGATCATGGGCAGGGAGATGGACACCAGCTTGCGCAGTCCGGTGGCGCCGTCCAGCTTGGCGGCATCATGAATATCGCTTGATATGTTTTGCAGTGCAGATATAAATATAATGAGATACAGTCCTACAAAGCTCCAGATCAGCGGCGGAATGAGGGCATAGATGGCAATACCGGCATCGGACAGCCATTGCAGCTTCCAGCTCTGCAGTCCGAGCGTATCGAGCAGAAAGTTCAGAATACCGATCTGAGGGTGATAAATGTACTGCCATACCATTCCGATTACGACCGTGGACAGCACCATGGGCAGAAATATGGCGGAACGAAGAAATCGCTGGAGAAAGCTGCTCTTGTGCAGCAGCACGGCAAGCGCCAGAGCGATAGGGATCTGGCCGAAGACCGACGCCAGCACGAAAATAATATTGTTTTTCAACGCCCGCCAGAAAATCGGATCTTTTACAATCTCAGTATAATTTTGCAGGCCGATATACTTCGCCTCTCCGATCCCGGACCAGTTGAAAAAACCGTAATAAGCGGACCAGACGACAGGTACGAATACAAACAGCGCATAGATCAGGAGAGCGGGCAGCAGGCCGAGCGTAATAAATCTCCGGTTGCTTAATGCATTCATCTTTTCCACGTCCTTTATGAAGCGGCCCCCCGCCGAAGTCAGATTTCAAGCGGGAGGCGTTTTTGTTTTTATTACTGGGCCACTGCCGCGGCCTGTGTGTCCTGGATTTTCTGGGCAATCGCTTTAGGATCTCCGCCCATCAGCAGCTCCTGCAGCCCGTTGTTGGTCACCTCTACGGTCGCCGATGCAAGCTTCGAATCATACACAGGGACAATCTTGATGTCTTTCATCAGATTGTACAGCTCGACAAACAGCGGGTGCGCCTTGCTTTCATCCAGTGCAATATCGTAGCTGACAAGCGTGCTGCTGTTCAGAGTCACCTGCTGTCCTTCAGGACCCGACAGAGCGTACAGCAGCTTCATGGCCGCTTCCTTACGGGCGCCGGTAAGCTTTTTGCTTACACCCATCCCGGTTCCCACCACACCCGAAGTCGTCGCAGGTTCTCCCTTTCCGCCTTCAATCGGCGGGATGATAGTGATGTGGGTATTATCCAGCACCTCAGGCGGCGCGTTGTTCACCAGATTGGCCAAGGCCCATCCGCCGTTGATCACCATCGCGGCTTTGCCCTGGAAGTAGAGCTGCATCATTTGTGTTTCGTCAATGCTGTTGAAGCCTTCCTGGAACGCTTTCTCATTGCCCAGCTCCTGCAGCTTGGCCAGCGCTTCAATAAACTGCGGATCGGTGAAGCTCGCCCCGTCCTGGGCTACAGCCTTGAGAAACCAATCCGTTCCTGTAATCCGGTCGGCGATCGTACTGAACGTGGTCGATTGGGCTACCCAGTTGGTCTTGTTGCCCAAAGCAATAGGGATAACGTCTTTTTCATTGAAGGTGCGGACGGCTGTGAGCAGCTCATCCCAGGTCTCCGGCACCTTGACTCCATGCTGATCAAACAAAGCCTTGTTGTAGTAAATAAACGAGCTTGGCGCCAGATTCATCGGCACCGAATAAATATTCCCGTCCACGGTAAAACCGTCAAGAGCTCCGGGAATAAAACCGTTTTTCCATTCCGGGTTCTTGTCCAGCTCTTCATTGATGGGCTGGAGCAGATCACCTTTGACAAATTCCTTGGTCATTGCATCAGGAAACATGACGAACAAATCCGGCATTTCATCGGCAGCCGCCACGGTGCGCAGCCGGGTTCTCAGTCCGTCTGTCGGCAGCCCCTCCTCTTCGAGAATGATATCCGGATTATTGGTCTGGAAATCCTCAAGCTGCTTACGCATGGCTGTCGCCTTCGCATCCTGCCCTGTCCAGTTATGCCATACGGTCAGCGTTACCTTGCTGTCCGTACCGTTTTCGTCTTCGGCAGCCTGCCCGCCGCACCCGGCCAACAGGCTGATGGACAGGACGACACCGACGATTTGTATAAACCTTTTTCTGAAAATTGACGTTTTCATCATTTGACCCCCCTGATTTGGTAATTTTAATTATATTGACACCGCTTTCAATTTTTAAGGTGAAAAACTTCAAGCATAGGGTAGAAATACTTCAGCTCTTGTTGGGCGCTCCGAGAACGAAGCATTCCTCCAACCGCTGTTGTCCCTCCGGGCCAAAGGCGGACGCTGACGCTTTATCCGGAATTGCTTCGTTCTCTCCGCTGCTGCGTGCTTGTCCATACCTAAAAAATAGGCCAACCATAGGTTTCTGGCTAGCCTAATAAAACGAAGAACACAACTTCTCCCATCATATGCCCAAAAAAATAACAGTGGCAATCTATGAATGAAAACAAAATCCTAAGCTCGGCGCTGTTTTATTAATCTTTCAAAATTTCAGCAGAGAATGCCCATGGCTTCAGGCATGGGATGAATCGGCTTCGGTCAAAAGCTGTCTGTTGACAGGTGGATTGACGTAAACTGTTAAGACTGTTGCGATCCAATCCGCCCTTGAATATTTTGAGAAGCCGGCGGTCCTATGACTACCGTCTGATTGATGGGCTTGAGCACTTCCGCCATCTGGGACGCATTCACACCATATATTTTCTGGAATACTTCAGGAGGGGTCCTTCTCAGGACATCAGACCCGAACACCACCTGTGCTGCACTATCATCAAAAATAGCCAGCAGATGCGTCTAGTCCCTCGTTGCGATTTCCCAATGCCACCATCCCATTGGAATGTACACAGTTTGCGGCGGTTTGACGCGGTAACTGAGTATCTGCAGGGTGAAAGGGTTGAGAACGGAGATATCAGCTTCCCCTTGTATAACATATACAAGTTCGGCTGCGTTCGGGTGCCAATGGGCTTCCACACTGTGTCCTTTACTCAGATAGATGTCAAGCAGGCTAAGGTTTTGCATCACAGGCAGCTGTTCGGCGAACTGCTGAAGAATGAAGTTTTGCGGATTTTGCACGAAAAACGGCTTTGCTCTCAAATCAAAAGACAGATTCAAAGAAGGAGATTGAAGGGCTGTCATAACACTGTCAGACCGCACGCTATCCCGCCTTTCTGGGTTGGATGATAGGATAAATATATTCATGTGCCTAGAAAGACGTGCGGTAGTTTTGTTTTATCTGATGATTGTTTATCTGAGTTCCGCAGCCTTCAACTTGACCTGCTGAACAGACTGTACACGAGCGTTGCTCCGCATGCCAATGCCAACACCTCGAAATTAAGTCCCAGAAGAAAAGAATACCGGATCATTTGCCAAATAAGGATAATAAATAAGGGCAGGACCACGCAGGCAAGAAAGCCCCAGTTTATTTTCATCTTCAGGGATTTGACAAAAATCAACCCGATATAACCTCCCCAAATGACATAAAGTCCGACAATGATCCATCTGAATACTAAAAGAAAGGTCATTTTTAATTGATTCTCGAACTCCTCTTCCAAGCGACCCATAAGCACATTCATCGCCACAAAGCCCACGACCCAAAGCAAATAAAGGAGATACTTCGATTTTAATTTTTCCATATTCGCCCCCATTTCTTTTAACGAGCTTTTCGCATTCCAAAAAAATGTATTCCAAAAAATGTATACGGGAAAACAAACGCCAGGTTGCGCTTGCTTGCGGCTGCATGCTAGGATAAATTGTTGGTTTTTATCGCAGAAACGGACGACCTCACGCTTTGAAAGGATGAATTCGACATATGGCTTTCGGGATAAACCGCAGGGAGCTCAATGAATGGAAGCAGGCTGTCAGCCGCGGTGAAATTGCTTTTCTCACCCACTACTGGCAGGACCCCCGTTTTCCGGAAATCCGAACCGTTACCAAGGTGGGCTGCTCGGATGAAAAGCGGCTCCGTGCATGGTGCAGGGAGAACGGCTTGAATCCACACTATATTCATAAACGCGCAAGCTTTCCCCATTTCGATCTTCTCGGACAAAAGCAGCTCGAAATCCTCCGCAAATGCGGATTACACGACCATATCAGCAGATTCCATTTATCTTGATAGAAGAACAGAGAGCCGGAACAACCTGCCTCCCCTTTCCTCTGTACAGCAATCGGGATTCAGAACAGCTTACATGGTTAACATATAACTACAGGACCAATATTTTTTACATCCCGAGAGGAGGAAAAAAAGATGAGTGAGAAGACGCATGTAGTCACCAAAGAAGGCGAGCTCAAGCTGGATCATGTGGACGAGACGCTGGACCGGATGGACCCCGAACATAAGGATGAAATTTTGCAAAGCTTCGACACCTTCAAGGCCTATCTGAAAAAAAGAATCAAGCTGGGCCAAAGCATCGGTCTCAATGAGGAGCAAATGGCTCTCGTTGCCCAGCATGTGGCCGATTATCTGGCTGCGACAGAGGAGCCGCGCAATCGTGAGGAAAAGCTGCTGCAGGAACTGTGGAAGGCCGGCAACGAGGATCAGCGTCACAAGCTGGCCCACATGCTGGTCAAGCTGGCTCAAACGGCGGGTTGAACCGAAAAATAACCGTCCGCATTGTATGGATGCGCGAACGGTTATTTTTTGCTGCTTACAGGGATGCGGCGGCGGATTTTTGCTTTATTTTTACAAGCGCTTTATGAATCCAGATTGCGGACAGCAATCCCTCCCCCATTGCCACTGCCGCCTGCTCGGAATGGGCACCAAGATCACCTGCCACCCACACATTTTCGATATTGGTCATTTTGCTGCGGGCATCTGTTTCCACGTGCCGGTTATGGATTAGCTTTACCCCCAATTGTTCGGCAAGCCCGGAATGAACATGATTTCCGCCAAAGGCGATAAAACCCCGCTCTGCTTCAATCATTTCTCCGTTCTCCAGCTTGATGCCGGACAATTGTCCTTCACTTGGACAAACGACTTCGGCTGCGGCGGCTTCAATATAACGAATCCCTTTACTCTGCAGCTTGTCCAGCAGGACTGCAGGCACCTCTGTCATTTCGTGGTTAATGTAAATCAATCTATCCGTCCGATCTGACAACACCAGGGCCATATCCGCACCTGCTTTCCCCGCCCCCAATACAACGGTAAGGCGGTCCTGGACTTCATAGCCGTCACAATCAGGGCATATATAAATGCTGCTGCCCAGACAAGGGACCAGCCCTGGCAGATCGGGAAAACGGTCCGTCACCCCTGTTGCCAGCAGAAGTGTGGGTGCTTGATAGACCTCTCCTCCTCCCACCGTGATTTGAAATTCATCGCCTTGGTTGGAAGCTTTAACAGCACTGCCCCGCAAAAATTCAATGCCCAGGCCCGATGCCGTTTCTTGTCCTCTTTGTCGTAATTCCTCACCTGATATGCCGTCAGGAAAGCCGAGCAGGTTATGATAATTCCGGCATAACGTGGACCTGCCATAACCCGAATCAATGACCAGGGTGTGAATGGTGGAATACCGGCCTAACTGGATGGCGGCCTGCAAGCCGGCAATGCCCCCTCCTACAATGATCGTGTCATATGATTTCATTTCTTCCCTTCCTCCTCTGCAAAACCACATTCTTCTCCAAACCATCCTGTAATGGTTATGTACACCGCTCATGCATTTTCAAACTTATTTTCACCTATCCGGACATGAAATAACCGCAAAAAGAAAGGCGTGCGTTCTCACTATAGCCTCCGGCTATAATCGGCTATAGTTATTTGGAGTTACGGGTTGAATTTCAAGATATGCTATCTTTCTCTTAGAAGTCGAACAAGGAAAACAGAGGAGCGAGCGTATATGAAAAGCGGTAACTTGGGCTATCCCCGCATTGGACGGGAACGGGAATGGAAAAAGGTGCTGGAGGCCTTTTGGGCAGGACGCCTTGAGGAAGAGGAACTGCATTCGGAGCTGAAAGCGATCCGTTTGCGGGGGCTGCAGACCCAGAAGGAAAAGGGAGTCGACGCCATCCCTGTCGGCGATTTCACCTATTATGATCATGTGCTGGATACGGCTGTCATGTTCGGCCTTATTCCCGAACGCTTCGGCTATGCCGGAGGCGAGCCGGATTTATCCGTATATTTTGCCATGGCTCGCGGTACCCGCGAGGCGACAGCGTGTGAGATGACGAAATGGTTTAATACAAATTATCACTATATCGTGCCTGAGCTGGCGGACATCGAGCCAAGACTGACCGGGAACAAACCGCTCGATGCCTATCTTGAGGCGAAGGCGGAGCTCGGCATTGAGGGCCGGCCGGTTCTTGTCGGGCTGTACACCTTTCTAAAGCTGTCCAAAGGTTACGCAGCAGAGCAGCTCAAGAGCTGGATCGACCGGCTGTTGCCGCTGTACGGGCAGGTGCTGTGCGAACTGGAAGCGGCGGGAGCGGAATGGGTGCAGATTGACGAGCCGATCCTGTCCACGACGCTCGATGCGGAGGAACTGCAGCATGTTTCGTATATTTACGACAAGCTGAGCGTGGCTGCGCCCGGTATCAAGCTGATGCTGCAGACGTACTTCGAAGCGGCCGATCATTACGAAGCGGTTACCGCGCTGCCGGTGCACGGCATCGGCCTGGACTTCGTGCACGATGGCGGGCGCAATCTGCGGGCGATCAGCGAACACGGCTTCCCTGCCGGTAAGCTGCTTGGCGCGGGCCTGATCGACGGACGCGGCATTTGGCGGGCGGACCTGGAGAGCAAGCTGGGGACACTGACGGCGCTGACCGGCATCGTTGCCGCTGACCGCATCATCGTGCAGCCATCCTGCAGCTTGCTGCATGTGCCCGTCAGCGCCGCACAGGAGCTGGCGCTTGAGCCTGAGCTGCGCGAGGCGCTTGCTTTTGCCGACGAGAAGCTGGAGGAACTGGCATTGCTGGCAGAGGCAGGCCGTTTGGGCCCGGAAGCGATCCGCTCCGAGCTGGAAGCGGCCAAACGGAGCCGCAGCGCGCTGCAGCAGTCCCCTTCCCGCAACAGCAAGCGGGTGAATGAGCGAATCGCCGGGCTGGCCTCGCAGCCTTCATCCCGTGCGGAGAGCTTCGAAGAGCGGCGTAAGGCGCAGCAGGAACGCTGGAATCTGCCCTTGCTGCCAACGACGACGATCGGCAGCTTTCCGCAGACGCCCGAAATTCGCAGCGCCCGGCGGAAATGGCGTAAAGGGGAATGGAGCGATACGCAGTATGACGGTTTTATCAAAGCGGAAATCAAGACCTGGATCGGGCTGCAGTCGGAGCTCGGGCTGGACGTGTTCGTGCACGGCGAATTCGAGCGCAACGACATGGTGGAGTTTTTCGGCGAGAAGCTGTCCGGCTTTGCATTTACGGCGAACGGCTGGGTACAATCCTACGGCTCACGCTGCGTGAAGCCTCCGGTCATATATGGCGATGTCGAGCTTACGGAGCCGATGACAGTGGCGGAGACTGTGTATGCCCAATCGTTGACGGATGCGCCGGTAAAGGGAATGCTGACCGGTCCGGTTACCATCTTAAACTGGTCGTTCGTACGCGATGACAAGCCGCGTGAGGAAGTTGCTTACCAGATTGCGCTAGCGCTGCGCGAAGAAGTAGAGGCGCTGGAGGCGGCGGGCATCGGTATGATCCAGGTGGATGAGCCGGCGCTGCGCGAAGGGTTGCCGCTCAAGCGGGAGCATTGGCCGGCCTATCTGGATTGGGCTGTGCGTGCGTTCCGGGTGTCCACCTCGACCGTGAAGCCGGAAACGCAAATTCATACACATATGTGTTACAGCGAATTTCACGACATTATCGAAGCGATAGACGCCCTGGACGCTGACGTCATCTCCATCGAGACCTCACGCAGCCACGGGGAGCTGATCGAAAGCTTCGAGAAGCATACGTACGATAAGGGCATCGGCCTCGGTGTATATGACATTCACAGCCCACGCGTTCCGGAACCTGAGGAAATGACGGTGATGATCGACCGTGCCCTGCGGGTGCTGTCCCCTGATCAGTTCTGGATCAATCCGGACTGCGGACTAAAGACGAGAAAGGAAGAGGAAACGATCGCTGCGCTGCGCAATATGGTGCAAGCCACCAAACAAGCCCGCGAGAAATATACCGCAAATGTAAACAGCTGAGTGGTAATTTGGGTAATTATCTAAAGTTCAAATAGAATGAGACCGCCCATCAAAGGCGGTCTCATTCTGCTTCATAGACAATTTTTTCTGAACATCACTTATATTTGTTCTCACTGGAGGATTGATGCTTTGTTTCCCCATGGCGGTTTTCTTCCTGCTGTTCCAGCGTCAGGTCTTCCATCGGAATCGGGTCCACATTTTGTTCGCTTTCAAACAGGTCGAACAGGCTTGGCTGATCGGTCGGATACTGCTCAGGATGATCGCGGTTACCTGCCTGCTGCAGCTTTTCCGCTTTTTTTTCGGATTGGGACATCGTCTTTGCCTCCCTGGTATCGTGATGGTGATGCAAATACACGCTCTTTATATTTTTACCTGTTCCAGGGAAATTCTAAACAATGTCTCAACCACCCAACTGATTAATCTGGTCCTTCAGCTCTGTAATTTGCTGAATCAGCTGCGCAATCTCGGTTTGCTGCCAGGCTTCGATGGTAAACCCCTGCTGCTCCATTCGCTGCAGGAAAGAATCTGCCGCTTCACTCAGGGATTGGGCATAACCGCTGATCTCTCCATGGATCGATTGTGCATATGCAGGCGCCTCTGTCTGTGTAAACTGCTGTGCCTCGTCACGCAATGCCTGCAGCTGATTCTTCAGGTCTGCAAGCGCCTGCGGATCGGATACGGCCTGCTCCGCCAGACGCTGCAGCTCCGTGCCAGCCGAGCTGATGTCGGTAACAAATCCGGTTGCTTCATTCGCGTAATCCAGGGATTGATTGACACTGTCAACGGCTCCGCAGCCAGCAGCCAGCGCCAGACTGATACCCATGACGATCGCTGCAGCCGCCTGTCCAATTTTCCTCTTTCGGATTTTCATAAGCAAGCACTCCTCTGCATCATAGCTTTACGAATGCTTACGCTCAGGATCCCTGAACGTTTCAAATACATTTCGAGGCTCCAGGAAAGTACCTGCTGCTTGTAATGCGGCCAAGTAAGGATCAGCTTTTGTCGGAATAAAAGATGTGCTTTGCCTCAAAGCTGCCGTTATTCAGGTTCAATACTGCGAAAGAATACTGCACCTGTCTCCGCTTATCGGTAGGCGAGCCCGGATTCAGCACCAATACGCCGTTAATTGTTCTTACTGTCGGGATGTGGGAGTGGCCGTAAATAATACAATCGACCTGGCGGCCGGCAAAAGCGGCAATGGCCCGCTCCTCCGTCGTGCCGCGAAAGCCGTCTCCATGCACGATGCCGATTCGCTTGCCTCCGACCTCCACGATCCGCTCGTAACCAAGCCGCTGTACGATATCCGGTCCGTCATTATTGCCTGCAACCCCTTCCACAGGAGCGAAAGCAGACAGCTTCTCATATACGCTCCAATCCGTCCAGTCTCCTGCGTGAAGAATCAGATCCGCGCCCGGAAGTTCCTTCAGCAGAGCCGAAGGCAGCCCGCGCGCTGCCGACGAAATATGTGTATCGGAAATTACGATGATTTTCATGTCTCTTCACTCCGGGAAGTAGTCATTTTCCGGCCGCAAACGCACCTTCAGCAGCCGCAGGCTGTTTTCCATTTGCTTAACAACCTCTTCAAGCTGCCTGCGGTCAATCGTGCTGAAATCGGAAGCCGGTTTGGGAGCGCTTTTCAATTCCTTGATCAAAGCCTGCTGCTCCTGCCATTTATCCATCAAATCCGCAACATTGGCGTAAAAACGTTCATAGTCCTTAATGATTTCATCCAAAAAGGCATCGACCTCATCCGGATCATAACCGCGCATCTTGGTTTTAAACTGCTTCTGGTGAATGGAAAGCGCGTCTAATTGTATGCCAAGCTGCTTAAACAGCTGCTTTTGCTTTTCCAGCCTGCGTTTCATATATTCATCCATCAGTACGACCTCCTTCTCTCCTTTTATTTTTATAACATATTTCGACACGGAGATAAAACCCGTTCCTCTCTCTGGCGACGCCTTGGCCTTACTGATTTCAATTCACCCTCACCGGGTAAAAGAACATTACAGGCCTCATTCCGTAACAGGCCATCAAATCAGGTCCATGAAACAGAAGGGAGTTGTGATCATGAACCACTTAACGCCTCAACAAATTACAAAATTGAAACACATGCTCCTGGAGCAGAAAAAAGAGCTGGAAGATCATTTTAAATTTAACGGCCAGGAAAATTCAAGTCTTGGCGACTCCTTGAAGGTGTCCACCGGAGAATTGACTTCATACGATAACCATCCGGCCGATCTCGGTACAGAAACGTTCGAGCGCAGCCGCGACATGGCCATCAACGGGACGCTCCACAGCGAGTTTGATCAGATTAACGCCGCATTGCAGCGGATGAAGGATGGAACCTACGGCATTTGCATCGTATCAGGCAAAGAAATCCCGTTCGAGCGTCTGCAGGCTATTCCCTATACGGACCACCATATGGATTACACCCCTGACCGCGAGGTTTCGGGCAGCCGCCCGGTGGAGGAGCAGGTTATGACTCTGCCTCCCAGAGGCGCAGGGGAGGTTAGACAGCGCAATGCAGGCAAATTCGATGATGCCGATGCATGGGAGGCCGTGGAAGATTTCGGGACCTCCAACACGCCTGCCATGGCCGCCAAGCGGGATGTGAAAGATTATGACGATATGTAATCTCAAATAATGATTGTGCAAATCAGGCTGTCCAGCGGACAGCCTGTTTAAGTTCGTTTATTATTGCTCTTCATCCTCTAATTTATCTGATACAACAATAAGAAAAGTGGCAATCGGGCCCAACAATAAAGATATAAAGAACCAATTCACCCGGCTTCTATTTTTAGTCTGTGCTAATCCTGCGTTGATCAGAGCCAGCGTGAACCATGGAAAAGAATAGGATTGAACATCTTCAGCCAACGGATCACTCCTTACTTATTCGGCAGATCAGCCCACAACAACTCTCTTACGGCTTCTGGCCGATTCCAGGCAGGCGTCAACCACCTTCATATTCAAAATGGAATCCTCCGGCTCATAAGGCAGCGGCGCTCCATCCAGCACGGCTGCCGCGAACGCTTCGGCCTGCAGCTTGAAGGAGTTATGACCCTTCAGCCTTTCCTCGCGGGTCATTGTTCCCACATGGACGAAGATTTGTGGAACGACAGACGTCTTCTCCCAGCCGAACATCTTGGGCATGGCGATCGTGCCTTTTGTCCCCAGGATTTCCATATTGGAACGGCTTGCGGCCCACATGCCGCAATCAAAGGTAAGGGTGATGTCTCCGGGAAACTCCACCAGGCCTGAAGCCATCATATCAACGCCGCCGTGCTTCTCGGAATAGAGCGCACGCACACTCACGGCCTCAGGCTCGCTTTTTAAATACATACGTGCTGCTGAAAGCGGATAGACCCCGACATCGTAAATAGAACCGCCGCCCATCTCCTTGTTAAAGCGCACGTTATTCTCCTGGTCGGAGCTGTTGAAGGTGAACGTGCAGTGGATGCTGCGAATTTCGCCAATCTCGCCGCTGGCGATAATATCCTTAATGCGCTGATGCTTCGGATGATAACGGTACATGAAAGCTTCCGCGAAGAGCACACCCGCCTTTTTACAGGCATCCACCATCTCGGCAGTGTCGACGGAGCTCAGAGAGGAAGGCTTCTCGCACAATACATGCTTGCCGGCCTGGGCCGAGCGGATTGTCCACTCCTTATGCAAATGATTGGGAAGCGGGACATAGACGGCTTCCACCTCAGGGTCCTGCAGCAGCTCCTCATAGCTTCCGTACGATCTTGCTATGTTATACTGCTTGGACATCTCCAGCGCTTTATCCGCATTCCGGGACGCAATGGCGACGACCTCTCCCCGCTCCGATTCCTGTATGGCCGGAATTACGGCTGTTCTTGCAATATCCGCTGTACTGATAACTCCCCACTTCAATTTCCGGGTCATCTTCCTCATCCTTCCCGTATTGGTTTAGTAGTTGTCCTGTTCAGCTTTGTGCAATATACCGAGACATCTGTCCAAGTCCGCCTTGATCTGCTTCTTGTACAATTTGGCCTTCTCGGCTCCCCCGTCCGTAAAATGGTAGAGGACGATCTCCTGAAAGTCCACGCGCGGGTCGGAGCCCTTCAGCTTTTTCGTACGATAAAAGATCCCCTCCTGAACCAATTCATGCAGAGCCCTGTACACTTCACTCTGCGGAGGGACATAACCGAAGCTCTTAAACTCGCCCTTCATCGTCTCCAGCATCTGATACCCGTATTCCCGGTGCTTTTCTACCATTGTAATCAGGTACAGCTTGATAAATGCCCGCTGCGAAATCATGAACGCCATTCCTCGTCCTCCCTCCCATCTCTTGTTTGGACCATTCCCTTCCTCCATTATATAGTAATTTCCACATTGCCACTATTCTAATTTTTCATAGAGTGTTTTCGCTTTTGGCTTTTAATAGAGTTGAGCGGGCGGCGACGTGGCTTTTCGGAATAAAGGGAGAGCGGTGGGAAAGTGTTTCTATTTCGAATTTTTCATATATTGAATTTTTTAATTGTAACCGAGATTTATGGCTTCAAAATTGAAACAACGACAGCCTTGAACTAAAAATCAGTCCTGACTGCCGCTGTTTTATTCCTAAAAAGACTATTTTATTCTTGCAGAAATCACGTGGTCTTTATTTAACTCCAGCAAATCCCACAGATTCCCGTATAAATCTTTAAAAACGGCAACCGTGCCATAAGGCTGTTCAATGGGTTCACGAATAAATTCGATTCCCTTTGCTCGCATGTCCTCATAATCTCTCCAGAAATTATCGGTGTTTAAGAATAGAAAGACACGGCCACCTGTCTGGTTTCCTATAAACTCCTCTTCTTCCGGAGCGGACGCTTTTGCAAGCAATAATGTGGTGCCTACTGAACCTGGTGGTGACACTACAACCCATCTTTTATCTTGTTCGGGTTGATATGTATCTTCCACTAAAGTAAAGTTCAGCTTCTTTGTATAAAATTCGATGGCTTCATCATAATCCTTTACGACAATAGCGACATGGACAATGGATTGAATCATGCTGTGGCCCCTTCCATAAGAGAGATGATATACGCTCATCATACTATACTTCTAAATGAGCCTCATAGCTACTTATGTGAATTTTTCATATATTGAATTAGGCATCCGAAAAACAAAAAACAACCGCTCCTGCAAAGGAGCGGTCGCGCGTCGTGCCGCCGGCCGGCATCAACAGTTAAGCTTGCCCCGGCAAACCTGTGGGCTTGCTGGCCGTTGTGGATGGCCGCCGCGTCTGCTGCCCCACCGTCCAGCGCCCCAGGGGCAGCCTGGACAGCAGCCAGGCGCATCCCACTGAGAGCAGAGTGCAGAACACAAAGGAAATCATCACCCTGACCGTCACATTCCAGCCAGCAAACCACTGCTGGTCAGGCAGGTAGCTAAGCCTCAGCATTAACGGATGCATCAGATATGCACCATAAGAAACCGTGCCCAGCCAAGAAATCCAGCGCACGACACTAGAGCCTGTGGCAGTGATGGCCATGGCCGTCCGGTATGCCGCAAAAATCAAAACGATACAGTACACCGCCATCAACGGACGCAGTAGCGATACCGAATTAAACCGGATGAGCAGCCCTTCATCGGTTTGAAAGCTTCCGACAAGCCTGAACAACAGAATGCCGGTCAACAGTACAAAGAGGCTCCAGTATACCCACCCAATTTTACGGACCCACTTGTTCCAACGGTTTATGTTCATCCCTGCGGACGCGCCGAGAAAGAAATAAAACAGGAAATACAGGACGTTCCGGTCAGCATAAACGGTAAACATCGATGTCAGCACCGGGATATCCGCCGTCTCGAAGAGACGGGAAACCGGGCCAATGCAGAACATAAGTCCCGTGTACAGCAGACCCGCGGCGATGATGGCCGACGGACCCATTCTAGCCGGAATGGCGGTTGCAATAGCACGAAACGCTTTCCGCAGCAGCGGAAACAGCAGATAACATTGAATAATCATGATGATATACCAAAAATGGTAGCTTGTTTTGCCGGTCAGCAGCTTTTGTCCATACAGCAGCAGCGCATCCCAACTCAATACTCCCCCTGCAGACAGCAGGTTTACGGCCTCAAAAACCGCAGACCAGATGATATACGGCACCACAATATCTTTAAAACGCTTGGCAAGAAATGTTCCGTAGGAAAATCTGCCGTCGTAGTTGTAGAACAGCACCAGTCCGGTAATAAAAATAAACACAGGCACCGCAAATTTCGCCGCTAGGAGCAAAATTGCCATCAGCACCCCATCTGCCAGGGTCACCCCCGGCACAATGGAATAATGCGCTATGGAATGCTGCAGCACCACGGCTGCAAACGCAAGGCCGCGCAAAACTCCGATTTCCGGCACTCTCTCCTTTTTGCTCATCGTTTCCCCCAACCCTCTCGATGTCTCCCCATCCATTATAATCGCTGTTTGTATTCCGTAAATGGTAAAAGCATCGGAAAGAGCACAAAACATTTTCCATGTTACAAATTAACTAATCAGTTTAAAATAACTAAGACTCTTTTGGTGAAAATGAGGTGACCGAGATGACTGCTTCAGAGGCCAAGGCAGAAGAAAATAATTATCTGCTCATTCTGATGACCGTGATCGGAGCGTTGCTGGCTGTTATGATGTATGTGCTGCTGGGGAAACAGGGACCATGAGCTTATCCGGCAAAAAAGGGCCGTCCCCGTCATTGGCATGACCATGGGACGACCCCTTTTGAAAGCTATGATTTATTAAATTGAGTCGCCGGGCATTACATCTTCCGTGACAGATCTGTACGGGCGCTATTCGTAACATCATCACGCAGCGTATAACGGTCCGCATTCAGCGAACGGTTCGTGCGAAAAATATCGTAGACCTGATTGCTTCTGCTGTCCGAGTCCACCAGCACCAGAATTTTGCCCTGATCCACATAGCTCTCATATTCGCGAGCCTCATCCTCGGGAATCCCCAGGCCCACCAGTCCGCCGACGAGACCGCCTGCACCTGCGCCGACCGCAGCTCCGGTCAGGGTTGCGGCAATGGGACCTGCGGCCAGAATCGGCCCGATGCCAGGAATGGCCAATGCCCCGATACCGGCCAACAAACCGGCCACGCCGCCCAACAATCCGCCTGTGGCGGCCCCGGTTGCAACCCCCTGCGGCGCCTTGGTGCCAGTCTCTTCACTGATGGCATTCAGATCATCGCGGTCCTTGGTAATGACCGAAATTTCATCCCTTGGAATTCCCTGAAGCTTCAGATCTTCAATCGCCCGCGAAGCTTCTCTTTCCGTATCAAAAACACCGACAATTCTCTTCGTTTCCATGACAGATACCTCCTCATTTTTTTGAAGTGGTTCGTCATTGTATTACCCTGCGCGGCAGACGGCGAAACGAGCTTCCCTGCAGCCATTCTTCGCGAGCATGCAAGTAATTCAAGGGATCTGGGCTATTTTCCCGGTCTGACCCTGTTGGTCGGAACGGCCTGCAGAGGATCATCCGGCCAGTAGTGCTTCGGATATCTGCCCTTCAGATCTTTTTTCACTTCAAAATAAGCTTCTTTCCAGAAGCTTGCAAGGTCTGAGGTTACCTGCACGGGGCGCTGCGCAGGGGACAGCAGGTGCAGAACAACCGGCACACGCCCTCTGCCGAGCCGGGGGGTTGCGCTCATGCCGAACAGCCCCTGCAGCCGGACAGAGAGCGCCGGGGCATCCGGATTGCTGTAATCCACGGGGATGTTGGAGCCGCTTGGCACACGGATATGGGTCGGAGCCTCACGGTCAAGCTCCTGCCGCCGCTCCCAGCTGAGCATGCCGAGCAGCAGGCCTTCCACATGCAGCTTCTTTAGATCGGACAAGCTCCGCACCCCTTGCGCATATGGCAGCAGCCAGTCCTCCAGATTAGCCAGCAGATCGGCATCTTCCGCTGGAGGCCAGTCGTCCAGCTTGCGATGCATAAAAATGAGGCGCTGCTGCAGCTGCCGTGCCGATTTGGTCCAGGACAGCAGCTCAAGTCCGCGGTCCCGCAGCCCGTCCATCCAGGCTGCAGCAATTTGGTCCTGCGGGGGATTTTCGTACGCCAGCTCTTTCAGAACAATAGCGCCAAGCCGGATGGTTTTCCGAGCCCGCACGCTTCCCGCGGCAGAGTCCCAATACACCGCCGTCTCCTCGCCGATCAGCCCTGGCTGATGCTTCGTCAGCTCCCGCTCCTCGACAGGCGCAGCAAGCCTGATGGTCCCATCGGCGCCCGCATCCTCGACCGAAGCGGCTACCAGATACTCCGACCTGGACAGCAGTTCTTCACCGGCAAGCCTGACTCCACGACCACTGCTTAGCAGATACCTGCCCCCGCTGCGGGAACGTCCGATCCGGTCGGGATAAGCAAAGGACAGCAGCAGCCCGCAGGAAGCAGGCTTCAGATCCTGGCTCCGCTCACCTATAACAGATGTAAGCCCGGACAACAAATGGCGGCTGTTTTGCACAATCCGGCCCAGCAGCTCCCGGTCAACGGAAGCACTGGCCTCCGGTTTGCGTAGGTTGTCTGCAAGGCTGTTCCAAATCCTCTCCATGCGGGGACGCAGATCGGCCCCGGATTTAAACGGATCGCGCTCCTGCAGCAAAGCCGCCAGGCAGCACGCCTGTCCCGCATATCCCAGCTCTGCGGCCTTGAGCAGCATGTGGCCCAGCCGGGGATGAGCCGCTATGGCCGCTACACTTTTTCCATGCTCCGTGACTTTCCCTTCACGAAGACATCCCAGCCGTTCCAGCAGCTCCCCGGCCTGTCTGAGCGCAGGCGCGGGAGGGGGATCGATCCAATCGAGCTCGGATGCATCCTCTACTCCCCACAGCGCTGCTTCGAGCACGAGGGGAGCCAGATCAGCCGACAAAATTTCCGGCCGTCCGGCGTCGGCAAGCCCCCCGTGCTCCTCCATGCTCCACAGCCGGTAGCATGTTCCGGGGCCCAACCGTCCGGCTCTCCCCCGGCGCTGATCCGCCGAAGCCTTGGACACCTTGACCGTTTCGAGCCGGTTCATGCCTGTGCGCGGGGAAAATACAGGCTCCCGCCGCATTCCGCTGTCGACGACAACCGTCACGCCTTCGATCGTAAGGCTGGATTCGGCAATGGAGGTGGCGAGCACGATTTTGCGCTGTCCTACCGGTGAAGGGCGCACCGCCTGATCCTGCTCTCTCAGCGAAAGAGCCCCATACAGCTTGCACACATAAGTACCGGACGGCAAACCGCGGGCCATTAGCTCGGCTTCAGTACGGTGAATCTCTCGTGCTCCTGGCAGAAATACAAGCAGATCTCCTTCATGCCTGGGAAGCAGCCTCGTTATCTGCTCCGCCACAAAGCTTTCCAAAGGGGCTGCCTTCGACTTCGGGACGTAGACCGTCTCCACCGGATAGGTCCGGCCTGAACTCTGCAGCAGAGGGGCTCCGCCGAGCAGGCGGCTTACCGGCTCCGCCTCGAGCGTAGCCGACATGACCAGCAGGCGCATATCCGGCCGCAGCAGACTTTGCGTCTGCAGGGCCAGGGCAAGACCGAGATCAGCATGCAGGCTGCGTTCGTGGAATTCATCAAATATGACGGCCCCTGCTTCTTCCAGCGCCGGATCTCCCTGCAGCATCCGGGTCAGAATGCCCTCGGTGACGACCTCGATTCGTGTGGACGGGCCAATCTTCGTATCCAGGTGCACCCTGTAGCCGACCGTTTCCCCGACTTTTTCTCCCAGTGCGTCAGCCATGCGGGCCGCAGCTGAGCGGGCGGCCAGCCGCCGCGGCTCAAGCATAATGATTTTTCTGCCTGCAAGCCAGGTCTCTTCAAGCAGTGCCAGAGGAACCACGGTCGTTTTGCCGGCGCCCGGCTCGGCGACCAGCACGGCAGAGGACCCGTTCCGTAGTGTATCCTTTATTTCAGGCAGTATATGATAAATGGGGAGTTCTTTTTTCAACATCATTTTATGATACCTCTTTAAATGGTCTTCTTCTTTCTGTCTATTATATCGAAATCCATAACATGGAGCACCCTGAAGCTGTATGCGTCCCGGGTAGAGCCTTGTTTAGGCTCAGTTCAGGCTTCCTTCCTGTCCTGTCCGCATGCAATCCGGAGGCGCTCACTTTATAATAGGGCTATGTAGTTCACATTTTGAAACGGGGTATACAAATGTATGATTGCAAGAATACGATCAGGGGCCGCTTCGCTCCCACGCCGTCTGGACTGATGCATTTTGGCAACGCACGGACGGCTCTGCTCTCCTGGCTGCAGATTCGCGCCGCAGGAGGCACCTATGTCATGCGGATTGAAGATATCGATATGACCCGCTCGCGCAGTCATCTGGTCAAGGCCATCCTGGAGGATTTGCAATGGCTGGGCCTGGACTGGGACGAAGGGCCGGATAAAGGGGGGCCTTACGGGCCGTATACGCAAAGTGAAAGGCTGGAACGCTATGAGGCGGCCCTGAAGGAGCTGCGTGAGCAAGGGCTGCTGTATCCCTGCTTTTGCAGCCGGGCGGACATTCTGGGGGCGGCCAGCGCGCCCCATGGGCTTGCCGGAGAAGGCCCCGCATATCCCGGGACCTGCCGCTGTCTCAGCGAGAAGGAAAAAAAAGAAAAAGAGCGTCATAAAACGCCCTCTCTGCGGATGAAAGTCCCGGATAACCCGGAAAGTGTCATAACCTTTCACGATCAGGCGGCCGGCAGCGTATCCGTTCCTGCCTCGGCAGGCGGTGATTTTATTGTGAAGCGCGCGGACGGCATGTTCTCCTATCAGCTTGCCGTAGTGGTGGATGACTCAGAGATGAAGATTACCCATGTCCTGAGGGGGAGCGATCTGCTGGATTCCACACCGCGCCAGCTGCTGCTGTATGAAGCGCTCGGGTACACCCCGCCCAGCTTTGCGCACGTCCCCCTCGTCTATGGCCCGGATGGCCGCCGCCTCGCCAAACGGCATGGAGGCATCGCCCTGCAGGCCATGCGCGAGCGCGGCGTTCGTCCCGAGACGGTTGTCGGCTGGCTTGCCTTCATGAGCGGTCTTACTCCCAGGCCTGTTCCCGTTACAGCTGCAGAGCTGGTGCCGCTCTTCGATATGAGCAGGCTGCCTGCAGAGCCGGTAAGGCTGACCGAGGAGGACATGATGTCGCTGCAGGTGTATACGGTATGAGTGCAGCGGTAGGCTATTCTTCCAGCTTCTCCCTTACAGCCTGCTCATACTCGCGAAATACGGCGGAGGAGTCGAGCCCCCGCTGCTCCAGAAGCATGCGCAGCCTGAGCGATTTTTCGGTCAGCCTCCTGCTGATCTCGCTCTTCTCGCCTTCCGACCGGCAGGCATAAAGCAGATCCCTGAGCTGAACACATTCCTTTTGCAGCTGCAGCTCCTCCGGCAGCACACCGGCATTTTTCAGCAGCTTGTAGGACATTCGCAAATCCTCTGGCACCATGGACAAATCTTCTATGATGAGCGGCTTGCCGGCTCCCGGCAGGTTGTCCAGCTCGCCTCTTGCCACCGCCTTGGCAATTTTTTCTTCAGCTATTCGTGAAAACATCTCCGTACCCCCTCTTTAAACAACGGCTAAAACAACAGCGACTCCGCCCCGTCGATGACAATCTGCGCCCCCGTAATATGACTGGATTGCCTCGATGCCAGGAAGCACACCAGATCAGCCACCTGCTCCGGCTGGCCCGGGCCACCCGCCAAAGGCTGCCCTCCCTCCGGAAACTCAACAGGAATGATGATTTCTTTCAGCCCTTCTGTCTTCATCGTGGAATCATCGATATTGGTGGAAATCGCCCCCGGACAAATCACGTTAACCCGGATGCGGAATTTCGCCAATTCCAAAGCCGCCATTTTGGCAAAAGCGGATTGCGCAGCCTTGGATGTACTGTATGCGGACATGCCAAAGCTTGTGAAGCGTGTATTTCCGTTAATCGAGCTCGTAATAATGATGCTGCCCCCGCCCTGCTTTTTCAAATGGGGCACCGTGTATTTCATCGTCAGGAACGTCCCGTCCAGATTGGTAGCCAGCGTCCTGCGCCAATCCTCGATGCTGATCTCTTCAATAGGGGCGACCACACCGTTAATGCCTGCGTTGGCAAAGACAATATCCAGCCCTCCAAAGAGCTCAACAGCTTCGAGCACCGCTTTTTCCACCCGGATTGGATCGGAAATGTCCACTTCAAAAGCACGTGCGGCACCTGTGCGGATACTGTTAATCTCCATTTCGGCTGTCTTGGTGCGGTCATGGTCCAGGTCAAACAGGGCGACATTGGCTCCTTCTTTTGCCAGCCGCAGCGCAGCGGCCTTGCCAATACCCGAAGCCGCACCGGTCACGATGGCCGTCTTTCCTTCAAACGCGGCTCCATCTGCCACAGAGTAGCTCATATGTACACGCTCCTTTTAGAGGTAGTTCAAAAAGTCATCTTTTGATCACGAAGGAAGTCAGGAAGCGGACTCGACATCGAATCTTGAATTCAGCCGGGCCTTCCGGGGCTCACGTACCCCAAGTACGCTCCGCTCCTCAGTCCCTAGCTTCATTCAATCTTCTCGGTGCTGAAAACCTGACTTTTTGAACACGCATTTTAAATATAATGCTGAGAACAGCGGTATTCTCAAGATTACCCAAAAAGAACCCTTATATAAACTCTCCTGAGCCTGTTTGAATGAAACATAGGCGGTTATACAGTTTTGTCCTCCGTGAATTTTCGCGGTTTCATTTTCTCATACTGCGTTCCCCACTCTTGCATGAGCATGATAATCGGCTTTAATGTCAATCCGAATTCGGTCAGTGAATACTCCACCTTGGGCGGGACGACAGGATATACTTCCCTGTGTACAACCCCGTCCTCCTCAAGCTCGCGCAGCTGCAGTGTCAGCATTCGCTGCGTCAAGCCTGGCATTAACCGTCGGAATTCATTAAATCTCTTCGTGCCACTCATCAGATGGTATAAAATAATTCCCTTCCATTTGCCGCCGATCACATCGAGCGTAGACTCCACCGGACAACCGGCAGGACAAGATCCATAGCCGCCTTTTCGATTTCGCATACCTCTCCTCCTTCTCCATACAGAATTTTTTCGTTACTAAGTATAAAAAGTATACTACAATACATGAACTTTGAGCAAAAAAACGCCGGCAGCGAATTCATGCTGCCGGCGTTCGAGCTCATATCAGGTTATTCATTCCACTGCAGCTCAAGAAAAGCCGCGTCATCATCCAGACCGTCCGTGTGACTGGAATCAAGCAGGATTTGAATCTGGTCATCAGGAAGCTGCTCCCGGATCGGGTCGAGATCGGCCAGGCCGTCCGTATACAGCTGCAGTCTCATCTGTTCTCCCACCGACAGCCTGGTCTCATACCAGTGCGGCTGGCCGCCTACTGGCCCGCGGGCCGTCGACCAACGCTCGGAAGTCCGGAATGTATTCCCGAAAATATCTCCCGCTTCTTCAGGACCCTTCCACAGCCTGATCCGGGAGTCCCCCTGCCAGGCAAGCGTCATTTTTCCTTTCTTTCCGCGGAACGGGAGCTCGATTCTGCCGCATATATACATCGTCTGGCTGCCCTGCCTGCGCTTCTCTTCAAGCACGTTGCGAAGCAGTCCCGACCTATGGGGGATCGGCTCCTTCTCCAGCTCTTCCGCCGCAGAGGCTGCCCACAGCTGAAGACGCTCATTCAGGCATGCCGGATTTAACACCGCATCGTCATTCAGCCATGCCAGCAGGGACTGTCCAAGATAACGGGCCGCGAACTCTCCCCGGTAGCTCATTCCCACTCCGTCGCACAGCACAAATGTGCATACGTGACCATCGATATGGAGGGCGGCAAAGTCCTGCCCGCTTTCTCCGGCATTCGCAGAGTCAGACGAGCGGCCATAGCCGTACCGGCAGCGGAATCTGCTTTCATAACTGCTGAGCGGCTGTTCCGAGGTTTGGGAGCTTATATAAGTAAAGTAATCGCGCTTTGTTGTATTCCCTCTTTTTTTGACCATGGAGAGCAGGGACAGCAGTGGCTTCATGCCTTAACCTCCTTACCTTACGGGTGTGGCTGCCGACATCTGGAATCCGATGGACACCAGTTCGGCACACGTCCCCGGCAGCATCATCATTGCGCCTTCGCCCAGCTGGTAGTCGGCTTCAAACAGCATTTCCCGGTAGCTTTCAGGCAGGACGGAAGACATGTTTCTCAGCTTCTTCGCATGCTCATCCTGCAGCACCGTATTGGCTGTAATGCCTTTCCAGCGGCGCGGCTCCACAATCGGGGCATCAAGAAGTTTGTCGGAAATAAAAATATTTTCCACAAGCACATTCCCGTCAGGCACGCTCATATTCATAATTCTTTTGGCAATCGGCTCCGGATCATCACCGGTGGATACACCATCCGTCATATGACATACCAAGGGTGCAGGACAATCCTGCATGTGGGGGATCTCAGCCTGCAAAATGCGTTCTGCCTGCAAAAACGCCTTGGCGGAATCCGAGAACCGCTTCGGTGTCAAATCAGGCAGCGAGCCGACGGCGGCAATCTCATCAATGCCTTTAATTCCGTTCAGCAAATCATAAACGTCATCACTGTAAGCCAAAAGCGCGATCCGGTACCTTGGCGTTAGCCTGTTGCCCTTGGTGGACCGGAAAACCATCTGGCGTATCGCCAGAGAAAGCGCCTCATAAACGACGTCCATACGCCGCTTGCCATCCATAAGCATATTCATGGAGGCGCTGATGTCTATCAAATAAATAATTAAGGCAGGGGTGCGTTGGGATGCCTGAATACTGTAGTTCATACGACTATTGTCACCTCGGTCAAGCGTTGCTAGATTTTCGGCAGCCTGAAATCACTGTCGCTTAAATATTTATAAACGGATGAGACTCTGTACCCTATTTCCCCAACAGAATGAAGATAGGAAGAATCGGTTTCGTACAGCTTGGCGAATTGGGCGGCGAAGCCGCGCGCTTTATCCTCTCTTCCGCCCTCCTGTGAGTTGTATGCTTTGTTATACAGGGAAATGAGGTTCAGCACTTTCTCTTTGCGTTCAGCCGCTACCTTGGCTGCAGCCTGTTTTGCTTTGGCGGCCGCCGCAGTCTCCGCGGCTTTTCTTTTCTCTTCAGCAGCGGCTTCGGCAGCCAGACGCTCGTCACGATCTTTCTTCCAGGCAAGATATTGCTCATACTTGGCCTGCCGGTCATACTTGGCCTGAAGCTCCTGCTTGGCGGCATCCTGCTGCTGCTTCTCCTGTGCTGCGAGTTCAGCTTCATTTTTGGCCTGCTTGGCGGCAGCGGCCTCCTGCTGCGCCTTTTCTTCCGCGGCTTTCTTCTCGGCAAGCGCAAGCGCTTCGGCTTCCTTGGCCTTCCGTTCTTCCTCCGCCTTCTGCCTTGCTGCCCCCTCCGCCTGCCGCTGGGCCTCCTGTTTCTTCTGTTCCTCGGCGAGTCTGGCCGCTTCATGCTGTTTCGTGTTCGCCCGATCGGCCAAAATTTGTACCGTCGGAATGGTGCCGGCCAATATAACCACAGCTGCCGCTGCAGATATCATGACTTTCTTGGAGCGGTACCAGACCGGCTTGGCAGGCTCAGCCGGATGCGGCGGCTCAAGCAGCTGCTCCAGACCCTGAATGGCAGCCTGCACTTCAACCTGAAGCGGGCTCCCCTCCTCGGTAAAATGATACAATGAGCGATATACCTCTAAGGCCGCTTCCGGCTTATCGGCTTCCTCCAGCTCCCGGGCCTCGCGGAACAAACGATCCATAATCGCTTTATCTCCGCGCGCGCCTTCCGCGACAGCGGCCGTAACCGCAGGCTGGGAAACCACGGCGACCGGCGAGGCTGCTGCCACAGGTGCCTCCTCCTCCGGTTCAGGCTCGGCAGGCATGGCTGGAGGGATCTGCTCATGCGAAAGCGACTTTAGGACGACAAACCATTCACCAAAGGTAGGGCAGCTGCTGAGATCCTGGCTTTCCCACGCTCTGACGAACAGCTCGGACAAGCGGCTGCCCCAGCGGGATTCAAGAGATTTGCGCAATATGTAATATCGCTCGCTCGGGGTCTGCATTTCGTGCTGATCGAAATAGCTTTCACCCCAGGCTCTGTCGACCACGGCTTGATCCGACCAGCCCAGCATTTCAGCAATGATAACGGCGCCTGCAAAGCGGTCCGCATATGAGCTCCACAAGCCGCTGTGCACCGTCCTGTGCGCGGCATATCCAGGCGAGCCTGCGAGCAGCGTGTCCGGACGGTCCATTTTCGTGCTGTACATCTGCTCGACATCCACCAGTTCAACGGGAGATACTCCTTCAGGCAGTTCGACTTCAGAAAAAAACGGAATCATCACGTTGGGTGCGGACAAATCACAATGCGCCACCCCTTTCTGCTCCATGGCGGAGCCAATGGCAGCAAGTGATCTGGCCAGCGCCAGACTGTCTGACGGTTCAAGCCGGCTTTGCTCAGTGAGGCAGTCAAACCAGGTTTTCCCGTAGACCCATGGCATTAACACCGCATACAGCAGGTCCGGCTGTTCTGCTATTAAATCTCCGTTTCTTTCTGGAGTGAGCACGTCACGTTTACAGACCTGCAAGCCTGGAATATCACCGTAGGATTCCATATGCTCCGATTGGTACACCATGGCAGGAATCCGGAATTTCGGAAAAAACACCTTTAAAGCTTTGGCCTTGTACGGCGCTCCGCTTTTATCCAGAAGCTGATAAACTATGCCCTGTCTGCCGGCCTGCGCATACGCAAGACCGGGTGCCGCCGGGTGGCTGCCGACAACATAGACCTCATCATTTATGATCAGTTCGTCTCCCGGATTGGGTTGAAAAGACATGCGACATCCCTCTCTTTGAATGAATCAATTCATGCTGAAGCGAGATTATTTTCTCCTGATGGCAAGAAAACCGGGTGTCCTAGGAGCGCCCGGTTTTCTTGCAAAACTTCATTACTAGCATTATATAATGAAACTGTGATATCTTCAAAGTTTCTCTTGCAAGCCGAGAAACAATAATTATTTCGCTTGGTCCACCGAACGGAATTTGTTGGCGATGGCTGTCAGCTCTTGACTGATGCTGTTCAAGGTTTGAACAAAAGCCTGCATCTGCTTGCTGGCTTCCTGGAACTCCTGGAAGAAGCGCTGCTTCGTCATACCTTCCCATTGACCCTCCATGCCTTGAATGGATTGAGTCAGGCTGGAAACGATTTGCTGGCTTTGTTCACCGCTTTGTTTAAATTGGTTTGCCACCTGATCGACCTGCTCCGGGGTAATTAAAATGCGTCCTGCCATGTTATGAGTCCTCCTTAAAAATCAAAAAGATGTTTTGGTAATGTCTGGATTTAATTGTACTATGCGTCCTCACATGTCACAAATGGCGAAGGACCTAATCCATTTTACCCCATTAGCAGGACCATTCCCGAGACTTTTGTCGTTATTTTTCACCAGCTACGCTTAATAACTCTTCTCTCTATCAGACCGAAGCGGCAGGCTCGTTCCTGTTATAGGCTGGATCAGCAAAATGCCAGTCCTGCGGCTGCTGCAGTGAAGCCAGCTTAAGAATGCTGTCGCTCACTTGCGCATCCGATTCGGCTTCCTTTCCTCCAATTGCACTGATCACGGACTGCGGATCTGAGATGCGGCCAGCATCCTGATCCGATTCAGACAGAATGGAAGGGCTGCTGCTGATGGTCTGCAGAAAAAGAGTGGTCGGCCGGCCCAGATTCACGCTGTCCAAAATCGTATTATAGCTTTGATCTGCCGCCTGAAACTGATCCGCCTTGCTGCTCAGCTGCGAACCGAGTGTGCGCAGGCAAACATGAATTTGCTCGGACAACCTTTTGCCCTGTCTCCATTGGTCCATGACTGCCTCGCGTGCAGACACTTCCCATTCCAAGGACTGCAGCGCCTGCTCCAGCCCGCTTGTAATCTGTTGAATCTGCTCCGCCGCGTTCTGTAGCTGGCCACTCAGCGTCCGAAGCACATCCGGCTCCACTCGAATGCGCATGTCCATCACCTTTCCTCTTCACCTGCAGACTGTCTTAACCAATTCAGAAGCAAATCCACAAACTGGGCACGTGTCGTTAAAGTAGCAATCAGCCAATCCCCGTTACCACCCGAACTCATTCGGAACAGCCAGCTCATGGATTCGCTCACGGCAAAAGCAGCCCGTTGCGCTTCCCATTCCCGTCCATTCCAGACCAGCAGTTGCAGCTCTCCGTCCGAAACCCTCGAATTCAGCGTTTCCGCCAGTTTCAACGAGCCTTCGGAATCGCCGCTTGCTTCCGTAAAGCTTGAAGCGAGAAATTGTATATCTTCTTTTCCGGCATGATCATAGATCTCACGGAATTTTTTTTGGGAGAACATAAGGGCAGGCACTTCTTCCTGGGCCTGTTCACGCCATCCCATTTTATCCGTCAGTGTGTCACAAGCCGCTGTTACGTCTCCAAGATCGCTGAGCCGGTATTCGTCGTCACTTTCCTCGGATGGTGACAATTCAACCACTCTTTCGTTGGTGCAATGAAGGTATCCTTCAAACTGTGCGCCATCCTTTGAATATCTGTACCGGCATGCTCTGCTGGACAATCCCGCAATAGCAACTCTGGAAAAGACCGTTGGAGGGATGGCAAGCTCTCCCCCGCTCTCTACCTGACGAAGGTAGCCTTTATCCATCAGGGAAGCTTTCACCAAGTCCCACTCGGCCGTCAATTCTTCCGCAAGAAATCCTTGAAAGGGATCTTCAACGCCAAGCAGTCTGTTGGAGCCCAATACACCGGCCAGAAAAAACAACTCTTTGGACTTCAGCGTAATCAGTTTCTGTTGGGAAACTTGAAACGTTAACATTATGTGCCACCTCCCTTCAAACTACAACATGCCATCGGTCACGAATTTTGACGATCCAATCCTCGCAGCTATACCCTTCATCAAAAGGAATTGCCCCTTTAATCCTGCTGAATTTGCGTCTGATGTAATATCCCTGCCCCGGAGGTAGGACTTTCAACCCTCCCGAGCCGTTATTGGACTCTGAATAAGGGATACGGAAGAAGGACAAATCGTTGGGATCCAGAGTTCCAAAAAGAAGCCCGCTCTGGCTTGCCTTCACATCGCTGAACCAATCCACGCCAAACGTCGGAAAGTCCTGAGGCACTCCGGAAAGCACCACATGTACATTGCGGTCCCGTCCCAATCGGACGATCGAGGTAAGCTGATCCTTGACCGTGAAATCATTTAACTGTTTGCTGAGCATGTCCGCATCATCAATGATGAGCAGCAGTTCGGGATCATTCCCGTCCTTCGTCCTGCGCTGAACAGCTTCATACAGCATGGCCGCCAGAGGAGCCAGCTCCTCTTCGCTTTCCGCGGCCGCCTTCACATGCGGGAGATGCCGGAGCCTGGACACCCCCCCGCCTCCATACCTTGTGTCCACCGTATATATCTCAAGCTTGTCCGGCGAATTATAATAAGCCAGCGACAGCATCCACGTAAGCAGAAATGACGTTTTCCCGCCCTCCATTGGACTTCCTACAATAAAATGCGGGCCTTCCTTCAAATTCAGAAGAAATGGCTCAAGATCATCTGTCTGTATCGCAACAGGCACCTGGAACGGAAATTCCCTCTCCATTTCCTCGGTGCGCTTCCATGAACGGATAAGTCCGGACAACGGAACCTTGTCGGGCAGAGGAAGAATGGCAGGCGCCCTATCTCCCACCCAGGTTTGTCCCGATTGCGCAATGCTCCGTCGCAGCTCGGCTGAACGCCTGGCTTCGTCTTCTCCCGACGCAGGCAGCGCCGTCTGGAACTCCAGCGGCGGCACCTGCCCCTTGATAAGCCCCCTGCCGGGAGTAAGTGGTCCCGGTGTTTTGGCAGGCCTGCCGACAGCATAATAATAATCGCTCGGATCCGCCAGCTCATAGCTTACAGCATTCGGAATGTTGCTGCGGAATTTCTCGAACAGGTCCGTGATCCGGTTGGCCGTAATAACAAATGTAATGCCCAGGCTTCCCCCTTCGCGGAGAATAGCCTCCAGAAGCTCATTTTCATCCGGGTACGCATTCCTGAAACTCAAATAGCCGTCAATGACAACCACAATTTGCGGCACTGTGCCTACGGCGGCACGGCGATATGCGTTTATTGTTTTGACGCCGGCCTCAGCGATAAGTTCCTTGCGCTGTGCGGACAATTTGAACAAGAAGCGGAACAGCCGCTTGATACGGTCCTCCTCCTCGCCCATCATGACCCCGCCAACGTGCGGTAAATCCGCAAAATCGCGCATCATGCGTCCCATATCGATAATATAGCCGTTCCATTGGTCCGGGGTATAAGTGCGTGCCATGGATACAAGCAGGGTCTGCACAAATGTCGTCTTGCCCATTCCGGGCATTCCGTATACCGCCCAATGACCCTGATCCATCGCAATATGTAGCGGCTCCTGCCGCTGGTTGGGCAGATCGTCCACAAGACCCACGACCGGACGCAGCTCTGCCTGCCCGTACAGGCCGGAGTCAGCAGCCTGCGCAGGCAACACCGTTAGATCGAGCACCTCCGGCAGGGGCGGCAGCCATGGTCCCTGCAAGCGTTCGATACCCGCCGCCGCGGCCTGGGCAGCGATATAGTCGATAAATATCTGGAGCTGCTTAGGTGGTTCACCGCCCTGCAAAGCCGTTGCTGCCCGCTCACCGGTTAACAGCGGCTCACGTTTGCCGTTCAGGCGCACCTCATTTACTGGCAGCACCTTAGAGCTGCCGTCATCGACCCGGTAGGGCGCGCCGCTCCAGGCAAACTGCAGCTCCTCAAACACCTCGTCGCTGCCCACCTGAAAATAACCTCTGCCCGGCTTCGTAATCCAGGCGGCATTCGGAATTTTGATCATATCGCGACTGTCGCCTTCACTCTGAACGCGCAGACAGATGCGAAAACGCGAGTTGCTCCATATTTTATCATCGACCACGCCTGCCGGCTTTTGCGTTGCCAGGATAAGGTGTACTCCCAAAGTCCGGCCGATGGTCGCAATGCTGATCAATTCATCCATAAATTCAGGCTGGTCTTTTTTGAGCTGCGCAAATTCATCTATGATAATGACCAGATGCGGGAGAGGCTGGGCATGACGCTGGCGCAAAAGCCTGTAATACTCGTCGATATGCTGCAGGTTGCCTGCCTCGTTCAGTATTTTTTGTCTGCGCACGAGCTCTGCCCTCAATGAAATCTTCGCCCGCTCGATCAGATTGCTGTCCAGATTCGTGATCGTCCCTACAACATGCGGAAGATCAATGAACGTGTTGGACATGCCGCCCCCCTTATAATCGATAAGCATGAAAGCCAGATCATGGGGGTGAAACTCGGCAGCAAGGGATGCGACGATGGACTGCAGCACCTCGCTTTTGCCTGAGCCGGTGGTCCCGGCAAGCAGACCGTGCGGACCATGTCCCTGCCTTTCAATCTTGTCGTGCAGATTAATCATAATCTTCTTGCCGCCAGCGCGAACCCCCATGGGAACAGGCAGTGTATCCGGATGTCTCGTTTCCTGCCATCTGGACAGCACTTTCAACTCTTCGACCTGTTCTACTCCCATCATGTCAAACAGCGGAAGTACCGGCGGGATATCGGAAGCGGAGGAGCGCTTGAGCCGGATGGGTGCCATATATCTGGCCAGAACGTCGGCTTCCTCCACAGTAAGCCAGTCCATGCGGAAGCTTTTTTGTGTAATATTCGACGATTCCGTTTTCAGGGTATACTCCCCTTTTTCCGGTCCAGCTTCGACAATCAGCTGACACTGCATCGGCAAGGCCTCCTTGCGCGAGGCCAGCACGATGGTGCAGGTGTCCACATACGCTCCGTCTTCAAGCAGCAGAGGCAGCAGCGGCTCCTCCTCAATCAGCTGCGCGTCCGAGAGCACGACGACATAACACGGAATTTCTATATTTCTGCCTACACGCTCCTTGCGGTTTCTGCGGCGGTTTAACCGTGAAAACAGATAATCGGCCAGCTGGTGTGCGCTGCTGTCCCGGTCTGACATCATGCGCGTGGAGCGGTCATCGTCCCACACATGAGGCAGCCAGCGCATCCAGCCCCATTCCTGCTGCTCGCGCTCATGATAAAATGCCGCCACCTTCACCTCATCGGGCGAATGCCTGACAGCAATCTGGGACATGATGACCCGCAGCGCAGCCAGCGTATTTGTACGCTCGCCAACAACGCCTATGACTTTGGATTGAAACAGCGGAAGGGCGATTGAGGCATCTTCAACCGTCTGAAAGTCCTCTGCCAATTCATGTGCTGCTTCCAGCAGCGGTTCGCGTTCATAACCTTCCGCACGGGGAACCTGCAGCTTGATGTGAAAAGGAACCTCCCCCGTTCCGATCCGCACCTGCAAAAAATCGTCATCCTCAGGTGAACGTTCCCAAAGCGAGCTGCTGCGGCTTTTCACAATCTGTGTACAGCCTTGCGGATCGCCGTGAATTTCATATAAAATGCGGACTTGCTCCTTCTTCTTCTCTTCCAGCTCCTCCCGGTGCTTCTGCAGCTGCTGTCTGTACATGCGGTCCCGCTCCGCAAGCTTGAGCCGGTATTCTTTTTTATTATGCAGATATACGAAAAACGGAATGGTATAAGAGGAAACCATCATGAAGAGCGTCAGGATCTGAAACATAAAATAATTGCTGTTGCCCATTTTCCCGGTTCTGCTCATATATATATAAAAACCGACTGTAACCAGGGTCATTATTAAAGGAATAATGAGGGATACTATGGAAAAAGTAGGCTTGCCCGGTTCGGCCGGGGGCCGTAAAATTTCCAGCTTCTCATCGTACAGAGCGGGGCGGATGCGCGGGGATCGTTGATACAAAGCGTTCACGTCAAAAGTCCCCTTCCATTATCAGGTTCTTGAAATTGATCTGTAATGCCTAGTTTTAGTTTTAACTCCAGTGATATTACCCATTTTGCGTATTTTGAAACAGCGATCTGCGTCCAAATACCGGGGCCTCTTCCTCTGTTGTCGAGAAAGCGCGCTGTATGCGGATTATGCAGCCCTCCCGCAGGCCCGCTCCTGTCAGATGCTGGTGATCCTCTACCAGAAACCACAACCCCTCGGGAAATTTGGCTTCCATAATATATTGTACTCCCTCTCCGGGCGCTTCTCCAAATATGCGCAGACCAAGCATCAGCTTCAAGTGCTGCACAGAATACATATCATCCACTTCTATATCGAACCAATCGGTTTCCTGTCGTCCCGCAAGCACGGTCAGGATCATAAAAATTCCCCTCCCGTCATCCTTAAGAAAAAAGTCGTTCCAAAGCAAAAAAAAGACCCGATTAAAACTATTAATGTAACTTTACATGACCGCTT
Organism: Paenibacillus jiangxiensis; assembly: GCF_046098255.1. Classification (NCBI taxonomy): domain Bacteria; kingdom Bacillati; phylum Bacillota; class Bacilli; order Caryophanales; family Paenibacillaceae; genus Paenibacillus; species Paenibacillus jiangxiensis. The sequence goes on from NZ_JBJURI010000003.1 coordinate 118,497, forward strand.
TCATTCTGTCAATTTGTTACAAACTACCCACTTAAGCATAAATTTTATGACTAATAGCACATATTTCAATATCAGTAGAGACTAAAGTTTTATTTATCATTCTCTTTTTGTAAAAAGCGCTGAATTCCATTGAAATGTGAACACTTTGTAAAATTTTCTGACCTTTATGTTTTTATAAGGTATTTTTAAGGTAATTTTAAGCAAGGGAATCTACAATCAGTAACATGAGATAACTCTAGTGAGGTGATTTCTATGAGAACACTAATAACCTTTCAAAACAAACGAATTCCTGTGTATATTAATCAAGAAAACAAACAGCCTGTCCAAAAGACATTGAGATTGCTATCGAGCACGCTGGAAAACAAAATTGCGACAGGCAAGCGCGCGCTGCAAAAGTGCCTGAACTCTCTGATCAGCATTGAAATCGTTGGCTGCGAAGCCATCCTGCACAGCGTCAGCGAGAACGACTCGCTGGCTCTGTCTCTCTACTAAAATTATATCACACACAAAAGGGGAGAATCCGTCCGGATTCTCCCTGTCTATTTCCCGCATATCCAATGCTTCTGTACCGCTTCCAAAAATCCTTATATGATCTTTTTAATCCGCTTGACGATTCCTGCTCTTTCAGCCTTCTGTGCGTTTTCGATTCGGATTCTGAACAGCTGCAGCAGATTATCTCTTGTATGTGTGTCCCGGCAGTTGTCCAATTTTTTAATAATAAAACGGTCAATGGACATATCTTTCAGGCTCCTTTATACCATACTGCCCGGATCGGGAATTTTTTCCTTCTCCGTTATCTCTTAATTAACCTCCCTTATGAAGCCCTAAACAGGCAGGCTGTCCGCTCTGTTACGGACGGATCGTTACGGGGGTGCCCACGCTCACCATTCCGGCCAGCTCCAATACATCGCTGTTCTGCATACGGATGCAGCCGTGGGACACCGATTGTCCGATGCTCCACGGCGCATTAGTGCCGTGTATGCCATAATGGGGAGCCGAAAGCCCCATCCAGAAGGCACCAAACGCGCCTCCCGGATTTTTCTGTTTGCTCACAATGGTAAATCGCCCATGAGGGGTCTGTGTAGCTATTTTGCCAATGCCAACCGGGTAACTTCGAACAACCCGGCCTCCGTCCATCAGATATAAGCGGTGATCCGACAGGTCTACAGTAATGCTGTAATTCGGCATGGTCTTACCTCCTTCTGCCTTATCCTATGACGGACCACCGCAAATGTCCTTACCACTCCATGTCGTGCCGCCAGCCTGTTGAGCCATAGGAACGGGATGTTTTTCCCGCTTTGACTTTACGGGCTTTCTCCTTCTCTTTACGGTTCTGATATTCCAGTTCCCGCTTCATCTTTCTGTAGCTGTCCAGCCTCGGTGCGGAGAGCGCTCCACTGCTGACCGCTTCCTTGACGGCACAACCTTCCTCACGCATATGCTGGCAGTCCGCAAACCTGCATTGCGACGCCAGGCTCTCGATATCGGCAAACGTGGCTTCCGTACCGCTCTCATCACTCCACAGGCTGAGCTCCCGCATCCCCGGCGTATCAACCAGAACGGCATCATGCAGCAGCGGGAACAGCTGCCGGTGTGTCGTCGTATGCCGGCCTCTGCTGTCGTCCTCCCTTATGCCCTGAGTTGCCTGAAGCTCTTCCCCTGACAACCAGTTTACGATGGTCGATTTTCCACAGCCCGATGAGCCGGTTAATGCTACCGTCCGCCCCTTCCGCAAATACGCTTCGAGCTGATCTCTTCCTCTTCCGTCCCAGGCTGATACGATCAGCACCGGAACTCCCGGCGCTGCCATTTCCATCTGCGCCGCATATCCATCCGGGTCGGGACAAAGGTCGCTTTTGCTCAGCACGATGACCGGATTAACGCCGCTATTCCAGGCCATCACGAGATAACGCTCCATTCTCCGCACATTAAAATCCCCGTTCAGCGCCTGCACCAAAAACAGCGTATCCACATTGGCTGCGATAATCTGTTCCTTCGTCTCAAATCCCGCAGCCTGCCTCGATATGCGGCTCTTGCGCGGGAGCACGGCATGAATAACGGCATCGTCCGTCTCAGCCGAATAAGCGGCCGCCACCCAATCCCCGACTGCCGGCAGTTCAGCGGCTTCCGGTGTTTCATGGCGCAGTTTTCCGGAAGGTGCCGCCCAGCGTTCACCTTCACTTGTCATAATTTTCATTTTTTGTCCAAAGTCGGCGGTTACTCTGGCAGGCTTTAGTTCAGTGCCCCGAGCTGCCACAGCCGCAAGCTGCTCCCACTGCTGCTGCCATTTTTCCGACCAGCCGTATTTCTCTATATGCATGTTTGTCCTCCGATCATTTTTGCTTTCCAGCTTCGTGCTGCTGTTCAATTTCCTTCTCCTGCTATCGTCTCCCTAACTTCGCGGACAAGCACAAAAAAACCGCAGGAATGCTCCTGCGGCTGCATAAAAGGCCTGATAGGCCCGTAAACAGGCATAAAGATGCCCGGTAAATGCAAAAACCGCAGGGAACTGCTCCCTGCGGATGTCCGGTCATGATAACCGGCGGGCAGACCGCTACCGCGGTCTTACCCGAGTGTGTCCGTTAGGGAGACGACGTTACGACGCAAAACCAATCCAATGATGTGCTTGCTCATTTAACATCGCCTCCTTCAAAATTTCCTTGATTATACGTTTTCCAGACTTTACTTGTCAATGCTGATTTTATTTATCTGACATCCTCCCAGCGGGTCCACATCTCCCGCGGGTTCAGTTCGTAAACATCATTTTCCCTGTACATAAACTGATGCATGATCAGCTCACGGCGCAGTGTTGCAAAATCATCATGAACATTTTGAATCCAATCGCTCAATTCACGCTCACTGTATTTCCGTCCCGGTTCAAGCTGTTCGGCCAGGTGCTGCAGCACGATCAGCTTCTTCTTGTACTGGGCCGGGATTTGGCGCAGCCTTCCGTCCTTGGCAAAAAAATTCCTCATAACGGAAGCAGCCAGCGATTCTTGAACCCCTTCTTTCTCCATTTCCCTGCCTCCTTTGCCGAATATGAAGTTTACGGAAGCTTCCGCATTTTGTCTGATAAAATCCTCATTCAGGGTAAAATATACCGTGTTCTTGTCTCTGCGCTCCTTGACGAGCGCCGCCTCGCGCAGCTTCGCCGCATGATGCGTGACGGTCGGCTGGGACAGATTCAATTTCTCCGCCAGCGCCTGCCCGTTCATCTCCCCTCCGGCCAGCAGCAGCAGAATGCGCATTCTTGTCGGATCGGCCAGAGCCTTGTGGTAATTCACGATTTTATCCAGCTGCATTATTTTCACGTTCCTTTAATTAGATATATATCTAATGATATGGCGTCATTTGTTCATTGTCAATCCATTTTAGCGGTGGATACCGCAAATCGGCTGGTATTTGCTTTATGAATGCGGTAGGATAAAATTGCTTGCTGATTGCGGGCAATTTTTCTTTATTTTATTGGAGGCAATTTTGTTTTATTGGAGGTAATACTATGGAAGACATTATTATTATCGGTGGCGGCCCCTGCGGTCTGTCTGCGGCCATAGAATGCGGACGGCGCGGGTTGAAGACGCTTATCATCGAAAAGCACAATATAGTGCAATCCATTTATCTTTATCCGACCAATATGCAGTTTTTCAGCACAGCCGAGCTGCTCGAAATCGGAGGCATCCCTTTCAGCTCTCCCAATGACAAGCCCTTCCGGCACGAGGCCCTTACATACTACCGCAGGGTAGCGGCGCATTACGGGCTCGACATTCATCCTTATGAGGAAGCTGGCTCCATCGTCAAGGAAGCGGACGGAAGCTTCATTGTGCATACGGCGGACAAAAGCGGGCAGTCCCGCCAATACCGGACCCGCCATGTCGTCGTGGCCACGGGTTATTTTGACCATCCGAATGTTCTCGGCATTCCCGGGGAGGATATGGACAAGGTGACCCACTATTTCAGGGAAGCACACCCATATACAGGCACCCGTGTTGCCATTATTGGCGGCAGCAATTCCGCAGTGGATGCAGCCATGGAACTGACCAAGGCAGGTGCGCATATCGATATGGTATACAGGGGCGTTGTTTTATCCGAGCATATCAAACCATGGGTCAGACCTCTGTTTGAAAGCCTGGTCAACAAAGGAAAGATCACCCTCCACCTGGGCTCTCGCGTAACAGAAATCAGCCCGCACGATATTACCGTCACCGTCAATGACGGCAGCCAGTTCAAGCTGGACAACGACTTTGTGCTTGCCATGACCGGCTACCGCCCGGACCGCAAGCTGCTGGAATCGGTCGGCGTGCAGTTGGCCGAGGATTTGGATAAACCTGTCTTTAACCCGGACACGATGGAGACGAACGTACCCGGCGTTTATGTCGCGGGCGTAATCGCATCCGGCCGGAACGCCAATGAAGTGTTCATTGAATCCGGGCGGTGGCACGGCAAGCTTATTGCCGAGCATATTGTACAGACAAATGCCGGTCATGAGCACCCGTAAGCAGGCCGGAAAAGGAGTTGCTGCCATGGATTACACTTCTCTGCTGCTGCTCGTGCTTGCAGGCCTCGGCATTTTCAGCGGCAACTCAAGCGTAACGATCGCCATGGTTGTCCTGCTGCTGCTGAGGGTGATGAATTTGCACCAAACCTTCCCCTGGCTGGAGAAATATGGCCTGACGGTCGGCATCGTGCTGCTCACGATTGGCGTCATGGCCCCTTTGGCGAGCGGACGCATTACCGTGCAGGAGGTATTAGCATCATTCCTCCACTGGAAATCACTGCTGGCCATTGGGGTTGGCGTTCTGGTCGCCTATCTGGGAGGGCGCGGAGTGACTCTGATGTCCTCCCAGCCAGCTGTTGTCAACGGACTGCTGATCGGCACCGTTCTTGGCGTCGCCTTTTTTAAAGGTGTCCCGGTCGGTCCTTTGATTGCTGCAGGAATTCTTTCACTCTTGATTGGCAAGTCCTAGGCACAGGGGTGCAAGCAAGAAAGTATATGTTGTATAAAAGGTGCTTCATGGCGGCTCCGGCCATCTGGAGTGCTTTTTTTCATGGATATGAGGTCCGATGTATTTCGCTTAAGAAGCGGGGCTTTTATGCATTTTGATGTTTCATAAATAGGAATAGCCTGCTGCCATGCTGTTTTTGGGACAGCATTATGGTATACTCAATTCGATTTAACACCGCATATTTGCGCATCGCAGGAGGAAAGCCGATGTCCCGACAGTTTGTAACCGAAGCCGTCATGGTAGCGATTTACGGCCAGCTGCTGGCTCCGGCGGCAGCGGTAGAATATATTGTGCCCTACACCACCATATTGGAATTGTACGAGTTTCGTTCCAGCGATGAGCCGCTTATGGACAATCCGGCCGAAGACAAGCATGTGAAAGAAAAAGTGGCCGAGCTGATCGAATATTTGGAGGAGCCCCTGAACAAGAAGAAAATCAACCGGGCGCTTCAGGTTCCGTGGGCCAAAAGCCTGCCCATATTGTTCGGCAATTCCGTGGCGTTTACCATCATCAACGGGGTGGATAACGCCCAGTACGGAGAGTTTTTCGACCCGATTGAAACCGAGCTTCTGTTGACCGCACAGCGGGAAAACTTGCCGATTCTGACGGACCAGACGGACTGGATCGAACGCATTGTTGAAGCTTCCGTGCCTGTACAGGTCTATGATATCGAGGACTTTGATTTTGCTGTAGAAGGCATTTATTTACCATGACGCACAAAACGGCGGACTGCCGGTCACGGCGCGGTTTGTACCCCGCCTGCGGCCGGCAGCTCCGCCGTTTAGAATTTCTGCAGCTAAGCTTGTTTATTCGGGACTGTACTCATAAATGATATCGTCATGCTCCGGCAGGTATTTCACCTCGATTTTATACCCTTTCAAATACCATTCATCCTGTTCTTCCATGAAAAAAACAACACCGCCAGACTCCGTGCGCAGCGCCGGATGCTGAGGAGGCTCAACGGCGATGCCAAGCGAAAAACCGGGATGAAGCCCCCCACCCGAGCTGTAGCGCGCAAAAAAACGGACATGGTCCCCGGATTTTAAGCCAAGCTCTTTTTTATACCATTCGGCAGCGGGTTCTGATACATATATACTCATGGATCCTGCTCAACTCCTTAACCAAGTGCATATTCTTCAGCCTTAATCATATCCTATCATAGCATCTTCGCCAAAGCACACCAAACCCGTCCCATTTCCCTGCTGAAGCATGCAAATTTGAAAAAGGTTTGACATTTCGCAAAACCTGATGGTAAGATGCAACCATACGAGATCAAAACTTGAAAATACTTACAACGATCAAGAAAGGGTGATTCCGGTGTTGGATAAAGCAATTGTATTGAATCAAACCAAATATTCAACTTCATACCGGAGAAGCCACATCTGCCGCGTACGGGCTGGTCAGACTTTCTGACCCTGCTATAGCCGCGTACCTGTATACAATGCAGCAGGACTTGTGCGTTTCCCGCCAAGTTTACCTGCGCATGCCATATGATGTCGAACACTGGACATATCGTTTGCGGACGGTATGTCCTTTTTGCTGTCTTCAGCAGTTCGCAGCATGCGGCAGAGACTTGATGACGAGAGGAAGGGATACTTTGTTTACGGTTTTAAAAGATTTGGGCTGGTTCTTTCACCGGGAACGGAAACGCTACACCATCGGGCTCGCCATGCTGATCCTGGTCGGCTTCCTGGAGCTTGTGCCTCCTCGCCTGCTGGGGGACTCGATTGATCAGATTGTCACCGGCTCCGTGACCTGGGATTCACTGATGCGGACCATCCTGTACATCCTCGCAATGTTGGTGCTTATCTACTATATCACCTACATATGGATGCATCGGCTGTTCGGCGGTGCCAACCTCGTGGAACGGCTGCTCCGCTCCCGCTTTATGCGGCATCTGCTGAGCATGACGCCGCCTTTCTTTGAGCGCAACCGTACAGGCGACCTGATGGCCCGTGCCACGAACGATCTTCGTTCCGTCGCGGCCACGGCAGGCTTCGGCATGCTTACCCTGACGGATTCAACGATATATCTTGCCGTCGTGCTGGGCGCGATGGGTTTTCTGATCAGCTGGAAATTAACGCTGGCGGCAATCATTCCGCTGCCTTTTATTGCGCTGGCCATGAGTATATACGGCAAAGCAGTGCATCAGCGCTATACGCTGGCACAGGACGCTTTTGGCGATATGAACGACCAAGTGCTGGAGTCAGTCGCGGGCATTCGGGTCATCCGTGCTTATGTCCAGGAGCGTCTGGATGAAAAACGGTTCGCGGATATTACAGATGACGTCTACCGCAAAAATCTGGCGGTCGCGCGTATGGACGCTCTCTTTGAGCCTACCATTCGTCTCTTCGTTGGTTTAAGCTACGTGATCGGTCTTGGCTACGGCATGATTCTGGTGTTCCGCAATGAAATCACCCTGGGGGATCTCGTATCGTTCAATATGTACCTGGGGATGATGATCTGGCCGATGTTTGCCATCGGCGAGCTGATCAACATCATGCAGCGCGGAAGCGCCTCGCTCGACCGTGTCAATGAGACGCTGTCCTCCCCGCAGGATGTTCAGGATATCGAGCATCCCGAAGCGGTCACGGCTGCCGAGTCGATCGTGATGAAGGACGTCACATTCAGATATCCGACCTCGCAGACGGATAATCTGCAGCATATTCATCTCAGCCTGCGGCGTGGTGAAACCTTGGGCGTCGTTGGCCGTACCGGCAGCGGCAAGTCTACCCTGCTGAAGCAGCTGCTGCGGGAATACCCGTCAGGCAGCGGTGATATTTTCATCTCGGGCACACCCATTGAGCATATTGCGGCGGAGCGGCTGCACAGCTGGATCGGGTATGTGCCGCAGGAGCAGATTCTGTTCTCCAAATCAGTGCGCGAAAACATCCGCTTTGGCAAGCCGGATGCTACGGATACCGACATTATGGGGGCCATCCGCACCGCCGCTTTCGATAATGATCTGGGCACACTCTCCGATGGTCTTGAAACCATCGTTGGTGAAAAGGGCATTGCCCTGTCGGGCGGACAGAAGCAGCGGGTGTCTCTTGCTCGCGCATTCATCGGCGATCCTGACATTTTAATACTGGACGATGCGCTCTCCGCCGTGGACGCCAGAACGGAAGCGCGCATTATTGACAACATCCGGAGCAAGCGCTCCGGCAAAACGACCCTGATCTCCACCCACCGCCTCTCCGCCGTCGAGCATGCGGACCGGATTGTCGTGCTGGAGCAGGGAAGGATTATCGAGGAGGGCACGCACAGCGAGCTGCTGCAGCAGGACGGCTGGTACCGTCAGCAGTATGAGCGGCAGCAGCTGGAATCGGGTCTCTCCTCCGGGGAGGTTAGCTGATTGAAACCGAACATTGGCAAACGGCTGTTCCAGTATGCCATGACAGCCAAATATACATTTATCGTTGCGCTGATCGCTCTTGCCATCGGAGTGGCCGCCGAGCTGGCCGGTCCCTTCATCGCCAAGCAGATGATTGATGGACATATGCTGGCCATTGAACGGCCTTATTATCAAACGAATGATCCGGCGGGTGCCGCCGAGTACAACAATGAGCTGTTCAAGAAACAGGACCGCTTTGCGGCCGGGGAAGCCAGAGGGCGCGAGGTGCGCATTCTGCAAGCGGGAACGTCGTTTTACTTCGTGGACGCTCCCGTGGCCGAAGCAGGCGGCAAACGCAGCTACCAGGACGGAATGCTAACCATTACACGCGGCGGGGAGACCGCCTCTTATCCGGCGCAGCCCTTAAGTTCAGATGAGCTGTACGGCTTCTATAAGCCGGAACTGCCCGGCATAACGCAATTAATTGGCTTGTACTTCGTTTTTCTGTTCATCTCGATTATTGCGGAATTTGGCAAAACCTACTGGCTGCAGTCGTCGGCCAACCGGGTGATTCAGCGGCTGCGGCTGGACCTGTATGCCCAGATTCAGCGGCTGCCAGTCTATTTTTTCGATAATCTGCCTGCAGGCAAGGTCGTCTCCCGGGTAACCAATGATACGGAGGCAGTAAAGGATCTGTTCGTCGCCGTGCTGTCCAATTTCTGTTCAGGCATCGTTACCATTACCGGGGTATATGTCGCCCTCTTCCTGCTGGATGTCCGGCTTGGGCTGATCTGCCTGTTCCTGGTTCCTGCCCTCATTCTGTGGATCATTTTATACCGCAAGGTGGCGACCCGCTATAATACGATCATTCGTTCACGCTTGAGCGAGATTAACGCCATTATCAACGAATCGATCCAGGGTATGTCCATTATCCGCATTTTCCGCCGTCAGCAAAAAACGATGCAGGAATTTGAGGATCTGAACGATGATTACATGAAGCATCAGAATAAAATGCTGAACCTGAACGCCCTGACCTCCCATAATCTGGTCAATGTGCTCAGAAATCTGTCCTTTGCCGTGGTGCTCTGGTATTTCGGCGCAGGTTCTCTCACCGGGTCCACCGCCATTTCGCTTGGCGTGCTGTACGCCTTTGTCGATGTGCTGAGCAGGCTCTTCCAGCCTGTCACCGGCATGGTCAACCAGCTTGCCGCGCTGGATACGTCGATTGTGTCCGCCGGACGTGTCTTTCAGCTAATGGATGAAACTGGAGAGCCGGTGACGGACGGTGATATGCCCCGTTACAAAGGCAACGTTGAATTTAAAAACGTATCGTTTGCGTACAAGAAGGATTTCGTGTTAAAGGATATCTCCTTCTCTGCCAAGCAAGGACAGACCGTCGCGCTGGTCGGTCATACCGGCTCAGGCAAAAGCTCCATCATCAACCTGCTGTTCCGCTTCTATGATCCGCAGCAGGGAACGATTACGATTGACGGCCAGAACGTCAGGGAGCTGCCGAAGCAGTGGATTCGCCGCCATATGGGCATCGTGCTGCAGGACCCTTATCTGTTTACAGGCACGATTGCGGGCAACGTCAGTCTCGGGGACAGCCGGATCTCCCGTGAGCAGGTGGAAAAGGCATTGCGGGATGTAGGAGCAGACCAACTGCTCTCCCACCTGCCGCAAGGTTTTGATGAGCCTGTCATCGAGAAAGGCAGCACCCTGTCCGCCGGACAGCGGCAGCTTATCTCCTTCGCCCGTGCGCTGGCGTTTGATCCGGCCATTCTCATTCTGGATGAGGCAACCGCCAACATTGATACGGAGACGGAAGCCTTGATACAATCCGCGCTGGAGGTGCTCAAGAAAGGGCGTACCACCTTCATTATCGCCCATCGCCTCTCCACGATCCGCAGTGCTGATCAAATTCTGGTGCTGCACCGCGGGCAAATCGTCGAAAAAGGCAATCACGAAGAGCTCATGCAGCTCCGCGGCCGTTATTATCAGATGTACCAGCTTCAGCAGGGCTCTGGGGCGGCAGCGGACCAAACCACAGCTTCCGAAAAGGAGCTTCCCGTGACGGCCGGTGCAGCCGGAATTTCCGGAAAAGTGTCTTTTCCGGGGAACCAAGCATAACCTTACGAAGCTGCAGTAATCGCAGGAATGAAATAAAGTGAACAACCGCTAAAATATGCGCTCTTTGGAGTGATACATGAATGCAACCAGCCAGGTTCCTCATGTCTCCCCAAGGGCGCTTTTTCCATGTCATTAGAAAAAACGGCTCAAAACCGAAATCAGTGCTTGACCAGGGGAATAGGTGCGAGTACGTATAAAAGCGCGAAAACCTTAACGGTTGTGGGAGACGCTATTTGAGTAAAAATGGGTGGTTAAAAAGTGTAACGGTTACCCGCGAGCTTATTTCTTGTTTTTCCACGGGTAAAGGGCTGTTTCGTCTGGATAAGCGCGCATACGATCGTTAGAAAAGAAACCTCCATTATTTCGGACGAATAAGCGCTGTGACAACCGTTGCAAAGAAGTGTACCGAATAGATCGATCATTCGAGGTGAACCCGTTGGCCAAGCCCCGATTTCTAGTTGAGCCAAAAAACAGGGCTTTTCTTTTCACGGAATATGGACTATAATTCAATCAACTTAACACCGTTAATTTATATAACAACGTTAATTTAAAGGAGAGAACATGGATGAGGAAATTTGATGTCATCATCATTGGCGCAGGCCTCGGAGGCTTGTCCTGTGCTGCAAGATTGTCCAGGCTCGGCTACCGGACGGCTGTGTTTGAGAGCCACAATCTGCCTGGTGGTTATGCAACGGAATTCCGCAGGAAGGGGTATCTGTTTGACGTGGCCTTGCACGGAGTCGGCGGGCTGGGAGAGGGCAGCTTTGGCCAAATGCTGCAAGCATGCGGAGCAGACAAAGGCATCGTGCCTTTGCGCAAAAAGCACCCCTACTCCATCCGCTGGGAAGGACAAATCGTTGATATCCCGTCCGATGCCGATGAATACGTGCTGCTTCTTAAAAAGATGTTCCCGGCCGAACAGGAAGCCATCGACAAGCTGTTTACAGGTATTCGCAGTTTTGCCGAAGGCTTCTCCGCCTTCTCCTCTCCCTTGCCTGCCTGGCGGAAGGCAACCGCGATGCTTAAAGCAGGCACCTTCATCCGCTGGACGCAAATGACAACGTGGGAGGCTGTACGGCAGTTTGGACTGTCCGAGAGCTTCACGGAATTTTTCACTGCCCTTTGGCCCTATTATGGTCTGCCTCCGAAGCGGCTGGCGGCATTGTACTTTTTCATTCCATGGCTTGGTTATCATCTTGAGGGCACCTATTATATTCAGGGCGGGGGCCAGGCACTGTCCAACGCTTTGGTTGACGTCATCCAATCTGCCGGCGGGGAGGTTCATCTGCGCAGCGAGGTGTCGGAGATCCTATACAAGGGCAGCAAAGCAACCGGTATAAGATTGAAAAAAGGCGAAGTCTGCGAGGCCAACTGGATTGTGTCCGGCATCAGCCCGCTGCTGACCTATGGCCGTCTGCTGCAGAACCATCCTGCCGCCCAGCATGAACTGGAGAAAATTACGGAGCTTGAGATCGGGACTTCGCTGACCCAGCTGTATTTGGGGCTGACCTGCGAACCGCATGAGCTTGGCATTATGCAGGAGGATTTGCTTCTGCACAATGAGCCGGACTCTGAAATGGATTACGCGGCAGCCATGCGCGGTGAATATGCAAAATGCAACTGGGGCATTACCAATTACAACGCCATGGACCCATCGCTCAATGAACCGGGGAAAGGGTGTATTGCCGTTACTTTTATAGATCGTTTAGAAAACTGGCCTGCAGACCGTGCCGAATACAAAGCTAAAAAATCTGCCGTAACACGCTTCATACTGGATGAACTGGAAAAGCATTATCCGGGGCTGACAGACAAAGTGGCGGTTGCTGAATTGGGCACACCCCGCACGATGCAGCGTTATACCGCTAACCCTGCAGGCGCCGTATACGGCTTCGCGCAAACCGTCCGCCAGTCCGGCATCAAGCGTCTGAAACGGACATCGCCGGTGCACCACCTGTCCCTGGTCGGCGCCTGGACGCAGCCGGGGGGCGGTTTTCAAGGGGCCATAGGCTCGGGTATAATGGAAGCTGATCGCATCGCAGCCAAATTGGGGCAGACAGAAAGGGAACATCATATTACTCATGAAGCATATCAAACGCCGAGAACGTGAAAGTGACGAAATCCGCCGTAAAATTATCGAGGCCGCCCGCTCGCTCTTTCTGAGCCAGGGTTATGCCGAGGTATCCATGCGCAAAATTGCGGATCGGATTGAATACTCACCAACGACCATTTATCATTATTTCGAAAATAAGGAAGCCGTCGTAAGCGAGCTGCTGAAGGAGGGTTATGCATTGTTCCTGCAGGCCCTCCGGCAGCGGGAGCAGGAAGCCAGCGCGGAGGGATTAAATTCCTTTGAAGTGTTGAAAACCGTATGCGAGTCTTATGTCCGTTTTGGACTTGAGCATCCGGAGTATTACAATGTCCTCTTCATTACCAACCTGGAAGGTGCCAGCTCGATCCTCATGGATGAAAATGATCGGTTACAAGGTTTTGAGATGCTGGAAGGCGGAATCAGGAACGCTGTCCATGATGGCTACATCATGACCGCTGATGAGCTGCTGACCGCAAGAAGCATCTGGAGCATGCTGCACGGCCTGACTTCGCTGCTGCTGAGCTTTGATACTCAGCTTGCAGACTCCAGGGATGAGCTGATTTCCTTCACCATTGACACGTTTTTCCGGGGTCTGAGCCGGTAAGACGCCTTCTTCCGAATATGTGAACACGTGAAAAAATGAAGTGCTCCAAGATGCCGACTGACCTGGGGCACTTCTTTTTCATGTCCTGAGACGCTCCGAGAAAAAACCATTCCTCCAATCACTGTTGACCTCCGGGCCAAAGGTGTGAACGCTCCGCTTTTCCGGAATTGCTTCTTCCTCTCCGCTGCCGCGTAAAAGGGTGGGAATTAGAGCAAATTCCCGTTGTTTTCGGCTTTGCGCCCTTCATGGACGGTGCCCTATATAGCAGAAAAAGCGAGTATTGGTGGAAATTTCGACCACCGATACTCGCTCTTTTAAATCCAATATTATTTCTTCGAGACTGCTTGCTACAGTCTGCCTCCTTAAGGACATGCCTTTCAGATTTAAAGACTCGCCTTATTGGGCCAAATGAAAGACGGATGCATCCGCGCTGCTGTCCGCAGGCTTGATGCTGACCTTTTCATACTTGCTATCCAGTTCCACGCTTGTCTGGGTGTCCGTAATCACCTGGATGTTCATTTCACCTGGCTTCGGACTAGTCAGTTTGTAATAGATGACAGCTTCCGAATCACTGACATAATCCACACGGTCTACAGCGATGCCATAGCCCGGATTCGGCGCTTCATGACGGGTCAAGGTGACTTTGTTCTTGGCGCTGCTGACTGGTTCGATGGACATCGTCACCTGATCCTGTACGTTATCCGACTGGTCCGGTTGGTCAGGCTGCTCTGGTTGCTCCGGCGTAGGCAATGGTTCTGCCGATTGAATGGCCTTCATTTCTTCTACATATTTGACGGCATTATATACCATTTCCGCCGCCTCAATCCGAGTAATTTCCCGGTTCGGATAGAAATTTCTCTGCTCATCCAGACTTGTGATCTTCGTCAACAGCAGAAATTGGATTGCCCATAGAGAGTCCGCTTCAAAGTCCTTCTCATCTGCAACTGAAATGTACAACTTGATGACCGGATACTGCCCAGTCGTGTTGATCGCTTCATAGAGCATGTCCGCAAATTGTTCTCTCGTCATTGGCGAAGCGGGTTTTATATCCCCGGAAACAGGCAGCCCGTTCTCGGCAGCGATCTGGAATGCCTGTGCATACCAGGCATCAGCCGGGATGTTGGCGTAAGATGCGTCTGTCACATCCGGTTTGGCTTCAAGACCCATCGATTTCACCGCCAGTTGTACTCCTTCCGCTACGGTCAGTGTGCGTGACGGAGCAAATTTGTCCGCAGATACTCCGTTTACAATCCCTTTGGATTTAAGTGCTTCCACCTGCTGGAGCTGTGTACCGGATAAGTCGCCAAAAGCAAAAGCAGACGATGCTGCCGCGAGCGAGCAGGCAACTGCAATAAAGCTGATCACTTTCTTTTTATGTTTCTTCACAATCTGCACCTCCAAAATGACTTGACTTCTGTATTCTCAGACGGCCTGTTATGTGAAAAGGTTTCACCTTATGGAAAAAAACATCTTTTTGCATAAACTGGCCCTTACATCTGGTTCGGGGCATGAAGGCCAAGCAGACGCAACGACCGTGCCAGAAGCTCTGCCGTTAGCTCAGTAATCAGCAGCCGCAAGGGCCCGCCATCCTCGATTCTTTCATGATGGTAAAAGCGGTTAAAGGACTGGGCCGTATCCAGGGCAAAACGGGCCATGACCCACGGCTCCAGCCGATTCACCGCGCGTTCCAGCGCCTCCGGGTAACGGCTGAGCTGTTTGAGCAGGGACCATCCGGCCTCACCGAGCTGGCCCGTGTGTCCTACCGAAATTTGTTGTTCAGTATTCGGACCAGTATTTAGTCCAGCCTTAAGTCCGGTATTCAGATCGGCTTCGCCACCTGCATGCTGCCCCTTTAACCGGTTCAATACACTTTTAATCCGGGCATGCGTGTATTGAACATATGGTCCCGTTTCCCCGTCAAAGCGCAGCGCATCCTCAAGCGAAAAATCGACCTCGTTGATCCGGTTGTTTTTCAAATCGCCAAAAATGACCGCTCCGATTCCGACCTGCTCGGCGACAGTTTGTTTGTCGAACAGATCAGGGTTCTTTTCCTGGATGACGGCCATGGCGCGGGACACCGCTTCATCCAGCACCTCGTTTAACATGATGACCTTGCCGCGCCGGGTGGACATTTTCTTCCCTTCAAAGCGCATCAGCCCGAAGGGAACATGCTCGCATTGCACAGCCCAAGCGGCTCCCATTTTACCCAGGACGGCAAACACCTGCTGGAAATGCAGCTTCTGCTCAGCCCCTACCACATACAGAAGGCGGTCAGCCTTCATTTCTTTTCTGCGGTAAATGGCCGTTGCGAGATCACGGGTCGGGTAAATGGTGGTACCGTCCGTTTTCAGGATCAGGCATGGAGGCATGCCCTCGTCATCCAGTCTTACCACCATAGCTCCTTCGCTTTCTTCTAGGAGCCCCAGGCTGCTCAGCTCTTCGACGACCGGTCTCATTTTGTCGTTATAAAAGCTTTCACCCAGCACATGATCAAACGTAACGCCAAGGCGCTTATACATCCGGTTAAATTCCTGCATGCTGATGTCCACAAAATAACGCCACAGCCGGTGCGCCTCGGAATCGCCTTCCTCCAGTCTGCGGAACCAGTCGCGTGCTTCCGTCTCAAGGGAAGGGTCCTGCTCTGCTTCATCATGGAACCGGACATATAGCTTCAGCGATTCGCCGATCGGGTCTTTGGCCAGTTCCTCGTCCTTACCCCAGCGCTTGTAGGCTGTAATTTGTTTGCCGAATTGCGTCCCCCAATCGCCTAAATGATTAACACTTATTGTCTCATAGCCTGCTTCCCTCAACAGACGGTACAGGGCAGCGCCGATCACCGTGGAGCGCAGATGGCCGATTCCGAACGGCTTGGCAATATTGGGGGAGGACATGTCAATCGCTACCCGCTTGCCCTGTCCCAGGTCAAGTTTGCCAAAGCCATCTGCGCCGATCTGCTCCAGCAGCGCCGGGGCGTAAACGGCCGGATCAAGCTTCAAATTCACATAAGGTCCAGCTGCTTCCGCGCTCACACCGTGGGTTTGATCCAGGGCCACGGCGAGCTCAGCCGCTACGTTTTGCGGGGACATCCGGCGTGATTTTGCGAATACAAAGCAAGGCAGCGCGGCATCCCCCCACTCGGGATTCGGGGGCTGCTCCAGCAACTGCAGCAGTTCATGCTCAGACAGGCCTGTAGGCCCGCTCAGCACCTGGGCGGCAATGTTCATAATCATGGACGAACACATCCTTTTTCTGAAATATATTAGCTGAAAATCAAAAAAGCCTTCGCCTCATAAAAGAGACGAAAGCTATGCTGCCGCGGTACCACTCTTCGTGAAGAGCCCTTGTTCGGACTCTTCCCCTCGATACTGATAACGGCAGTAAGCCGGACAGATCTGCCTACGGTCTCCCGTACTGGACCTGCCATCTCCAGGGTGCGCTTCACCGTGTGCCCCATGCCGGCTCCCACCACCCCGGCTCGCTGCTATGAGACTTGTACGGTTACTCTCCCGTTCGCGGACGTTAAATTTACATTATTATACTGATTCTGCGGCTTCG
This sequence comes from Paenibacillus jiangxiensis, assembly GCF_046098255.1. Taxonomy (NCBI): domain Bacteria; kingdom Bacillati; phylum Bacillota; class Bacilli; order Caryophanales; family Paenibacillaceae; genus Paenibacillus; species Paenibacillus jiangxiensis. Next base: position 135,212 of record NZ_JBJURI010000003.1, read on the forward strand.
ACACAAGCTTATATTTCCTCTTCTAACGTTAAATATTGATGAATTCGATGAAATGAAGTCTACGATTGCTTTCCATCCTTACACACGCACGTTGAGGAACTCATCCATCTCCACTGGGATGGGCTTACACGGTCACATTTCAAGTTACTCCCGCACGGGGAGTAACGACATCGAGGCACACAACGAACGCAGCCGCGCTATCTTTCAATCCATACTCCCGCACGGGGAGTAACATCAACCTGGCGTTTACCTGCAGGCATTGGGAACTTTCAAACCATACTCCCGCACGGGGAGTAACTTTTTGTGGTTATAATAAAATACAATTAGATGAAGCGCTTTCAATCCCAAAGCAGCTGAATATTTCCCCTTAGCCCTTTTCAGGAACGATTTGACCGCCTCATCTTTAAATGACAATCTGAACACCATCCTTCAAAATGTTACTTTTAAAAGTAGGCAGTACTTTTCCTGAGTCCCAGTCATCTTTGTTAAAGTACGTTACGCTTATAGGCGGCTCGTAGTACGGATTTATATCAAAAAGCATATCCGACAAATAGTGTCTATTCTCAGGACGATCCTCTAAATCTGTCAGAACCAACAAATCTATGTCACTTCCCGATTCAAAATCCCCCCGAGCTTTTGATCCAAAGAGAATGGCTTGTCTAACTTTGAAAGGATCTTTAATTTTGTGTAACACTTCTGTTAAGACCAGTTTTTCCTTCTCTACAAGGAAGTTCAGACTAGATATTTCTGAGCTGCGCATAAGTCTCACACCACCTTATCTTATTCCTGTGCAGGGAGTAACATTTGCGATGTAAAAATAAGCAATCGTATCCCGCTTTCAATCCATACTCCCGTGCAGGGAGTAACCGATGCGCCCGTTCCGGATGCGATGCCTGCTGCACCTCTTTCAATCCATACTTCCGTGCAGGGAGTAACGCGGGCTGTTTTGGCCCTTGTCCCGTAAGGGTTTGGAGGCTTAAAAGTGCGAACCCCCTAATCGAGTATCATTTTGAGCAATACATTTTGTATGAAAAACCTTGAAAAACCGCATAAAACCTGGTGGTGCGAATCTCCCGGGAATTTCATGTGCGCTTGGGGTTCGCACTCACGGTCGTCCACCAGACAATCTGCCACTCTTCCATTTATAATAGCATAATTTATACCAAACTAAGTAACATTAAACCTGTACTTGGATGCCGCCTTTTTGTTAGCAATGAAAACTGGTATACACCGAATCCCAATTCGGAGAGTTATTTGAAAAGCCATTTAATATTTGAATATTGTAAGTTCTGGTCTCCTTCTTGCGGTTTTCATTCAGATGGAAACAGTCTCTTATCCGAACTTCTAAAACCGAAAAAAAGGAGCCTCGGCAACCAGCCGGACTCCTTCTATCATCACCCTATATACAAATATCCCACTTCCTGAACGAGACAAGCGAGCAAGTTCCTTCGGCAAAAGCCTGAATGCCCAGCGATTCCGGGCCGGGATAAATGCGGCCGGTAAGGACATACTCGCCATCGCCGATAAACACCTCTACTGAGCTTTTGTCCACGAAAATGCGCAGCTCCAAACGTCCCTCTTGCAAACCGAGGTGTACTCGCCTCTCGCCCCCCGGTCCGATCCCTGAACGGTCACGGTTGAAACGGAACAGACCGTCGTTAGGACGGTACGACAGCACCGTCTCCTCGCCGCTGCCTACCCGTATCTTCAAACCGAATTCTTCAGTTATACCTGCTTCAAATTGAAATACAGCCTGCAGCTCATAGCTGTCTCCACCTGTCTCCAAGGTCTGCTCGCCTGTCAGCACCGTAACCGGCTGCTCGAACAGATTGGAACGGTATTTCTCCGTCTCTTCCAGCGGGCGGAACAGCAGCCTGCCGCCGTCGATGACCGCCTCCCGTGGCAGACTCATCGCGCCGGCCCAATGATGCCCTTGCTGGGTCGGCATCTCCGACTCCCACATATCCATCCAGCCGATGATGATACGCCGTCCCTTATCATCCACCGTCGACTGCGGGGCGTAGAAATCGAAACCATGATCCACGGGCGCATACCGCTCTGCTGTAAAGGTCCCCGCAACCGGATCAAAATCACCGATACCATACATGGTCGAATGCAGATTCCGGTACGCTTCTCCCTGGGCTGGCATGCGCTGCGGGGAGAGCATAAAGACATCCCTGCCGCCAAGCGGGAACAGGTCTGGACATTCCCAATTGTCACCGAAGCGTCCGTCACTCTTGGCAAGCACATTGACATACGTCCAGCTGCGCAGATCATTGGAGCGGTACAGCAGCACAAGCCCGTTCCCCTTGGCGTCATTGGAACCAAGAACAGCGTAATACTGATCGCCGTGCCTGAATACTTTAGGGTCGCGGAAATCTTTGCGGCTAACCGTGTCCGGGACAGCATCATAACCGATAACCGGGTTGCCCTCCCATTTTTCGAATGTCACCCCGTCTTCCGACACGGCGATGCCCTGTGACTGCTTGTAATCCTGATCTTTGTCCGGTCCAGTTACGACATGTCCCGTGTACATGAGGACAAGCTTGCCGTCCTGCTCAATGGCGCTGCCGGAAAAGCAGCCATCCCGGTCGAGCACACCGTCTGGAGCCAACGCAACCGGCAGGTAATCCCACTTCATAAGATCACGGCTGACGGCATGCCCCCAGTGCATCGGTCCCCACACCGGCTCGTAGGGGTAATGCTGGTAGAACAAGTGATACTGTCCATTATAGTGAATAAATCCATTCGGATCGTTCATCCAGCCGAACTCGGCCATCAAATGATAGTTCAACCTGTAGTCCGGACGAAGCATATGCTTCGATTGGGAAATAAATTGATCAGCCTGCTCTCTCGTATACTTTCTAGTCTGTTTGATAAGGCATCCTACCCTTTTAAGTTATTTAATCGAACCTTGCATAACACCCCGAATAATATACTTCTGGGCGAACAGATAGATGATAATGACGGGAAAAATGGTCAGTACCAGACTTGCCATTAGCGGACCGTAATCCACGGTATAGGTTCCGTAAAAGTTATAAGTGGACAGCGGCAGCGTCCTTTGCTCCGGATCGACCAAAATGAGCGAAGGCAGCAGAAAGTCGTTCCAGATCCACAGCACATTCAGAATGGAAATGGTTGCTGTCGTTGGCATCAGTACCGGAAACACGATGCGGAAGAAGGTCTGAACCCGTGTGCAGCCATCAATCAGGGCCGCTTCTTCCAGCTCCTTCGGTACCCCTTTTACAAATCCATGATAAATGAATACAGCCAGCGAGCTGCCAAAACCGATATACATGTAAATCAGCGACCACTTGCTGTTCAGCAAATCCAGTGAGCCGTATATTTTCACCAATGGAATCATGATGGCCTGGAACGGAATGATCATGGAAGCCACCATCAGCAGAAATGTATATTGATTGAATCTGGTATTGTTTCTGACAAAATAATGTGCCGTCATGGCCGCGAACAGCGAGATACACATGACACCCAACACCGTGATGATCAATGAGTTGGCAAAAGCATCGATATAATTCATTTTTTCGAACGCATACGTATAATTGGCCAGTTTAAAGCTGTCGGGAAGCGCTAACGGATTGGAGGTAATGGCCACGTTCTCCTTGAACGAGTTGATCAGCAGAAAAACGAACGGTACGATAAACAAAATAAGCACGACGGTCAGCACAATAAATTTGAACACAGCGGAAGCAGCTTTTTTGCCTGTCATTATGCTTCCACCTCCAGCTTCTTGCTGAAATAAACCTGCAGCAGGGTAATAAGCGCAACCATCAGGAAAAGCACGAATGCTTCAGCCTGGCCCACACCATAATCACGGGAAAGGAATGCTTTTTCATATACATGCATCGACACCATTTGCGTGCTGTCGAACGGTCCGCCTTTCGTGAGCGCCAGGTTCAGATCATAGACCATAAAGCCGCGCTGCAGGGACAAAAATATACATACGATAAAAGAAGGCACCATCAGGGGCAGCACCATTTTCCGCAATCTGACCCAGCTGTTTGCCCCATCAATGCTGGCGGCCTCCATAATATCATTCGGCACACCAGTCAATCCCGCAATGTAAATGACCATCATGTAACCCGCGTTTTGCCATACCGTTACGATGACAAGTGCCCAGAACGCTTTATCAGGATCGGCCAGCCAGGTCGCGGCGAGCGACTGGATGCCGGCATTTTGCCCCAAATAAACAAGCACATAGTTGAAAATAAATTGCCAGATAAAACCGAGCACAATACCGCCGACCAGGTTGGGCAGGAAAAATCCTGCCCGGAAAATACTCTGTCCTTTTAACCCCTTGGTCAGCACGTATGCCAGCATAAAGGCGATGACATTGATCAGGACGACGGTATAAAACACATATTTCAGCGTCAAGCCGAATGATTTCCAAAACTCAGCATCCCGGAAAACAGCCAGATAGTTTTGCATGCCTACCAGCGATTGTGTTGTCGAAATACCGTCCCAGTTCGTAAACGTCAGGTAGATGCCGTACAAAAACGGAATGATCATTACCGTCGTAAAGGCAAACAAGGTAGGCCCGGTAAACAGCAGCCGCAACCGCAGCCGATTCAACACTCCTTTTTCCGCAATCATGGTGATCCCTCTCTTTATTCCGGTTTTCTCTCCTGTTCAATGCGCTTGAAAAAAAATCTTATTTCACGGTTTTCCAGTAGTCTTCGATCTCTTTAGCCAATGTTGCGCGGTCGCTCTGTTTTGCCAAATATTTTTGCATGGACGCTCCCGTCTTGGCCCAATGGTCGGCAGGCAGCATGCTCATCGACGGCTCTGACTTGCCTCTTGCAATGTAATCCTGAATAGACTTGCCGAGCGGGTCGGCCGCAGGCAGTGTAATATTTTTGAACGCCGGGATAATGTTCGCTTTATTCACAAGGAAATCCTGGCCTTTGTCTTCATAGACGATCCAGTTCAGGAACTTCTTCGCTGCCTCCTGCTGCTCCGGTGTGGCTTTCTCCTTGTCAATGACAATACGTTTGGATACGGCGGACGAAATTTCCTGATTGCCGTAATCATCGGCATTATTGCTGATCGGTACAGGCAGGAAACCGTATTCTTTGTTAGCGGTATCAAAACTGCTGATTTGCGGCCACGCCCAGTTCCCCATGAACCAGAGGCCTACTTCTCCCTTGCCAAGCAGCTCCGGCCCGCGTTCATACGCTCCTGCCAGTGGGGAAGCCTGGTCGATGTTGTGCTTCATCATCATGTCGAATGTATCCATAAGTCCGTTGAATACCGAGTTGTTGGCTAGGTTAGCCTGACCTGCTTTCAAAGAAGCCATGAATTTGTCCACTTCAGCCATGTCTTTGCTTTGACCGGCATAAGCCAGAGGCAAGTAATGAGCGCCCAGCGACCAGTCCATCGGCGAGATCACCAATGATTTTTTCCCGGATGCCTCAATTTGCTGGAACAGCTTTTCAAGATCGTTTCTGGTTTTGATTGTGGCAGGATCAAAGCTTCCACCAACGGCTTTGTCAACGACGGCTTTGTTGTAAATAAATCCGTAGCCTTCAATTGCGAATGGGAACGCATAGTTTTTACCGTCAAATGTTGTTGCTGTCGTAGCGTTGTCAACCGTATCCGCATTCCATTTCTCCCCGCTCAGATCGAGGATGCGGTCCTTGAATTTCTCGACATCGGCTGTATCCAGCATGATCATGGTCGGCGGGTTGCCTGATGCGTATAATGCGGAGGCACGCTCAAAAGGAGAGCCGCCCGCAGGAACCGGCTGAATTTCCACCGTAATGCCCGGATGATCTTCCTGGAATGCTTTGACGGCATCCTCAAGCTGTGACAGAATTTCACCTTTGGAGTTCAGCAGCGTAATTTTCACATCTCCCGAACCCCCTGTCCCTCCCCCGGACGCCGAATTACTTTCTCCTCCGGAGCCTCCGCAAGCAGACACCACCATTACCAAAAGAAGCAGCATGACCATCCATTGAAACCTTTTGAATTTCGTCGTCATTTGTTATCCCCCTGTTCTTACAATATCAGAGCTCTCATGAAGCGCTTACAACCGAATTATATGTCAAAGGTTTAACCTATGTCAATCGTTTGACATATCAAACCTTTGACATCCCTAAAAAAAATTAAAACAGGGGCGGCTTTTCCCCTGTCTTAACCCTTTACCTCTTCAGGAAACGCGAGAGGTTCTTTTGATTGACGCTGCTTCTTCCTATTTTTAAGTATGGATATGCACAAAGCAACGGAGAGGACGAAGCAATTCCGGAAAAGCGGAGCGTTCGCCTTTGGCCCGAAGGGTCAACAGCGATTGTAGGTATGCTTCGTTCTCGGAGTGCCTTAGAACACCAACAAGGAACTCTCCAGATCAACGAACCTTCTGAGATTCCCCCCATCTCCTTAGGTGGTAGCACGCTCAATAAGCTCAACCGGCAGCAGATTCACAGGCTCTACAGCCTCTCCCTCCGCCTGTTTGCGAATCAGCTCAACAGCCAATTTGCCGATCTCCGCGATCGGTTGTCTTATGGATGTCAACTCTGGTGTTACCCAGGATGCAACGCTTACATCATCGAAGCCTACAATGCGCACATCCCCCGGCACACGTCTGCCTGCGCGCATAAATTCTTTCATGGCAACAGCGGCAATAATATCACTCGTTGCAAAGACTCCGTCAACATCCGGATGTTCGTGAACAAGCTGATGGATGATCCGTTCGTATTCCTTCTGGGCGAACACGTTCAAATCCGTTTCCACAATTACATGCTGTACACCATGCCTGTCCACGACATCCCGGAACGCATCAGTCCGCTTATTGGACAGCATGTTCAGCTCCAGATTTCCGCATATATGGGCAATTTTCCGGCATCCTTTGCGAATAAGCAGCTCCGTAGCCAGTTCACCGCCGTGGTAATTGTCTGAAGATATGTACGGAATATGCGGATCAATCTGCCTGTCAAACGTCACAATCGGAGAGTTCAGATGACGGTACTCATCCACTTCCAGCGTATGGCTGCCCATAATGATGCCATCTACCCGGTTGCGCTTCAGCATGTCGATATACACTTTTTCCTTAACAGGGTCCATATGTGAATTGCACAGCAGAACCTTGCAATCATGCTGATAAGCGTAATACTCCACCTGATTGGCAAGCTCACTAAAGAAAGGATGTGCGACATTCGGAATAATCAGGCCGATAATATTGGACTGCTTGCGCAGCAGTGAACGTGCTATTTCATTCGGCTGGTAATTAAGCTCAGCCATTGCGTCAAATACTTTTTTGCGGGTCGCTTCACTGAGATATCCCCGGTTATTCATGACACGGGATACGGTGGTGACAGACACACCCGCTTTTATAGCCACATCGTGAATTGTTGCCATATTAACCTCTTTCCGCCCAAAATAAAATACATACAAAACTATACTCTCTCCACTCCGCTTATACAACCTTACTTATCATTACTTACACAGAACGGTTGCTTTTTCCTGCAATTTTATTACTCCGGGAGACAGATAACATGGCAGCGCCTCGGCTTTGGTTTCAGGACTTAGAGGGGTATATTAATATGACATAAGGTGACATCATTAAGGGTTATCATTGAAGGCAGATCAACGAAAGGAGTCACAGTTATGAAACCTTTACATGGAAAAGTAGCTTTGGTGGCTGGCGCAACACGCGGTGCCGGCAGAGGAATAGCCATCGAATTAGGAGCAGCGGGAGCCACGGTATATGTGACAGGACGAACCACGCGAGCACAGCGCTCCGAGTATAACCGCCCCGAAACGATTGAAGAAACGGCCGAGCTGGTAAATAGTGCAGGCGGCAGGGGAATAGCCGTTCAAGTAGATCATCTGCAGCCTGATCAGGTTCAGGCTCTGATCGAAAGAATTGAGAAAGAACAAGGAAGACTGGATATCCTGGTCAATGATGTGTGGGGTGCCGAATATTTGGCACAATGGAATGTGCCCCTGTGGGAGCACTCGCTTGAACGGGGGCAGCGCATGCTTCGGCTCGCCGTGGACACGCATATTATTACGAGCCACTTTGCCCTGCCTTTGTTAATCCGCAGCAAGAATGGGCTGGTTGTTGAAATGACTGACGGCACGGCAGAGTACAATGATCAAAATTATCGCATATCGCTGTTCTACGATCTTGCCAAGTCCACTGTTATTCGAATGGCCAAGGCTTTAGCCCATGAGCTTGCGCCATTTAACTGCACCGCGGTAGCATTGACCCCGGGTTGGATGCGTTCTGAAATCATGCTTGAGCATTTTGGTGTTACAGAAGAAAACTGGCGTGACGTTATTGTGAAGGAACCGCATTTCGCCATATCAGAAACACCCCGTTACGTGGGACGCGCCGTAGCTGCGTTAGCTGGAGACCCGGATGCAGCACGGTGGAACGGCCACTCTGTCTCAAGCGGCCAGCTCGCACAGGTGTATGGTTTTTATGATCTAGATGGCTCACAGCCGGACTGCTGGCGTTATCTCGTAGAAGTACAGGATGCAGGCAAACCAGCGAATACTGCGGGTTATCGCTAATTTTACAAGTGATCGAAAAGAAATTTCTTACAGGTGTCTTGAGAAGGGAAAAGTTGTTTCCAACTGTAATTATCTCTGGTATGGTTAATAAAGTGCATGAATACTATTGGCGGCCGAATTCGGCCGCCATTTGCATTAGAATATCATATCTCGAGGTAAGTATGACCTTAATGCTTTCAATCCTTACTCCTGTGCAGGGAGTAACAGGGCTAAACCATATGTCACATTCTACGAGCTTCCCTTTCAATCCATACTCCCGTGTAGGGAGTAACACCGGACTTGAAGGGGTTATATCCGACATTCAATATCTTTCAATCCATACTCCCGTGCAGGGAGTAACACCGGACTTGAAGGGGTTATATCCGACATTCAATATCTTTCAATCCATACTCCCGTGCAGGGAGTAACACCGGACTTGAAGGGGTTATATCCGACATTCAATATCTTTCAATCCATACTCCCGTGCAGGGAGTAACATGACAAACGCGTGGCCTTCCTGCAGGAGCTGGAGCTTTCAATCCATACTCCCGTGCAGGGAGTAACTCGTGTTCAACGGTCATGTACCGCTCTTCGATCAGCTTTCAATCCATACTCCCGTGCAGGGAGTAACCACGCTTCAGCAGTTTGCTTGAAAGTCACTATCGGAATCTTTCAATCCATACTCCCGTGCAGGGAGTAACTAGAGACACAATTGCATATTTCTACATCGCCAATCTTTCAATCCATACTCCCGTGCAGGGAGTAACTATGGAATCTAACAGTTGTGTCGTAAGGTATGCACTTTCAATCCATACTCCCGTGCAGGGAGTAACTTCAAGACTGGAAGATAAAATTCGGTAGGAGTCATCTTTCAATCCATACTCCCGTGCAGGGAGTAACCGTTTCCATGGGTAATTCTTGTTTCAGGAGCGAACCCTTTCAATCCATACTCCCGTGCAGGGAGTAACACGGCTTCCGGTTTGCGATTAAATAATGGGATGCTACTTTCAATCCATACTCCCGTGCAGGGAGTAACATCAAAAAAGTCTCAGACAAGTACAGCATTCCGGGATTCTTTCAATCCATACTCCCGTGCAGGGAGTAACGGGGACAGTCATTCTCCAAGCGGGAATGTGGATTCTTTCAATCCATACTCCCGTGCAGGGAGTAACAGCGGGCTGTTTTAGCCCTTGTTCCATAAGGGTTTTGGGGCTTAAAAGTGCGAACCCCGAATTTGATAGCATGTAGAAGAAGGCCATTTTTAAGAAAAGCCGCGAGAAAGTCGCTTAAAACCTGGCGGTGCGAATCTCCCGGGGATTTCATGTGGGCTTGGGGTTCGCACCCAGCCTTCTATAGACTGGATCCCTAGCAGGCGTTTTTTCTATTTCCCAGTTAAGCTTCCAACTCAGGCAACGGCCATAATACGGCATGCTTCGGCACAGCGGCGGCACGCTTCCGCACACTGCTGGCAATGCTCGTGCTGGTGCTTGCCACATTCGGCTGCGCAAGCTTCGCAGATTCGGGCACACAAGGCGCAAATTTCCGCCGCAAATTCTGTTCCGCGTCCCAGCGCTTGTGCTGTATAGGAGCAGATTTCCGCGCATTCACGATCCAAACGGATGCATTCCCGCAGCATTTCCAATTCATATTCCTTCAAGCTCGCTACATAACATACGTTGCAGGCGTTCATGCATTCAAGACATGCTTCGATGCACTTCTCTATGGAATGGTTCATGCTCTGGTACCTCCCGATTGTTAAATTGACCTTGTTTTTTCTTTACCCGTTCAAGCGGAGCGCTAATCAATATAGTTTTTTTCGGCAAGCAAGTATCAATTCACCGGCGAAGCCTCCAAAGCGGACAATCTCTGCCTCATTTCTTCCTTGTCAAAATGCTCTCCGATAAATACGGCCACATCCTGCACTTCGCCCTGCGGGCTGATTTTCATAAAATCCGATTCCCGGTAGGCATACTGGAACAGGAATCTGCCGCTCGTATCATTGAATGTCAAAATCCCTTTGGCACGGTACACATCACGTGGCAGCTCCCGCAGCAGCTTTTCAAATTCCACACTGTTGACTGGCCCTGCAAAATAGTGGGTGTACGCCATCACATGTGCATGTGAATCATGGTGCTCATGCTTGGTTTGCTCCTGGCTGTCACTGCAGCTGCAGGACTGCCCGTGGTCATGTCCGCAGGACTTGGCATGATGGTGCTGCGCCTGACTCCTCTGCGCTTCCCTCAGCTCAATGCCAGCTTTATCTGCATTCAGCAGGCTCTCCAAAGAGACATCACATTGAACCGCCTCCAATACCGACACATAAGCGTTCCATTGGCGCAGCAGTTCGTTTAGCTTGGCGCGGGCCTCTTCACCCACCCGGTCTGTTTTGTTCAAAATCAAAAGCGATGCGCACCGGATTTGCTCCTGCATCAGCCGGTAGGTTTTGCCCCGCTGCTCCTGATACAGGTCATATAAATGTAGGGCATCCACGACCGTAATCAACTCGCGCAGCTCCAGCCGGACATACAGCGAAGTTTCGGACACCCCTTCCAGAATATCCATCGGATCGGCTGCTCCAGTGGCCTCAATGATAATGACGTCCGGAGCCTCCTTTTGCACCAGCTCAGCCAATTGAAGACTGAGGTCTCCCCTGATGGAGCAGCAGATACAACCTCCAAGCAGCTCTGCCGTCGGGACCTGGGAATCCAGCAGCTGGCCGTCCAAATTCACCTCTCCCAGTTCATTCATGACGACCGCCGGGCGTTTGCCCTCAGCGCGAAAAGCGGCCAGCATCCGCTGCAGCAATGTCGTTTTTCCGCTTCCCAAAAAGCCTGATAGTATGTAAACGGGTACTGACTGTTCCATAACAACCTCCTGTGAAGCTAAATCTGTATATCGAGCTCTCAAATATTTGATGAAAAGTTAATGTAACGAGTGTACTATAACCGAAAGCCGGGAACAAGCTGCGCTCCTCTGCTGCAGCCTAAGTTGATATCGAGGGCGGCAACTCCTATTATTGTAATGAGTGCAAATGTTCACTGAGCTTACAAGGAGGTATATTCATGAATTCAACCGTCGAGGAACACCGCCGTGAAGCGCCGGATGAAGTGGCTTGCATGGTCGTTACCGTATCCGATACCCGAACGGAAGAGACAGATACAGGAGGCCAACTGTTAAAGCAGCTGCTGACGGAAAACGGATATAACGTGGTCAAGTACGTAATTGTAAAGGACGATTACGAAGGCATCCGCCAATTGGTGTTTGAGGCGTCAACATCCCATGAAATTGAAGCGGTGCTGCTGACAGGCGGGACAGGCATTTCACCGCGGGACACCACCTATGAAGCCGTTGCTTCACTGCTGAATAAGGAGCTGCCTGGCTTTGGGGAAATTTTTCGCTATTTAAGCTATACGGAGGATATCGGGCCTGCGGCCATTTTGAGCAGAGCGATTGCTGGCACAGTAGGACGAACCGTTGTTTTCTCCATGCCGGGATCTCCCAAGGCCGTCAAGCTTGCCATGGAACGCATCATTATCCCGGAGCTGCGCCATGTCATGCGGGAAATCTACAAAGCCTGATGCTTCCGTGCTTGTTGATTGCGGCGGATTCTTTAGGCGGACTAAGCAGCTAATCTCAGTTCGCCTTTCACGCGCTGTAAGTAGTATTCCCTTACATATCATTTGTGAGAAGAAACAGCTGCAGCAGAGAACATAATGTCCCGGACTGCTTCTACTTTTACTTGGACTATCCTATCCTTTGATCCTTTATGATAGCAATGCCTCATTTTGCAATCTCGCCATAATTTCGTTAACGGTTTCTTCAGGGGGTCAATTCAGACGAGTCTAACCAAAGTCCAATGCGGGGTGTTTCATTGCGCAGTACATTGTCCAGCCCTTCAACACTCCAAGCACCGTAGCCTTTTTTTACACGACCGGCCTCCCTTAATGCAACAGCTTCAGGGTTTGGACAAAGCACCACGGCATAAAAAGGGCTGTTCTTGATATAAGATACAAAATCGTTCAGCACGGAGCCAACGACGACATCCTGTACTACAACGGTAAACCCTGCTTGAACATACATCTCTGCGGCTTGTGCAGCCAGCCTGTACCGCAGCCGCAGCTGATCCAGTTCATCAGTCCCCGCGTCCGGCTGAATTTCTTTGCGATCATTTACAATCATTCTTCGAAAAATATCTCCCCGCAGGTGCACCGATTTCCCGAACCGTTCGGATAGCATCTGCGCTACGGTTGATTTCCCGCTTGCCATGATCCCGGTAATTAATATAATACTGGGGTATTCTGTCGGCATACAATTATCGCTCCTTTCTTGTCCCCCATATTATACAAATAAAAACAGCTGATTTAATGACGAACTTGGAAATTTTTTTACCGTACCGCTTTCCTGTCTTATGACAGCTGGCGAAAAAGCTAAAAGGCACCTGACCCATATCGGGCAGATGCCTTTAAATATAATTGCGTATTATTCGTCATGCTCTGGTTCTGCAGCCATATAGCTGTCAATCATCTTTTGCTTCAGCTCCCATGCCTTCTGGCTGATATTCACGCGGTAAATCTCCGGATTCAGCTTGCGCAAATATTGCGGCCAGAACAGAGCGAGCTGCTCGCGGTGGTAGCTGCGGATATCATCAAGCGACGGCAGATCGTAGACCTGCTCCCCATCCACGAAGATCGGCTCCAGCATCGGGATGGCGTCATAATTGGCGACATACTTTTTCAGATAAGGATGCACAGGATTGAACAGCTTCAGCTTTTTGCCGTTACGCGGACGATCTTCGTCCGGGAATGAAATATAATCGGCCACGGCCTTTTTGGTCTTCTGATCGACGATCCGGTAGACATCCTTTTTACCAGGGGTGGACACTTTCTCCGGATTGGCGGAAATTTTGATCGTCGGCACCATTTCCCCGTCCTGTTCCCGCTCCACCAGCTTGTAAACGCCGCCCAGGGAAGGCTGGTCCGAAGCGGTGATCAGCTGGGTGCCTACTCCCCAGGTGTTAATGCGTGCACCTTCCGCTTTAAGGTTGAAGATCGTGTTCTCGTCCAGATCGTTGGAAGCAACAATCTGGACGTATTCCAGCCCCGCTTCATCCAGCATGTGGCGCGCCTGAATGGACAGATAAGCCAGATCTCCGCTGTCGAGACGGATGGCTTTCATGCGTTTCCCCTGCGCCTCCAGCATTTTGGCCGTTTTAATGGCATGGGGCAAGCCGCTCTCCAATGTATCAAACGTATCCACCAGCAGCGTAACCTGATCCGGCAGCACCTTCGCATAGGCGTCAAACGCCTCCTGCTCGGACATAAAGCTCTGCACCCAGGAGTGGGCGTGCGTGCCTGCCGTCGGAATTCCGAACCGTTCACCGGCCAACATATTGGAGGTGGCGTGGAATCCCGCCACATATGCGGCACGTGCGCCCCATACGGCGGCATCCGCTTCCTGGGCGCGTCGGGTGCCGAACTCAAGCAGCATGTCCCCATCGGCCACCTGTTTGATCCGTGAGGCCTTGGTCGCAATCAGCGTCTGGTAGTTCATAAAATTAAGCAAGGCCGTTTCAACCAGCTGTGCTTCCATAATCGTGCCTTCCACTCTTACCAGGGGCTCATTAGGAAATACAAGAGCCCCTTCCTTCATGGAATGGATCGTTCCGTGGAATTTGAATTGGCGCAGCTCCTCCAGGAAGCGTTCATCATACTGCTCCTCCTGCTTCGCCAGATAACGGATATCCTCTTCGGTGAACTTTAGGCTGGAAACGTAATTTACAATCCGTTCCAGACCGGCGAATACCGCATAACCGTTTCCGAATGGAAGCTTGCGGAAATAAGCCTCAAACACTGCACGGCGCTGGTGTGTGCCATTAGCCCAATGAGCGTACATCATGTTAATCTGATATTTGTCCGTATGTAAAGCAAGACTGGTCTGCATCGTTCTTCATCCTTTCTCCTATCCCCGGCTGCTGTGTTCACTCTCTGCTGAGTAATACCGCTCAGCGCTTCAGAAGATCTTCTTCCGCCGATACGACGCGCGCGCCAAGGCTGCCGCTGAAATGTCCCAAGGCCCATTCATGGCCTGCCTGGTTAAAACTTGCCACCGCATCTTTATAAACCGTAATATCAAAGCCTTTATTATAAGCGTCCACTGCCGTATGAAGCACACAAATATCGGTGCATACTCCGATCAGATGAACCTCGGTTATGCCCCGTTCCCGCAGCTTTGGCTCCAGTGGCGTACCGCAGAATGCGCTGTAACGGGTTTTATCCATCCAGAAAACCGATTCCTGATTGCGTTCATACACCTGCTGCAGCTTGCCGTACAGCAGACGGCCTGACGTGCCCCGGATATTATGGGGCGGAAAAAGCTTCGTCTCAGGATGGTGCGGGTCCCCTTCCTCGTGAAGGTCCACAGCCATGACCACGAAATCACCCTGATCGAGGAAGCGCTGTGTAATATCAGCGATCCGCTCATCCAAATCTATCGCAGGCTGGCCAACAGGCAGGCTTCCGTCCACAAAATCATTCGTATAATCAATAACAATCAATGCTTTCATAGCTCCCACTCCCCATGATTGATTTCATGTGTATATGGACAACCGCGGAATCGTTCTGTCGCTGAATCTGTACAGCTGCGCAGGCCGCTGTGAATACTGATTGGAGCTGAGCGGATTGCCCTGCTCATCCCTCACCTCTTCCAGAATGCCCTGTCTGCTGCGGGTGGACGTAATTTTGCGGATAAAGTTGGGCTCTTCAAAATCCGGCACAACACTCTGAATGACCTGATACAGCTCCCCGAGCGTAAAATGAGGCGGCAAAAACTGCTTTGCTATCGTCGTTTGCAGCATTTGCAGCTGAATCTGGCGGTAAGCATCCTGAATGATCTCTTTATGGTCAAAAGCCAGCTCCAGCTCCTCAAGCGCCTCCTGAATGGTGAACAGACCGACTTCGGAAGCATCGTCCGCCGCCTGCCGCTCCTCCAGCATCCATTCCTCCACCAGCGCAAAAAACGCATGGGATATAATCCAACCCCGCGGATCACGGCCAGGCTTGCTGTATACACCCAAATATTCCAGATGCCCACCATCGACGCCCGTTTCTTCCATCAGCTCGCGTTTGGCCGCTCCTTCAATCGACTCGTTTTCCCGGCAAAATCCGCCCGGCAGCGCCCAGCGTCCCTCGAACGGCCAGCGGCGGCGTTTGATCAGCATGACCTTCAGCTCGCGGATCGGCAGCGTTTTGGTTACAGTCTTCCGTTCCCGCTTCGTCAGAGTAAACATAACGATGTCTGCGGGGGCTCCGTCCGGAGTTCTGTATTTCTTCACATCATAGCCGGCTTCTTGCCCCAATTCCTGATCGTTATTTGCACTCATCGTCATCACCATATTATATCATTTTGATATTTTCATTATGAAGTAATAATGTGAAATGTCAAGCCTGTTATTTTGAAGAGCTGCTGCGCAGCACCCGGAAGGTGGCAGTAGCCATACAGCCTAGCGTGCCCTGTTCGTCATGGATATCCGCTTCCGTTGTGATCGTCCGGCCTGCTTCGTGGATGACCCGTGCTCTTACCTCCAGCTTTCCTTTATGCATGGCAGACAGAAAATGCACATTCAAATTCGTTGTTACACATGCATCCTGAGCGCGCACTGAAGTTGCAGCCATGCCCATCGCCTGGTCCATCAGGGAAGTGAGCACACCGCCATGAATGATGCCCATGGAATTCGTATGCTGCTCTCTCGCCTCGAGGCCGATCCGAATCTCCCCGTTCTCGGCACTCAGAAAGCGGCAGCCCAGAAAACCCCAAAATGTATTCTCCCCTTCTTCAATCATCTTACGCAGTACGTCCATGCTGTTTCTCTCCTTGTCTAAAAAATGCAAATGGCAAAAAAGGCACGGAAGCATATGCTTCCGCACCTGATATCAGGTTAGTCACTGCAGCTGGAGGAAGGTGAATCCTTGCCTGTCTCCACACTCACTTTTTCCGATACGGTGTCGCGGATGGCCCCCATGATCATCTGAAGCAGTTCGTTGATCTCCACCTGGCTCTGCTGAAATTCAGTCACGACAGGGATGCCGTCAAGCTCTGCCTGAAGCTGTTCGATCTCCTGTTCAATTTTCGACACCATTGCTGTATTTTTAAGCGATTCGAAAGCTACGATTTCCTTCTGCTTTTTCTTCATGGCAGCAATCAGCTGCTGTATGCGCTGATGGTTTTTGACCTTGTCTTCCGCCTTCCGGAAATGCTGCACTTCCTCGCTGTTCTGAAGCAACTGGGCCAGCTCTTGCGTTTTATGCAAAATATCCTGGCGAAAGACCGGATATTCCTGATCGTTCTTCGCCGGATTCAGCACATCTTCCTGCACTCGATCTTCCCTCACAGTCTATCGCTCCAATCTGTTGATCTTTAGGATTCCACAGCTACCGGTTCGGCAACCATTTCACCTTTGATATACCAGGTCATTACATCCGTGATTTTAACATGCACGAAAGTGCCGATGAGATCCGGCGTACCGGTAAAATGAACGAGCTTGTTGGTTCGGGTACGACCCGCAAGCACCTTGTCGTTGTTTTTGCTTTCACCCTCAACGAGCACTTCCACGATCTGCCCGCGCAGCTTCTCGTTAGCGTCGCGGCTGTATTCGGCAATCGTGTCGTTCAGACGCTGCAGACGCTGCTTTTTAGCCTCCATGGGCACATTATCTTCCATAACGGCCGCAGGTGTTCCTTCACGTGGAGAGTAAATAAATGTATAGGCTGAATCAAAACCAACCTCCCGCACAAGCGACAGCGTATCTTCAAACTGCTCATCCGTTTCACCCGGGAAGCCAACGATAATGTCTGTTGTAAGCACCACATCCGGGATAGCCTGTTTGATTTTCCCCACCAGTTCAAGGTAATGCTCACGGCTATATTTACGGCTCATTTTCTTCAGCACTGCACTGTTTCCGGATTGTACCGGCAGATGGATATGCTCCACCAGATTGCCTCTTTTCGCCAGCGCTTCAATCAGGCGGTCGTCAAAGTCCCGCGGATGCGAAGTGGTGAAACGAATGCGGGGAATATCGATTTTGTTGATATCGTCCATCAGATCACCGAAGCCGTATTGGATATCCGTAAAATCTTTACCGTACGCGTTAACATTCTGCCCCAGCAGCGTAATTTCTTTAAAGCCTTGACGGGCAAGCTCCCGCACCTCGGCAATGACGTCATCCGGACGGCGGCTCCGTTCTTTGCCGCGGGTAAACGGCACGATGCAATAGGTGCAGAACTTGTCACAGCCGTACATAATGTTCACCCATGCCCGCATGCCTTCACGCTTCTTGGGCAGGTTTTCGATAATGTCGCCTTCCTTGGACCATACCTCAACGACCATCTCTTTGCTGAACAGCGCTTCCTTGATCAAATGAGGCAGTCGGTGGATGTTATGGGTGCCGAAAATCATATCCACAAAGCCGTGTTTCTGCAGGATACGATTGACAACCGCCTCCTCCTGCGACATGCAGCCGCAGACCCCAAGCAGCATATCGGGCTTTTCAGTTTTGAGATGCTTCAGATGGCCGAGCTCGCCGAACACCTTGTCCTCCGCATTCTCCCGAATTGCGCAGGTGTTCAGCAAAATCAGATCCGCCTCTTTCCGGTCTTCTGTTGAAGAGTAGCCCATCTGTTCAAGCATACCCTTGATTGTCTCTGTATCATGCTCATTCATTTGGCAGCCATAGGTGTAGACGATATACTTTTTCCCTTTGCCAAGATGTTTGAGCTCTTCGGGCACGGCATGTTCATAAAGCACATTGATGTTTTCCTTGCCGCGCTGTTTCTCCTGACGATGGTTCGGCTCCGATAGGATATTGATTTCCCGACCGCGGATGCGTATCTTTTTGCCATTCTCATCCTCTGAAATGACTTTTGCGTCAGAAAAATCAAAATATTTCGAGTAGTCTTTCGTTTCTTTGGCCATACGGCGGATCACTCCTAATCCGATCTATTCCACGCTTACAGCGCTTATATTATACAAATAGGCATTACGCTATATTATAACATGAGTTGAACGGCTTAGCCATGGCAGGCGGACACAGCGGCTGCAGGCCAACCTCGCGGGGACGCACATCCTCAAAACCAACTAAAAAAGATCCAGCCCGAAGGCTGAATCTCTTATCGAAAGCTAGCTATTATTCAACGATTTCCGCAGAATCGCCATTCTTCACGCCGGCTGCGTTCGCTTCATCCGTATCAATATGCATGTCCAGCGCAAAGGAATCGGATACACGGGCCAGCACGTTTTCGAACACCAGGCCGCGTTCGCCGCCTACACGCACTTTCAGCAGCTGCTTGTCCTGAATGCCCCATTTCTCGGCATCCGACGTATGGAAGTGAATATGGCGGGCAGCCACGATCACACCTTTGTCCAGTTCAAGCTCACCTGCCGGTCCTTTGACCGTAATGCCAGGCGTGCCATCGATTTTGCCGGATTCGCGCACAGGCGCTTTTACACCCAGAGCGAAAGAATCGGTACGGGAAATTTCAAGCTGGGACTCAGGACGTGCCGGGCCCAGAATACGAACAGTTTCAAACGTGCCTTTAGGGCCGATGACCGCAACGGTTTCATTGGCAGCGAACTGTCCAGGCTGGGACAGGGGCTTGAATTCAGTCAATTGATAACCTGCTCCGAACAGAGCCTCAATGTGTTCTTGTGTCAGGTGAATGTGGCGCCCGGAAACGCCTACAGATACGATTTTACTCATCGTGTGTCACTCCTTTTTCTCTATAACAATCCATGCAAACCTATGCCATTATACTCCTTTTTGCAAAAGAAAGAAAACCGGATTGCACAAATGTTCTCTAAACTGTCGCTTTTGCCAGCCAGTGCTTGGAAGCCTATTTGCGCATTCCGGTGTTTTAGCTGCTAATTTCGTTGTTTCGGGAGATTTTCCTGTAAGTAGGATACAGCGCTGCCGCACAACCACCTTTTCACCAGCTCTTCTGGGAAGTGTTTCAGCAGCAGCTCTGTCAAAGCTGGATAGCAGCCTGGATGCTCCAGTCCGATAACATGCTCCTTAATGCCGTCAAAGTCCGAACCGAACATGATATGCTGCGCCCCTCCCAAAGCACAGATATGCTCCAGATGGTTAAGCAAGCGGTTCATAGGAGGGCTGCCCTTCTCCTGCAAAAACATCGGCACAAAGGTTAACCCGATCCTTCCGTTTCGGATGATCAGCGCTTTGATTTGTTCATCGTTTAAATTTCTTGGATGTGGAAAAACAGCCGCGGCGTTGGAGTGCGATGCAATCGGCGGCCGTGCGCTTTGCTCCATGACCTCCCAAAAGCCTTTTTCACTTAAATGCGATACATCCAGCAGCAGGCCCAGCTCATTGCAGCGCTGCACCAGTTCTCTTCCCTTGTTGGTCAGCGCTGCGTTTCTCCGCTCCATTACACCGTCCGCAGCCCAATTGGCAAAGTTCCAGGTTAATCCGATAAACCGGACTCCCAGCGCAAAGCATAAATCGGCATAAAACGGATTGCCTTCGAGTCCGTCCACTCCTTCCAAGGAGAGCAGTCCCCATATATCCCGGCGGTCAGACTGCGCAATTTGTTCCGCTTCCTCACGCCAAAGCAGCGCCTTTAGCTCTCCCTCCGGACCGGCTATTTTTTCCCTGAAGATTTGAATCTGCCGGGCAACATGGTCTATTCCCGGGTTTCCCGCCCCGGCAGGTATATAGATTGCAAACGTCTGCAGCTTCACTCCCCCCGCTTGCAGTCTCTTGTGTGTCACATCCAGCTCCGGATGATTGAAATCGAGCGCGGAGTTTAGCATCATCTTACTCAATACGTCACAATGAAAATCGGCTACCTGCCACGGTTGATGAAAGGTTGTCATTACAAAAAATCTCCTTTCCCTGAGCTCAAATCAGAAAACAAATAAAAAAGCCTGTTTACAGATCAAAGATCGTAAACAGGCTTATAAGCAATCCCTCGATTATCTTGGTTCCACAATAAGTTTGATTGCGGTGCGGTCTTCTCCATCGATCACAATATCTGTAAATGCAGGAATACAAATCAAATCCACCCCGCTAGGCGCTACAAATCCCCGGGCAATGGCTACTGCTTTGATTGCTTGGTTGAGTGCACCCGCTCCAATCGCCTGCAACTCAGCATTACCGCGCTCACGCAGGACTCCAGCCAATGCGCCGGCAACGGAATTGGGATTGGACTTTGCTGATACTTTTAATACTTCCATAGTAAGTACCTCCCCTGGGAATATGATGATGGTTTGATTCCACTAGTAGATGATATTCGAGGGGCTGCAAAAAATTCCTGCTTTCTGGAAATATATTTTAACGGCAGTGCGCTTGTGGGTCAGTCCATACGCCACTCATCTTCCTTTAGCCGTATTTTTTCAATCCTACGAGCTTTGCCGTCTTCATCATTCAGCTCCACACATACAGCATGAAAATGCCATTTGCCATTATCGACCTGAAAGCGGACGGGCAGTTGGGTTTTGAACTTGCGTAGAACAGCTTCCCTCTCCATACCAAGGATGCCTTCCCACGGCCCAACCATGCCCACATCCGTCTGGTAGGCCGTTCCCTGCGGCAGAATCGTATCATCATTGCTCTGTACATGTGTATGCGTGCCAACCACGATTGAAGCCCGTCCATCAAGATGCCAGCCCATGGCGATTTTTTCCGAGGTCGCTTCCGCGTGGAAATCAACAAGAATATGCTTGTGCTTCCGCCGCAGTTCGTCTACAATCTCATCCGCAGCCCGGAACGGGCAATCGATGGCCGGCAAAAAGGTCCGTCCCTGCAGGTTGACAAGAGCCAGCTCTTTCCCGCCTGAACGCACAACTGTATATCCCAGGCCAGGTGTTCCCGGCGGAAAATTCGCCGGTCTGATCATTCTCGGTTCATCATCGATAAACTCGAAGATCTCCTTGTTATCCCACGTGTGATTTCCCATCGTAATGCCATGAACGCCCCAGTCGAAAAACTCTCTGGCAATGGCTCCGGTGATCCCCCTTCCGGCGGCCGCATTTTCTCCATTAACAATAATAAAGTGGGGCTTGTATTTTTCCTTCAGAAAGGGAAGATTCTCCTTCAATGCTTTTCTGCCGACGTTTCCTACAATATCTCCTATGAATAGTACGTTGATTTCAATTCCTCCTAACCAGATTCACATATCCTATATCTATATTTTAACACATGAAAAGTGGCCCACACGGGGCCACTTCATCATTTTATCTATTTGGCATATTCAACCGCACGGGTTTCCCGAATGACGGTTACTTTAATATGCCCAGGATAGTCAAGCTCATTTTCGATCGTTTTGGTAATATCACGTGCCAGGCGGAACGCTTCGGCATCATCCACTTTTTCCGGCTGCACCATGACACGAACTTCACGTCCGGCCTGAATGGCATAGGATTTCTCTACACCTTCAAAGGATTCGGAGATGGCCTCCAGCTTCTCCAGACGACGGATATACGTTTCCAGCGTTTCTCTTCTTGCTCCCGGTCTTGCAGCGGACAAAGCGTCTGCCGCTCCTACCAGCATGGCGATAACGGAGGTTGCTTCCGCATCACCGTGATGGGAGGCAATACTGTTGATAACAACCGGATGCTCCTTGTACTTCTTCGCCAGTTCCACACCAATTTCGACATGGGACCCTTCCACTTCGTGATCCAGTGCTTTGCCGATGTCATGCAGAAGACCTGCACGTCTTGCCAGCACAACATCCTCACCTAATTCTCCGGCCATCAAGCCTGCCAAGTATGCCACTTCCATGGAGTGCTTAAGCACATTCTGGCCATAGCTTGTACGGAACTTCAGACGTCCGAGAATTTTGATCAAATCCGGATGCAGGCTGTGAACTCCCACTTCGAATGTAGCCTGTTCACCGTATTCTCTAATTCGTTCATCAACTTCCCGACGGGATTTTTCCACCATTTCTTCGATACGGGCCGGATGGATTCGTCCGTCTGCGACGAGCTTCTCCAGTGCGGTCCGTGCAATTTCACGGCGGATCGGATCAAATCCGGACAAGATTACAGCCTCCGGCGTATCATCGATAATGAGGTCAATGCCCGTAAGGGTCTCAAGCGCACGGATATTACGTCCTTCACGTCCGATAATGCGCCCTTTCATTTCTTCATTCGGCAGAGTTACAACGGATACCGTCGTCTCGGCCACATGATCCGCTGCACAGCGTTGAATCGCCAATGTAATGATTTCACGGGATTTCTTATCCGCTTCTTCTTTGGCCTGCTGCTCAATTTCCTTGATCATCTGAGCCGTTTCATGACGAACCTCTTGCTCTACGTTAGACAATATGATGCTTCTCGCATCCTCCATCGTAAGGTTGGAGATCCGTTCCAGTTCTGTCACCTGGCTTTTGTAAATCAGCTCAATTTGCTGCTGGGTTTCATCAATTCTTTTCTCTTTGTTAGCCACTTGTTCTTCTTTTCGTTCCAGCGATTCTATTTTTTTATCCAGCGACTCTTCCTTTTGCAGCAGTCTTCGTTCCTGCCGTTGAATTTCATTCCGACGTTCACGAGTTTCTTTTTCAGCTTCGTTACGGATGCGATGGACCTCGTCCTTCGCCTCCAGTACCGTCTCTTTCTTCAGTGCTTCTGCCTCTTTCTTTGCGTTCTCCACAATTTGTACGGCAGCTTGCTCCGCACTGGAAATTTTAGCTTCTGCAATAGATCTGCGAATAAAATAACCAATCCCGAACCCAAAGAATAACGCGGCTGCAACGAGAATGATCGAGATTCCAGGACTCATACTGTTCACCTCCTCGTTGGTTCCTCCAAGGCATTCCTTGGGACTTGTTCAGTTGTTCATTACGCTTCATCAATGTGAACATGCTTCCACATGTACAATACCGCCCGGAGGGCGGCTTCACTTGTTATGGGCGATGAGAATCAGTCCCAGACGTCCCCTTTTTTGGAAGGAAAAAGAGGGCCATTTGAGCACGGATTCATGTCCATTTTATTACTTGACAATCAGCATTGTCAAGAGAATGCAAACTTACATACGTCTCTCTGCCGCCAGCTCCAGGAAGGCTTACATCTACGCTGCAGCTAATCCCAAAGCAGTTCATCATGCTCTTCTGCTTCCAGTCCTGCCTGGTCACTGCGCAGCAATGACTGAAGCACTCTTCTGGTTATCCCGCCCGAATAGCCCCGCCTCATTAAAAATGAATAGGTTTTGCGCTTTTTTTCGCTTACTTCACCGCGAGTCTGATTCCATTTCTTCTGTCCTGCCAGCAATGCGCTCTCCCATTCTTCCGCTTCACTGATATCACCAAGCGCCTCGGCAATGATCGATCTGTCCACTCCTTTTTGCTGCAGCTCCTGCTTGATCCATAATTTTCCTTTCTTCTGGCCGGATATGCGCTGCTGCGCCCACTGCCTGGCATACAGCTCGTCGTTCACCAGCTTCTCCTTCTCCAGACGTAGCAAGGTTTCGTGTACGACTGCCGGTTCCAGTTCCCTCTCCAGCAAACGCCTTGACAGCTCCTGGCGTGTACGGGGCTTGCGCGCCAAATACTGCAGTGACATCACATATGCCTGCTGTCTCTCATCTGCCATGACAATGTCCGATAGCTCACTTTTATTGAAAAATGAACCTTTGGTCATGCGGTATTTGATCATGACATCCTCAAGAACAGACAGCGAATACGGTCCGAAATGTATAATATATCTGCCCCGCATGCCGCGCTTCCCCTGCTCCACCCTGGTAATTTCGAGTTCCTCACCGGCCGGGAAATGTTCTATGCCCTGCTGAATTTTATGCTCTTCTTCCATCGGCTCATGCTTCATTCCTGAAAGACCCTCTCTTAGCTTTCCTTTTTTAAGACGTATAAATGAAAACGCCCTGCTCATCGAGCAGGGCGCCATTGTAATCCAATATAATGATTATTCAAGCTCAAGCAGCTCTTGCTCTTCTTTGGCTTCCTTCGCAAGATCCTCAGCGCTCGGAGCCGCAACCGTTGTAACGAGATTGCTTGCAGCGCGGATTTTCTGTTCAATGGTATTCGCCAGGTTCGAATTTTCTTTCAGGAACTGCTTGGCGTTCTCACGGCCTTGACCAAGACGTTCTCCTTCATAGGAATACCAGGCGCCGCTCTTATCAACGATGTCAAGCTCGGTACCAATATCGAGCATGCTGCCTTCCCTGGAAATGCCTTCTCCGTACATAATATCCACTTCGGCTTGTTTGAAAGGAGGAGCCACTTTATTTTTAACAACTTTAATCCGGGTGCGGTTGCCCACAACGTCGTTGCCCATTTTCAAGCTTTCAATACGGCGCACATCCAGCCGGACTGTGGAGTAAAACTTAAGAGCACGGCCGCCAGGCGTCGTTTCCGGGTTGCCGAACATAACGCCGACTTTCTCACGCAGCTGGTTGATGAAGATCGCAATGGTTTTCGATTTGTTGATGGCACCGGAGAGCTTGCGCAGAGCCTGGGACATCAGACGCGCTTGCAGACCCACATGCGAATCTCCCATTTCACCTTCGATTTCAGCCTTCGGCACGAGAGCCGCTACCGAGTCAATAACAATGATATCTACTGCGCCGCTGCGCACAAGCGCTTCGGCAATCTCCAACGCCTGCTCACCTGTGTCCGGCTGTGAAAGCAACAGCTCGTCAATGTTAACGCCCAGTTTATTGGCATAAGAAGGATCCAGGGCATGCTCCGCATCAATGAAGGCAGCCTGTCCGCCTGTTTTCTGTACTTCAGCAATCGCGTGCAGCGCTACTGTCGTTTTACCTGAAGATTCCGGTCCGTATATTTCAATAATACGGCCTCTCGGAAAGCCGCCAGTTCCTAGTGCAATATCCAGAGCAATCGATCCACTGGGAATTGTTTCCACTTGCATATGAGTCGATTCTCCCAGCTTCATGATTGAACCTTTACCAAATTGCTTTTCTATTTGACGGAGCGCCATATCCAGCGCAGCACGACGATCTGACAATTAGCTCACATCCTTCATTGTTTATAATATTATAATACCTTGTTTGGACACGTTTGCCAAGCATTTTTTCGAACATACATTCGTTTTTTTTGCGCAGTCTGATAACATCCGACATTTGTGGAGCAACCCTAGGATATCATTTTTAAATAGAGAAAAAGAAGACGGATCACTTCTTCTGACAAAAAAAGAACCGTTGGCAATTTGGTTGCCACGGTTCTTCCGTATGATCGAATTATATCATTCTTTTTCAATTTCAACAAGCCGGCGCCACAGTCGGTACAAAATGGCCTTGGTCGAGCGGATGCGGATCGTTTCCCGGTTGCCGTTCAGGCGCAGCTCATGAACCACCGTCTTCTTGCCCCGCTCCGCGATCCCGATATAGACAAGTCCAACAGGCTTGAGCTCTGAATAACCGGGACCCGCCACGCCGGTAACCGACAGCCCGAAATCGCTGTCCATGACCATTCTGACCTGCTCCGCCAGCACCTGCGCCACTTCCGGGCTCACCGCTCCCGGGCTGTTCTCTCCCTCAAGATAATCATGGGGCACATTCAGCAGCTTCTGCTTGATCTCATTGGAGTAGCAAACGATACCGCCTTTGAAGATCGTGGCGCTGCCCGGTATGGATGTAAGCATCTCCATAACGAGACCGCCGGTGCAGCTTTCCGCTGCGCCAACCGTCAGCCCCAGTCTGCCCATCCATTCCACAATGACTTTCTCCAGCGGCACATCTTCACTGGCATACAGGTGCTCCGGCAGACGCTGCTGGATCTGAACCTCGGCCGCATTTAGCTTAACAAGCGCTTCTGCTTCGCTTGCCGCCTTCGTAGACACCCTGATCGTCACTTCCCCTTCCTTGGCGTAAGGGGCGATCGTCGGATCGCTCTGTCCCTCGATCAGATCGATGAGCTTCGTTTCAAGGGCAGATTCGCCGATGCCGGCAAACTTGAGCATTTTAGAATAGATCGCCATTTCACTGCCGCCCAATGCGTGCTGAAGAAGCCACGGCTTTGCCTCCTGTTCAAACATCGGCTTTAATTCCTTGGGGGGACCGGGCAGAATAACATAATATTTCCCCTCTTGCACAAGGGCATTGCCCACAGCCAGCCCGGTTTCATTCTTCAGCGGCGTGGCCCCGTCAATCGTCAAAGCCTGACGGCGGTTGTTCTCCGTCATTTCAACTCCGCGCTCCCTGAAGAAGCCTTCGATCTTATCCATTGACAGTCTGTCGATATGCAGATCGCGTCCCAACACGGCAGCGATGGCATCCTTGGTCAGATCATCCTGGGTCGGCCCCAGCCCGCCGGAAAACAGGATAATGTCCGCCCGGCTTTGCGCCGTTCTTACCGCCTCCTGAAGGCGTGTCATATTGTCTCCTACCACGGTTTGAAAATAGACATCAACCCCGATCGCCGCCAGCTCTTGGGATAAATATTGGGCGTTTGTGTTCACAATTTGCCCCAGCAGCAATTCGGTGCCTACTGCGATGATTTCCGCTTTCATATTATCGTCCCCCATATCAATTCATATCGTATCTTTTCCGCTGCTCCAAAAGAAAAAGCAATAGGCAGCCCTATTGCATTCATCTTCAAACACAGAAAATCTGTGCTCAAGCTTTGGAGGAACGAAGCAGGTGCTTATTCTTTACAAAATAATCATACCCTGAATAAATGGTAATGAAAGCAGCCGCCCAGATCGAAATTTGATCAAACGGAATTCCCATAAAGACAAAAGGGAAGTTGTTGATCAGCAAAGCCACGACGGCCACGATCTGTATGACCGTTTTCAGCTTGCCCCAATTGCTCGCAGCCACCACAGAGCCGTCAAGCAGCGCAATCTGCCGCAGTCCGGTAACGGCAAACTCCCGGCTTACGATCACTACGGCCACCCAGGAATCCAGCTTGCCCATCTCCACGAGGGAGATGAGCACCGCAGTGACAAGCAGCTTGTCCGCCAGCGGGTCAAGCAGCTTGCCTAGATTGGTCACCATGTTGTGCTTGCGGGCCAGGTATCCGTCGATACCGTCCGTACTTGCGGCCACAATGAAAATAAGTGCAGCAAGCAGCTGGTTGAAAGGCAGGCTGAATGATTCCCATTGCAGCGGACCGGGATAGAAGTCAAATTCCACCAGCAGACAGATCATCATAAGCGGAATAAGGCAAATCCGCGCCAGTGTAATTTTGTTGGGTAAATTCACAGCACACTCTCCCCTGACATTCTTATATGCATATGTAATTCGAAACGGCATTAGCACCGATGGCTTACCCGCATTATCGACTTCAAGTATAATATACGGCTGAAAGACGTGTCAAAACAGGCTGCGCCTGCATCTGCCGGAGAGCCGGAAAGCAAAAAAACTCTGGCGCAGCCGACGGTACACCAGAGAAAATCCTTACTTAAAGTTTGTGAACTGAAGGTCGATGGAAAGATCCGCCTTGCGCAGCATCTGAATGACATCCTGAAGATCGTTTTTACTCTTGCCTGTTACGCGGATTTGGTCTCCTTGAATCTGACTCTTCACCTTCAGCTTGGAATCACGGATCAGGATGTTGATCTTTTTCGCATTTTCCTGGTCGATTCCCTGCTTGAAGCTCAGTTTTTGCCGGACCGTTCCCATCGAAGCAGGCTCCAGCTTGCCGTATTCAATATTTTTGATGGCAAGCCCGCGTTTGATCATTTTCGATTTCAAAATGTCGATGACCGCGTTCAGCTTGTATTCGTCGTCCGACGTAATCGTCAAAGCGTCCTTTTCCAGCTTGAGGCTGCTTTTGCTGTCCTTGAAATCAAAGCGTGTCTCAATTTCACGCTCCGCCTGATCCACGGCATTCACAAGCTCCTGCATGTCCATCTTGGAAACGATGTCGAATGAATTTTCTGAAGCCATATCCATCACATTCCTTTCGGAAGAAAGTTCAAACATTAATTATATGGAAAAGCTATCCGGATGTCTAATTCTCCGCATGGAAAAAGGTGCTTTTCACGGGTATACCCGAAAAAAACACCCATCCAACAATACAGCTTAAAAACTGCTTGCGTCAGACGTTATTGCCCGGCCGAATCCGTTTCCGAATCCGTAGATGCAGAGTTCGAGCCTGCTGTACCGGTCGAGCCTGGAACAAGCCGGATCCGCGTTGTCGCCTTGCCGTCGGTCACCGGATGCCCGCCAACCGTAATCGAGGTTGCGGAAGCAGCACCCGATTTAATGTATAATCCCCGTTCATCAAAGTCGAAAGAATAATTTTGTCCAGCTTCGGTCATCCCGTACTGCAGCTTTTCACCGCTTGAATTTTCACCCCTGTATACCTCAAGCCAGCTTGTTCCGGTTGCTTGAATCTCCACTTTGACAGGACCGCCGCTTGCGCTGGACACGCTGAAAATGGTCGTTTTTCCGGCCTTGCCGTCTTCGGTTACCGCAACCCCTTCAGTGGTTCCTGTTCCTTCATCCGTTCCCGGCTGTTCCGTCCCGGTATTGTCCGGGGGAGTCTCTCCCTGCCCGTCAGTCAGGCCGCCCCCGCCGGTCTCGCCATTCGTCGTGCCGGTCTCACCCTGTGGCGGAGCAGAAGTATCGTTGCCTGTTCCACCCGCCGGAGGAGTCGTTCCCTGATTGCCGGTTTCCTGGCTCCCGGTTCCCTTGCCGCCCCCGGTGGCCGGAGGTGTCTGGCTTTGGTTATTGTTTTGGGCCACATCGTTTGGAGGAGTGGTACCATTATTTCTTGTCTCGATATATATATAAATCAAAACGAGAATCAAAATCGGAAACAGCCACATCAGCGCGCTCGACATCCATTTCATATTCCGTTCACCCGATGCGCGGGCAGCCCGTTTCTGAACAACCGGTTCCATCGTCGCTTCCTGCTCCTGCACAGGAACGTCCTTTTTATGGCCTTCAAGAAGTTCGTCTGCATTTAATCCTACCGTCTCAGCGTAGGTCTTAATAAATGCTCTGACGTAAAAAGTTCCTGGCAGCACCTTGTAGTCACCCGCTTCAATCGCTTCCAGGTACCTTTTGCGAATTTT
Source organism: Paenibacillus jiangxiensis (assembly GCF_046098255.1). Taxonomy (NCBI): domain Bacteria; kingdom Bacillati; phylum Bacillota; class Bacilli; order Caryophanales; family Paenibacillaceae; genus Paenibacillus; species Paenibacillus jiangxiensis. The sequence goes on from NZ_JBJURI010000003.1 coordinate 164,726, forward strand.
CGTCATATCTTGGACATCGTCCAGGCTCAACCCTTTTTGCAGCCGGGCCTCTCTTAACTGCTGACCCAGTTCAGACATGCCATCATCTCCTCATTTCTCTCCACGTTATTAAATATCGTCTGTGTAACTGGTAGTGAATGTATCATATATAATTTCCTCGTTCGGATTGTTGCGCAGCTCAATGATAATATGGAAATCATCAAAACTGTAACCCGATTCGCGGACAAAAATATCCGGATGCTCAATCACCTTGGTGCTCGGCAAATTCATGATGTCCTGCAGCAAATTATAGTGTTTCTCATTGGAACGGATTGTACTCACAATGCCGTCAATAATAAAAACATTGTTGGGGTTCATTTCCTCATCGGAAAGCTGGCTGCGAACCGTTTGGCGCAGCAGCGTAGAGGAGACGAACGTCCATCTTTTCGCAGCACACACGCTGCTGGCTATAATGGACTCCGTTTTCCCGACCCGTGGCATTCCCCTCAGACCGATGACCTGATTTCCTTCCCTCTTAAATACTTCACCCAAAAAATCAACAAGTAACCCAAGCTCATCCCGTGTAAAGCGGAACGTCTTGCGGTCATCTGAATCACGGTCAATATAGCGGCCATGGCGGACTGCGAGAATATCAACCAGCTTGGGGGGACGGAACGCGGTGATGGTGATGTTGCTGGCCTTCTGCAGCATCTCGCCGAGAATGCGGATTTTATCATCATCATCCGTTTCAAGCAGCATGCCGCGCCGCTCGCCCTCTACCCCGTTAATCGTCAGAATATTGACTCCCAACATCCCAAGCATGGAAGCAATATCACCAAGCAGCCCGGGACGGTTGTTATGTATTTTGTATTCCATGTACCATTGTTTGGTTTCAGCCGTCACTTTGCCACCCTCTTCAAGCCTTTATTCTAGCACATTCGACATATTTCTATGATAATTCCGTTCATGTGCATTTAATTGACATCCGTTTTTGCAACCACGTTTATGATATATAAAATAGCTATGAATTACAAGAACAGGTCTGTAACTATTGCAGAAAAGCCCCCTCATGGGAGCTTTTCCGCGTCATTTACAGCTTAAGCATTGGCTTTGGCGAGCTTCACCATACATTTGGCAATGACGTGACGCTCATCCTTGTCCGCCACACCCCACAGCTCTTTCAGTGCACGGTTGGAGTGGTTTGCCGGATCGACCTTTTCATCCAAAAATTCCCCAATTTCGTAAGCCAGGTCCGCAATGGTTTCCTCGCTGATGCCCATTTTTTCCGCTTTAGCTACACGATCTCCAAGGAACTTTTTCCAGGTATCAAAATCTTTGAGCACTGTCGACGCCATGATTACATCCTCCTCGGTAAGGATTGAGATTTTTAAAAAATCTACAGATGTAATATGCGCCGCGTCATTCCCGGCTATGCTGGAGGTTTCCGCCAGAGCCGCCTTCTGCAGATCAGGTTACCCAGCCGCCATTGGGACTGATAATCTGGCCGTTGATATATCCGGATTCAGGCAGCGCCAGGAAATACACCAGCGAAGAAATTTCGTCAGGCTTCGCCAGTCTTCCCGCGGGGATCTCATCTTCCAGCTCAGCCAGTTCGCCAGGGTCAAGATGCTCCAGCATGGCCGTATCCACAGCTCCTGGTGCGACGGCATTAACCGTCACCCCCGAAAGTGCCGCCTCTTTGGCCAATGCCTTCGTAAAGGCATTTACAGCCCCCTTGGTTGAAGAATAAAGCACCTCGCACGAGGCGCCGGACAGTCCCCATACAGAGGATACGTTAATAATCCGGCCATAGCGCTGTGAAATCATATGCGGCAGAAAAGCCTGTGTGCACAGAAATGTACCCTTTACATTGACGGCCATGACATCGTCCCATTCTTCCTCGCTCACATCCGTCAGCAGGCCGTAGTGGGATATCCCCGCATTGTTTACGAGAATATCGGGCTTCAATCCGTGATTCTCCAGCTTTTCCTGCATGCGTAAAATTTGCTCCTTGCTGCGTAGATCCGCGGTAACCGTCATCACGGAACCGGCATCATTCATGCAGCGCCGGGCCACTTCGTTGGCCTCTTCGTGGGATTTCATGTAATGAATCACCACATTCATGCCAACTGAGGCGAAGCGCTCCGCAATAGCCGCACCGATGCCACGGCTTCCGCCGGTCACCAATACCGTCATTTCCCCCAATGCTTTATTAACCGCTCCGGTTTCCTTCTCCATTTTAAGGACTCACCACCAGCGAAACGGCCATCTGCTCCCAGTCTGTGTGCTCCCGCAAACGGCGGTTCACATCTTCAAGAGTGATGCTTTCATAAACCGGCAGCACCTCAAAGAAATCGCTTCCTCTGAAGCGGTGGCGTGTAAATTCATGGGCGATGTTTTCCGGCGAGTTGAGCATACGCAAATAACCGCCGATTCTTTTCTTGCGTGCCCGTTCGAAATGCTCCGCCGCAAATCCGCTTGCCTTGACGGCCTCGATTTCTTCACGGATGCGGGACAGCAGTCGGTCAGGGTCCTTGGTATCTCCGCCGATCGCCGAGAAGGCGTAACCATGCGAGCTGTTGTATTCATGGCCGAAGCTGTCTGAAATGAGCTCCTCATCGTATAACTTTTGATAAAGCTGTGTGCTGGAGCCAAGCAGCAGATCAAGCATCAGCTTGCTTTCCAGATCATGGCGCAGCAGCTCCGCTCCTGCAAGGCCCGTCTTTTTCTCCTTGAAGCCGAACAGGCATTTAGGAAGGGATACCGCCAGCCTTGCTTCCCGTCTTTTTTGGGCTACCCCAACCGGCTCCTGCTCAAATATGCGCTCGATATTGCCCTGAGGCTTGTAGTCCTTGCGATTTTGGCTCTCACGCACAAGGTCGAATACCTTTTGCGGCTCCACCCCTCCTACCACGAAAAGCAGCATATTGCTGGGATGATAAAAAGCGTTATAGCACGTATAGAGCGTTTCTTTTGTAATCGTGCTTATTGACTCCACCGTACCCGCGATATCAATATGTACCGGATGTTTGGAATACAACGCCTCGATCAGGCCAAAATAGCTTCTCCAATCGGGGTTATCCTGGTACATGTTAATTTCCTGGCCAATAATGCCTTTTTCTTTTTCCACACTCTGATCCGTAAAATACGGAGCCTGCACAAAATCGATCAATGTCTCCAGATTATCGTAAATATGCTCGGTTGCCGAGAAGAGATAAACCGTCTGCTCAAAGCTGGTGAATGCGTTGGCAGATGCCCCGTTGGAGGAAAACTTCGTAAATACGTCTCCGTCCTCTTTTTCAAACATTTTATGCTCAAGAAAGTGGGCGATCCCGTCCGGAACCTTGATCGCTTCTTCCCCTTCCACCTTGAAGTGGTTATCAATGGAGCCGTATTTTGTGGCAAACGTGGCGAACGTTTTCTGAAATCCCGGTTTGGGAAGCACATACACGTGCAGGCCATTATCCATTACCTCGAAATACAGTGTCTCCTGTAAATGATCATATGTTATGTTCTGCACGGCTACCCCTCCTTCTGATCTCTCAAAAAATAAATGGTGGCCAGATTAAAAGTCTGAGCCGCCTCCTGCACATCTTTGACGGATACCGCTTCTACCTGCTCAAGCAGTTGCTCGACCGTTCTTTCCTTGCCGGAAAGCTGTCTGTTAAAGTCAAAAGCAATCATTTCGAAGGCGGAATCCTGCATCTCTTTGAGCAGATTGCGGATCATGGCTTTTGTCTGGCTCATTTCCAGCTCACTGATGCTGCCCTTGCGCATATCGTCAAGCTGCTGACGGATAATGCTTACGGCTTTTTCGTAATTGGGAATTTCAATTCCGGACTGAATGGTGGCAATGCCTTTATGCCCGTCGTAACGGGAAGAAGCATAATAAGCAAGGCTCGCTTTTTCCCTTACGTTCACAAACAGCTTGGAATGAGGGTAACCGCCAAGAATTCCATTATACATCAGCGCGGAGGCATATTGATCGTCGCTATAGGTAATCGATGTTCTGAAGCCCATATTCAGCTTCCCTTGATTTACATCGAGGCGCTCAACAACGGTCTGAACATCACCAGACTGTGCAGATACATCAGCCCTTCTGTACTGTGCCGAAGAAGAGCGGTCAAGGCTGAAATAACGGTCTACAAGCCCCTCCACCTCTTCCAGAGACGTGTCCCCTACCACATACAGATCCATGCTGGCGTTTTCGAGCCAATCTCCATAAGCCTTGTACAGGCTGTTCGGGCTGATCGAATCAAGATCGGAGCGCTGCCCGAGCGGGTGAAGGCGGAAAGGCTCGTTTTTGAACATTTCCTCTATACAGCGTTCGCCTGCATAACGGATTTTGTCATTGACGATCGCTTCCAGTTTTTTGCGCACATTTTCCCTTTCTTGCTGCACATAAGTCCCGCGGAAAGCGCCATTTTCCATGACCGGACGTGTCAGCACCTCCCCGAGAAACGAAAAAGACCTGTCAAGCAGACTGTCCGGGCTGCTTACGAAGCCGTCATTAATGGTATCCATCCGAAACTGGACGATTTGGTAATCTCCTCTTTTATATATATCGAACCCGAAGCCGGCCCCATACATCTGCTCAAGCTGCTCCCTGAATTGAACGGTTTCGGGATAGGAAGCCGTCCCGCGTCTTAATACAAAAGGGGTTAAAGCCACGCTTGAAACGGTGGTTTCCTGCAAAGGAATTCCAGCGTAAAGTGATATCGCATACGTCTTAAAGCGTTTGGTCGGCATCACGTGAATACGCAGCTGCCGCCGGCTGCCGCGCTCAAATTCTGTTTTTATCAAGTCCAAAACTCCTTTGCGACGTCATTTTAATTCCTTAACGAACGAAATCTGTACCAATTTTTAAGATTCCAGAAAGTATAAATTTCTTGGAATTATCTTCTTGGAATCGCAAGAAAAACTACTGCTAAACGCGGTCTGGCTTCTGTGAATGTACGTCGATAGACGTTTTTCTTATTGTAACGATCAAAAAGGCAAGAAGCAACCGGAGACAAGCCCCGGTTGCCGGTTTCTAATTGCGGGCTACATACAGAAAATGTGCTCCCCAATCGTCTTTACTTGTGGACGGGACCAAATCCATTTGGAGGTCGCCGTCTTCGGATTGAAATAATAGAGGCAGCCTCCCGTCGGGTCCCAGCCATTAAGTGCCTGTTGAACAGCCTTACGGGCTTGCGGATTCGGCGTCAGCCAGATTTGCCCGTCAGCAACCGCTGTAAATGCACCGGGTTGAAAGATTACACCTGACGGTGTATTGGGAAAACTGGGTGATTTCACACGGTTCAGAATAACCGCGGCGACGGCAACTTGTCCTTCAAACGGCTCGCCGCGCGCCTCTCCGTAAACGGCGTTAGCCATCATTTTCAGCTCGTTTTCAGATAGGCCGTTCGCTCTGCCGGGGCTCAGCGAAGCATCTTCATCTGTCGAGGCAGCCTTTTCGGCTGTTTCTGCCCCTGTACCCGTCCCCGCATTGTTCGGCGTCTGCTGGTTAGCGCCCTGCTTGTGCAGAGGCGTTTCCGTCGGTTTCCAATCCTTGGTGGCATTCACCAGCTTCAACTTCGTTTTGGGACCAACAACACCGTCGGCATCGATACCGAATTCGTCTTGAAACCATTTAACTGATCCTAAAGTCTTGCTTCCAAATTGGCTGTCTACCTTTCCGTAATAAAAACCAAGCAATTTCAAACGGCTTTGCAATTCATAGACATCCTGACCGTAAGAGCCTTGGACAATCGGCTTGCTGCTGAAGACCTCTTCAGCAGGTTCAGTTTCATGAGTCTCGGCTTGTTGGGGAAGCGGATTGCTGCTCCGTTTGTCGTCGGGCTCAAGGAAGGCTGCATATATTACGGCCGTAACCGCCAATACACCCGTACATATCCATAGGGCTGTCTTTTTCATCATTCGCTCTACCTTTCTTTGTGGGATGAACAGGATGGCTACGCTTATTATGACAAGGAAGAAGCCTGACTATTCACTCCACCGGGTAAGCCTGCAAGGTTTTGAGCGACAAAAAAACCGTTCAAGCGCTTAGCTTGAACGGCTGACAATGTTCCCGTCAGGAACTGATTTTATTTTGCTGATACTGCTCCAGAGACATCAAAACCTCCCGCGGCTTGCTTCCCTCATAAGGGCCGATCACACCGCGCGCTTCCATGGAATCGATCAGGCGAGCGGCTCTGGTATAGCCGATGCGCATGCGACGCTGGAGCAGGGATACGGACGCCTGCTTCGCCTCAAGAATGATACTCACAGCCTGGTCGTACAGTTCATCCAGCATATCATCCGCTTCCGCTGCCGTCTCCTCGACTTCCGGCACCAGCGTATCGTCATACTGGGCTTCTCCCTGATCGCGGACATAGCTCACGACGTTCTCCACTTCCTGGTCGCTCAGAAACGCCCCCTGCACACGAACTGGCTTGGAAGCCCCCATCGGCATAAACAGCATATCCCCGCGTCCCAGCAGCTTCTCCGCCCCGCCCATATCCAGAATGGTACGGGAGTCAACCTGGGATGAGACGCCAAACGCAATCCGCGAAGGAATATTGGCCTTGATCACACCCGTGATGACGTCAACCGACGGGCGCTGCGTTGCAATGATTAGATGAATGCCGGCGGCGCGGGCCATTTGCGCCAAACGGGCAATAGCGTCTTCCACATCTCCGGCGGCCACCATCATCAGGTCGGCAAGCTCGTCCACAATGACTACAATATATGGAAGTACAGCAGCCGGATTATCTTTCATCAGCAGATTATAACCTTCGATGTTCCTCGTTCCCGATTTGGAGAAGAGGTCATACCGCTTCTCCATCTCCACGACGATTTTCTTTAAGGCCAGCGATGCCCGCTTCGGATCGGTCACGACAGGTGCCAGCAGATGAGGAATGCCATTATAGACATTCAGCTCCACCATTTTGGGGTCAACCATCAAAAATTTAACTTCATTGGGTTTCGCTTTATACAAAACACTGGTAATAATACCGTTGATACATACCGATTTACCCGAACCGGTAGCTCCTGCTACAAGCAAATGGGGCATTTTCGCCAGATTTCCGACAATGGTCTGTCCCGCAATATCCCTGCCGAACGCAATGGACAGCTTGGCCTCCGACTCCTGAAATACCGGAGTTTCCATAACCTCGCGCATGGTTACCACCGATACCTCGTTGTTCGGAACCTCAATTCCGATCGCCGACTTGCCGGGAATCGGCGCCTCCATCCGGATATCCTTGGCTGCCAGAGCCAATGCTATATCATCTGTCAGGCTTACAATCCGGCTTACCTTAACGCCGATGTCCGGCTGGATTTCGTAACGGGTTACGGCAGGGCCACGAACAACCTCAAGCACCTTGGCACGCACCCCGAAGCTTTCCAGTGTAGCCTCGAGCTTGCGCGCAGTCTGCATATAGTCCTTCTGTCCGCCTCCCTTGCCTGCGCCTTGCGGTTTGGACAGGAGCTTGAACGGAGGCAACTTGTAAGGCTTCGGAGGAGGCGGAGCCGGTGCCTGAGGGGCTGTTTCGCCGCCCGGCAGTCCTTCTCCGGCCGCTTGTTCGCTGGTCGCCTGCGTCTCGTCCGTATGCCCCTTCTCTTCTACTGCTTCCAGTCCGGTAGTAGGCAGCATATCCGCACCAGCATCCGCATGCGGAGACAGGCCGCTCTCCTCTTCCTTGTCGTAAAGCTCCGCGTTTTCTTCCGTACGAACCTGCTCGAGGAAATCCCTGATAATTGGCGAGCTTCTCGTCTCGGCAGCTTCAGGTTCGGCAGCCATAAAAGGTGATGAGTGCACGTCTCCTTCCACGTCATCATACCGGTCATACGCCAATGAATTAAATGCCGCTTCTCCTTCCGCCTGATCCTCCGTCAAATGAGCATCAACCGGCGCTTTGCGGGAGCCGAACAGCTGAAAGAACAACGGCTGCTTCCGCTTGGGCAGCGACGGCTGCTCTTCGTAATCTTCTTCCAGCTCCTCCTCCTCTTCCGGAACAGGCACAGGCTTGCCTTTTCTGCTTCTGCCGCCTTCCGCAACAGGGATCGGGGATTTTCTTCCCTCCCACTTGCGCTGCAGGATGCTGCCTGTTTTCAGCACTTTGGTGCGCAGAATGCGTCCCAAATCCACATAGGACAACTGTGTAACAAGCATAAAGCTGATCACAAACATGACGAGCATAATGAGCTTGGCTCCCATCAGCCCGAACAGCCAGAGCAGGATCATCAGCTCTACGGCTCCGACATATCCGCCGCTGATTTCCTTATTCAGCATGGAATGCTGATCTCCATCCGCGGCAAACAGCTCGTCCCGCAAATCAATATGTATTTGATTCATCACATTCCCCGGCTGCAGCGCTCCGATCGGGCCAAGCCGCTGTTCCATGGAGGAAATGGTGCTCATCAGTGTTAATGTAAGCACGAATAGAAGCAATCCGCTCTTGCGCCCATTCCATTTGTTCGGCCACTTCCGGTGTATCATTACCATCAAGCCGTAAAAAATGCCGATCAGGGGTATGACAAAGTAAAACTTGCCCAGCACAAGACCGAACATCTTGGATAAAGAGCGGCCGACCGCCGCTTCACCGGACAAGGCTATAACGGAAAGTGTAATCAGGACAATGCCGTATATTTCATATTTCAGGACGCTCCCGAGTGTCGTTTTCTTCTTCTTGCGTCTTCTGGCCATCATGGTCACCCCCAGAAGAATATTATACCACGTCCACCCGCATCAGCACATATGTTCTTTTTCGACAAGTTTTTTGCTTTCTCGCCTCCACGGATGATTTACCACTCAATCTCGTTGCCCGGAGACAGCTTCGGGTTCAAGTATGCATCGAGAGGACAGTCCAGCAGCCTTACAATGGTTCCTTTTCTCTCTCCCTCCGACCTTACCTGGATCAGGCACCCTTCCGCACTGATTTCCTGGAGAGGGCCTGCTTCTTTCCACATGCCCTCAAGCACCAGCTCCATCGGCACAATGGAATAGTGCGTCATTGGGTCAGTCCCCCTTGCTGCGCGGGAGCCGCTCCTGAATGACCTTGCATGGCGCCGCCATTCAGGGATGGCATCGCCTCCTGCGGCATCGTGCGTCTTCTTTCAGCAATGGCTTTATTCAGATAGGTCAACGCATCTCCGATACCGCCAACCGCGTCCATAAGCCCGTATTTTACGGCATCATGGCCACCCACAGCCGTCCCGATATCGCGGTTCAGTTCGCCTGTCTTGAACATCAGCTCTTTGAACTGCTGCTCAGAGATGCTGGAATGACTGGTCACAAACCGCACCACCCGTTCCTGCATCTTCTCCATATATTCAAAGGTCTGCGGTACCCCGATCACCAGACCGCTCATCCGGATGGGATGGATGGTCATCGTGGCGCTTTCAGCAATAAGCGAATAAGACGCCGATACCGCGATGGGCACGCCGATGCTGTGACCGCCGCCGATGACTACCGTTACGGTCGGTTTGCTCAGGGAAGCGATCATCTCCGCTATGGCCAGCCCGGCTTCCACATCGCCTCCAACCGTATTCAGCACAAGCAGCAGCCCTTCTATCCGGGGATTTTGCTCCGCAGCTACAAGCTGGGGAATGATATGCTCATACTTGGTCGTCTTGTTTTGCGGAGGCAGGATGAAGTGACCTTCAATTTGTCCGATAATGGTCATGCAAAAGATATTGGATTCCATAGCAGGTACTCCGGTCTGTCCAAGCTGCTGTATGCTCTCCAAGACAGGGGTCATCTTTTTATCTCCGGTTTGCGGATTTTGAGTTTCCGTCTCTTCTTCCTTATTGCCGCCATAAGATACCATACTTTAATCCATCCCTTCATTAATAAATGCGTTATAACGAATAGTATGGTATTTAAATGGAAGATTTTATACTATCAAAACACAAAAAAAGCCTCCCTCTGCGGAAACCGTCCAATATTTCCAGCAGAATGAGGCGACTGTGTGCCTTATGCAACTATAGATTACACTTCCATAATAATCGGCAATATCATCGGTCTGCGGCGCGTCTGTTCATACAGGAAACGGCCCAGCGCATCTTTGACATTGGTTTTCAGGGAAGCCCATTCATTTACATTCTCGCTCATCAGCTTCTGTAAAGTGCTGGATACGATGCGGTTGGCTTCATCCAGCAGTCCTTCCGATTCACGGACATAAACGAAACCGCGGGAAATGATATCAGGGCCGGAGACGATCGTGCCATCCTGCTTGCTGAGCGTAACCACAACGACCAGAATACCGTCCTGTGACAGGAGCTTCCGGTCACGCAGCACAATATTGCCTACGTCGCCGACTCCCAATCCGTCGATCAGCACATTGCCGGCGGTTACTTTTCCTGCTTTGCGAGCGGTACCGTTCTGAATCTCAACAACATCGCCGATATCGGTAATAAAAATGTTGTCATGATCAATGCCTACTGATTCGGCCAGCAAGGCATGTCTGCGCTGCATTCTGTATTCACCGTGAATTGGAATGAAAAACTGCGGCTTCATAAGGTTGAGCATCAGCTTAAGCTCTTCCTGGCTGCCGTGCCCGGACACGTGCACGCCTGAATTTGCTCCGCTATAATAAACCTCCGCACCTAGACGGAACAGTTCGTCTATCGTACGGCCGACGTATTTCTCGTTGCCCGGTACAGGAGTTGCGGCAATGATGACGGAATCTCCAGGCAAAATATCCACCTTACGGTGCGTGGAGCGGGCCATGCGCGTTAGCGCCGACATCGGCTCCCCCTGGCTGCCGGTGCACAGGATTACGACCCGGTCTGCGGCCATTTTGCCAACTTCCTCAGGCTCAATCAGCATACCGTCCGGAATTTGCAAATATCCGAGATCATGGGCAATGCCGACGACATTCACCATACTGCGCCCGATCACAGCCACCTTGCGGCCTGTTTTCTCGGCGGCGTTCACCACCTGCTGAATCCGGTGCACATTGGAGGCGAAAGTTGCAACCACAACCCGCTGGCGGGATTTGCGGAAAATATCCTCAAGCACGATGCCTACACTTTTCTCCGAAGGTGTGAAGCCAGGCTTCTCGGCATTGGTGCTATCTGATAAAAGCGCTAGCACCCCCCTGCTTCCAATCTCAGCCATCCGCTGCAAATCCGCGTATTGACCATTGACTGGAGTATGGTCAAACTTGAAGTCGCCCGTATGAACAACAGCACCTTCTGGTGTATCGATGCATACACCGACAGAATCCGGAATACTGTGATTTGTACTAAAAAATGACACTTTCAGGGTCGATCCCAGTTTGATCTCGGAGTCGGCATTAATCATGATCCGCTTCGTCTCTCCGAGCAAATTCGCCTCCTTCAGCTTGTTCTCCACAAGCCCCAGAGTCAGCTTCGTCCCGTAAACGGGAACGTTCAGGTGCTTGAGCACATACGGCAGACCACCGATATGGTCTTCATGGCCGTGTGTCAGCACTATGCCTCTCACTTTGTCACGGTTCTCCGTAAGGTAGGAAATATCAGGGATTACGATATCGATTCCGAGCATATCTTCCTCAGGAAACTTCAGTCCCGAATCCACGACCACAATGTCGTTGGCATATTGGATGACATACATGTTTTTCCCGATCTCTCCGACGCCGCCCAAAGCGAAAATCATCAATTTATCGTTGTTGGCTTTTTTAGACAAATGAATCTAAACCTCCTATGGTAGTTGGACGTCGTACCTTAATTTGTTATTTAATTTTCAAAAAAATACCGCACCCAGTCACTTGACCCCATTATACATGATTAAAAAGTGAAAACACAAGTCGCCATCTTCTTTGAAGTTAGGTTTCCCGTTTTCCAAAAAACCATGAACGGCAGGCCGTTTTCGCGCTTTTACCACGCCCATTAAAACAAAAAAAGCGCTCCTCATCGGAAACGCTTCTGTTCTGCCGTATAAGTGAGTGTTCAAAAAGTCAGGTTTTCAGCACCGAGAAGGTTGGATGAAGTTAGGGATTGAGGAGCGGAGCGTACGTGGGGTACGTGAGCACCGGAAGGCCCGGCTGAATTCAAGATTCGATGTCGAGTCCGCTTCCTGACTTCCTTCGTGATCAAAAGATGACTTTTTGAACTACCTCTAAAAAAATTATTTTTCAAACAAGGATCGAATGAAGCCCGCTTCCTGCTCCGTTGGAGCCACTAACGGCAGTCGGACCGGTCCGGCGGCAACTCCCCTCAGCTCTAATGCATATTTGACAGCAACCGGATTCGGGCATTCAAACAACCCCTTAAACACAGGAAACAACGACTGGTGCAGAGTGGCTGCCTGATCTGGGCGCCCGCCAGTAAAGGCTTCAATCATCCGCTTCATTTCCGAGCCGACCACATGGCTGGCAACACTGACGATTCCATAAGCGCCTACAGCCATGGCGGGAAGCCCCGAGGCATCGTCACCGGAATACACCTTAAATCCGTCCGGCGCAGCAGCTGCGATCTGTGTAACATGTTCCAGCGAAGCACACTCCTTGGTTGCCACAATGTTCCCGAGCTGGGCCAAGCGGAGTGTTGTCTCAGCAGTCAGGCCTGCTACCGTTCTTCCCGGCACATTATAAAGCATGACAGGCAGGGAAGTAGAGCCGGCGATGGCCTCGAAGTGTCTGTACATGCCCTCCTGATTCGGCTTGTTGTAATAAGGAACTACAAGCAGTACGCCGTCTACGCCCACACGTTCGGCTTCCCTGGTCAAATGAATGGAATGGCGCGTATTGTTGCTGCCCGTGCCCGCTATAATTTTACAACGCCCGGCCGCTTTATCCACCACAAAAGAAAACAATTTGATTTTCTCCTCATCGCTGAGAGTCGGGGCTTCACCTGTCGTCCCCGATACAACGAGGGAGTCGGATTTTTGCACTTCGATCAAATAATCGATCAAATCGGATGTCGCGTCCCAGTTGATCTCGCCTTGCCCGTCGAATGGTGTAATCATTGCTGTGATCAATCTTCCAAAATCCATCATGCTGCCTCCTTTCATTGCCCCATGCTTGGTTAACGGTGAAGTTCGAATTTGGCATGAAGCGCGCGCAGCGCCTGCACCATATCCTCTTTTTTGACCAATACCCAAATCGTTGTGTTGGAATCGGCAGACTGCAGAATCTGAATGCCGGCCTCCGCCAAAGCCTCGACAATCGTCGCCATGATGCCCGGCACGCCGTTAATGCCGCCTCCGATCACCGATACCTTCGCACAGCCAGAGACAGTCTTCGGGCTCATACCCATTTCCTGTAATATTTTAACCGCTTTAGGACCTTCACTGTCACTGACCGTATACACCGCGCCCGTTGTTGTGACATTGATAAAATCGACGCTGATGCCGCTTACGGCCATCGCCTTGAATACCTTTAACTGAAGATGATTGTTCGGTTCCTCCGACTCCACAGTAATCTGGGTCACATTCCCAACGTAGGCGATACCAGTCACATAACGGTCCACCACACCTGACTGAACATCCTTGAAGCCCTCCGGTTGCGTCACCAATGTGCCTTCACTCTCGGAGAAAGTCGAACGCACACGAACAGGAATATTCGCCTGCATGGCAATTTCCACGGCACGCGGGTGAATCACTTTCGCTCCGTGGTGCGCCATATTGCAAATTTCCGTGTAGCTGACATAAGCTAGCGGTTTGGCATCTTCCACAATTCTTGGATCCGCGGTTAAAATTCCGTTGACGTCCGTATAAATATCGACCATTTCCGCATGAAGGGCGGCCCCTAACGCAGTAGCCGATGTATCGCTCCCGCCTCTGCCAAGCGTCGTGAAATCCCCGTTTTCCGTCTGGCCCTGAAAACCAGTTACGATTACCACACGATCCTGCTCAAGCTCCTCCAAAATACGTGCAGGCTTGATGTCCAGAATTCTTGCATTCCCAAACTGGCTGTCGGTTACAAAGCCTGCCTGTGCTCCTGTCAATACCGTAGCGGAAATCCCTTCCTGCTCGAGCAGGCTGCAAAGCGTTGCTGCAGAAATAATCTCTCCGCAGCACATCAGCAGATCCCGTTCGCGGTCAGGCAGACTGTCTCCGTTGCTTGCCGCCCAATCGAGCAGCGTATCCGTTGCATACGGTTCACCCTTGCGGCCCATGGCCGATACAACCACTACAAGCTGAAACTCGTTCTTCAGCTCCCTCTTGATATGACCGATAACCAGACTTCTGGCTTCAGGTGTGGAAAGCGAAGTTCCCCCGTATTTCTGTACTAAAATCCCCATAATTTCTCCTCCACCGTGTGCACCTCAGGAACGGGATATATGTATCAATATCCGTCCCTGCCAAAACAATCTCATGCTGCATCATTTTCCGGCTTGCCCAACCTGCTTCTTTTACCCTTTGCCGCTGCAGCGAATGACCATATATTCTGAAAGCCCCCGGCTGCATCAGCAGCCGGAGGCCAGCCAGGCAATTATACAGTATGACGTCGCTGAATGATCATAGGCTGGAGCTGTCTGCCCTCCAGAGCTGCATAACAGGCCTCAGGTATAAGCTCCATCTGGGCCACAAGCGAATTGGGCTTCTGTTCCGGATTATCCTGCCCGAACGGCACAAAATAAACGGATTTGGCCACAAGCAGCTTCGCGATATTCGCCGCATTCAGTCCAAGGCCGTCATTGGTTGAAATGGCAAGCACCAGCGGACGGCCGTTCCGAAGCTGCGCTTTGGCAGCCATCAGCACTGGACTGTCCGTCATGGCGTTGGCCAGCTTGCTGGTCGTATTGCCCGTGCAAGGCGCAATAACAAGCACATCCAGCATACGAGATGGCCCAAGCGGTTCAGCCTCAACAATTGTAGAAATGATATCATTCCCTGTTATATCTTTCAACTGTTTTTGCCAACTTTGTGAGGTGCCGAAACGTGTATCCGTCGTCAGCACCGAGCTTGAAATAATCGGAATGACCCGTGCGCCTTCATCTACAAAACGCTGAATGACGGGCATCACTTCCTCAAAGGTGCAGTGTGAGCCCGTAATCGCGTAACCTACTGTCTTGCCCCTCCAGTTCATACGCCTTCCTCCCGGTTCGGATTATCTTGCAAAAGCTGCTGAACCAATGCGTCCGCCATAATCATACCTGCGGTTTTGGGAGCTACGATGCCGGGAAGTGAAGGTGCAAGAACAGCCTTGATTCCAATCTTCTCCGCACTTGAGAAATCACATCCGCCGGGAGCGGAGGCCAGGTCAATAATGACGGCACTCCGAGGCATTCGGGACAGGATTTGCGCTGTGATAATCATAGTGGGTATCGTATTAAAAAGCAAGTCGATATCGTACACCTCATCCACCAAATCCCTTGTCTCAAAAGGCTTCCAGCCCATCACGGCGGCACGTGCCCCTTCATCCTTCAAGCGAATTCCGACCTTCACGTCAGCCCCCAGCCCCTGCAGAGTTTTAGCCAATGTAAACCCGGTACGTCCCATACCGAGCACCATGCATTTGGACTGGTGAATTGTTATATCCGTATGCTGGATCGCCATCATGACGGCCCCTTCGGCGGTAGGAATCGAGTTGTGAATGGCAATATCATCCCGATTCAGGAGCTCAACCAGCTTTAGACCGTATTTGTCGCTCAACTTGTGCAGATACGGCTTTGCCATTCCGGTGTAAATTGTACAGTGCCCCGGAAGCACGGAAACATGTTCTTCCAGCAGCTGCAGCGGTTCATCAGAAAATAACGCACTTACCTTTCCTTCATCATCACAGCTTACAACCGGCAATATGAGTGCATCCGCTGATTCCAGAACTTCTTCTCCAAGAGGCACGAAAAACACACCGGGAATCTTCTCCGGAATGCGTTCAAATCCCACTGCATGCACAGAAGCGCCCAAAGCGGCACATTTCCTCAGTACCTCCAGCTGCCGGGCATCTCCGCCCATAACCAAAACCCGAATTCCTGTGAGCATCTGGTATTCACTCCTTTTCCAGACACGGTATGGTTCATATTATGCGTTTACCCGGAAAGGGTGATAGAGAACGCAAAAAACCGCCCATAACGGGCGGCTCGCTTTAAGATATTAGACACAAGAAAACTTCCGCTAAACGCGATCTGTCTTCTGTGAAAGTACGTCGGCAGACGTTTTTCTTACGGTCATATTCGTATCATTGTGCTGCAGGCCTATTTTCTGCCTGTATGTCCGAAGCCTCCCGAGCCGCGGACCGTTTCAGATAAAACTTCAACCTGCTTCAGCTCAACCTGGGGCACTTCCTGGAACACCATCTGGGCGATCCGTTCGTTCCGCACGATGGTAAATGGCTCTTCCCCCAAATTGATAAGCAGCACCTTGATTTCGCCGCGGTAATCGGCATCAATCGTGCCGGGTGTGTTCAGGCACGTAATCCCGTGCTTGTAGGCCAGCCCGCTGCGGGGGCGGATTTGCGCCTCCAGACCGGCAGGCATGGCGAGCGCAAATCCGGTCGGAATCAAGCAGCGCTTCCCGGGCTCCAGCACGACATCCTCCGTTACTGCAGCATATAAATCGAATCCGGAAGCAAGCTCCGACATTTTGCGTGGCAATTCGATGTCTTCATTGCCCGCAAATTTGTTAATTTCCACGTAATAAGGCAAATTGGTCCCTCCTCAATCCTGTAACTGCCGCGTCCGAAGACCCGACCATGGCGACGGCAAAAGGCTTGGCGAACATACGGTCCAGCACGGCCTGCACATCATTCATCGTAACCTGCTCAATATTTCGGATCATCTCGTCCAGCGTATAATGGCGGCCCAGCATCAGTTCATTTTTCCCGTTTCTGTTCATCCGGCTGCCTGTACTCTCCAGGCTCAGGATCAGGCTGCCTTTAAGCTGCTCTTTGCCCTTGCTGAGCTCAGTGGATGTCAGTCCTTTCACGGCGGCGTCATGCAGCAGTTCCTGGGTCAGCTCAAGCACATCCTTGGTTTGCTTTGGCGCCGTACCTGCATAGATGGTCAGCAGGCCACTGTCCGCATGGGAGCTGTGATAGGAATACACGGAGTATGCGAGTCCGCGTTTTTCACGGATTTCCTGAAACAGTCTGGAGCTCATGCCTCCGCCAAGCGCATTATTCAGCAAAATCATGGCATAGTGCAGCGGCTCGCCCGTGGCACAACCCGGGAACGAAAGGCAGATATGGTTCTGCTCCGTGCTTTTTTCGTGGAACAGGAGCTGCCCTGCAAAAGCAGGAACGTCCAACTTCGAAGGCTGACCATGATTGTCAAAGTGACCGAAATGCTTCTCCAGCAGCTCGACCACGTCATCATTGATATTACCGGCCAGGCTGATCACTGTATTTTCAATGGTATAGTGCTCTCTCATATAGCTGCGGAGCTGGTCGCTGTCCATGCCCTGCAGGCGCTCCTCCGAGCCGAGAATGGGAAAGGCCAGCGGATGGCTCCCGTACGCTG
This sequence comes from Paenibacillus jiangxiensis, assembly GCF_046098255.1. Taxonomy (NCBI): domain Bacteria; kingdom Bacillati; phylum Bacillota; class Bacilli; order Caryophanales; family Paenibacillaceae; genus Paenibacillus; species Paenibacillus jiangxiensis. The sequence goes on from NZ_JBJURI010000003.1 coordinate 182,075, forward strand.
CTCTGGAAACCAGATCATGCACCATGTCATCAGGCGTATCCTCGTACATGGAAATTTCCTCAAGGATGACATTTTTCTCTCTGGCAAGCTCCTCAGGGTCCAGCTTTGAATTAAAAAACATATCTGACAGTACATCCACCGCGATCGGCAAATGCTCGTCAAGCACCTTGGCATAGTAGCATGTATATTCTTTGGATGTGAACGCATTAACGTTGCCGCCAATGGCATCAAATTCCTCCGCAATATCTTTTGCACTGAACCGATCCGTGCCTTTAAAAAGCATGTGCTCAATAAAATGGGATATGCCGCTGCTTGCTTCGGCTTCATGCCGCGATCCGGTCTTGACCCAGATCCCGAAGGAAACAGAGCGTACGTTCGGAATTTTTTCCATGACCACTCTAAGGCCGTTGTTCAGCTGTATTTGTTTCACTAAGTTGGCCCCCCTAAACTTAAACTTGCATGTGTCCATTTTTTATCTGACGCCATAATGTTCATCGTAACAGAAAAAGGAAGACTACTCAACCGTACTGTCCATGATCCGCTCCGCCGACAGTGTCTCGCTGACGGTTCCAAGTGTGAGCCCTTTGCTGCGCACAGCCTTGATCATATCAGCCAATGCCTCCGCTGAAGATTGGGTTGGATGCATCAGAATAAGCGATCCCGGCTCAACACCGGCCGCAATTTTGCGCACAATGGAAGAAGGGGCCGGTTTTCTCCAGTCCACTGTGTCCAGAGTCCATAAAACGGTCTTCAATCCCTGGCTTGCGGCGATTTCAACGGTCTCCTGATCATAGTCCCCGGAAGGAGGAGCAAACCACTTGTTCTGGACACCAAGCGTTTCCTTGAGCAGAGCCTCCGTTTTCGAAATCTCCTGTTGCGCGCGCTCCCGGCCGACCCTGCTCATATTCGGGTGGGAATAAGCATGATTTGAAATTTCATGCCCTCTCTTCTGAATTTCCTTGGCGACATCCGGATTTTTCTTCAGCCAGCTTCCGTCCAGGAAAAAGGTGGCCTTTACATGTTCACGATCCAGGGTATCGAGCATACGCCCGATGTATTCATTACCCCAGGCCACATTAATCATGAAGGCAGCCATCGGTTTGGCAGGGTTGCCGCGGTAAATCGGATGATGGCCCAGATCATCGAGCGATACCTGCGGCGGAATTTGCTTAAATATGTACTTTACAGGCATACCCGGAGCAGCGGCGGCCCTCCGGTAGGTGGCTTCTATATCTACTTCTACCCCGTTGTACCCTGGAATGGCTTTCCAGACGCGGTCAACCTTCGCATCAACCGGAGCCTGTTGGCGCCGCTCGGCCTCAAGCTTTATGATTTCCATCAACTGCTCTCCTGCTGTTGCAGGGCCCCACACTTCTACTGCTGTCGCTTCTTCCCACTGGCTGCGGACCTCTTGCACATATTCACGGATACCGCTGATTTGGCCTACGAGCAAAACCACAATCGCACTCCCCAAGGCAGCGGCGGCTATTTTCGCCTTTTTCATCCCCATTCATCCTTCCAGCGCGTTTGTCCACATCCTATGAGCGCCGGACAGGTTTTATGCCTCACGGTTTCTGCCTGCTTATGTATTAAAAAAAGAGCCAGAAAATTACTCTGTCTCTTTTACGGATTCTTCTTCGATGATTGGGTTATTTACTTGGCCGGCTGCTCCGCAGTCAATACGGCTTTGCGGGACAGGTTAACCCGACCCTGCTGATCGATTTCGGTAACTTTAACCGTAATCGTATCGCCGATCGACACCACGTCTTCCACTTTGCCGACCCGTTCGGTGGACAGCTGGGAAATATGAACCAGTCCATCTTTGCCCGGCAAAATTTCAACGAATGCGCCGAATTTCTCGATACGTTTAACGGTTCCGACATAGATTTCGCCGACAACCACTTCTCTTACGATCCCTTCGATAATGGAGCGTGCTTTCTCGTTCATTTCCGGATTGGACGAAGCGATAAACACACGGCCATCCTGCTCGATATCAATTTTTACGCCAGTATCTTCAATGATCTTGTTGATAATCTTGCCACCTGCGCCGATAACATCGCGGATTTTATCCGGGTTGATATACATCGTGATAATTTTTGGCGCATAAGGTGAAAGCTGCTTCCTCGGCTCTTGGATCGCTTCCATCATTTTATTCAGAATGAATATCCGACCTTCTCTGGCCTGGGTCAGAGCGTCATGCAAAATGTTGCGGTCAATGCCGTCAATCTTGATATCCATCTGAATGGCGGTTACGCCTTCAGCTGTACCGGCCACCTTAAAGTCCATATCTCCAAGGTGATCTTCCATACCTTGAATATCTGTCAGAATAGATACATGCTCTTGATCCTTGATCAATCCCATCGCCACACCCGCAACCGGAGCTTTGATCGGAACCCCCGCATCCATCATTGCCAGTGTGCTGGCGCAAATGCTCGCCTGCGAGGTGGATCCGTTCGATTCAAGCACCTCGGATACGAGGCGGATCGTGTAAGGGAATTCGGATTCAGACGGAATAACTTTGGCAAGTGCACGTTCGCCAAGCGCACCATGTCCGATTTCGCGTCTGCCTGGAGCACGCAGAGGACGAGCCTCGCCCACGCTGAAAGGCGGGAAGTTATAATGGTGCATAAAGCGTTTCGACTCTTCCAGTGAAATACCGTCCAGAATCTGCACATCGCCAAGAGCTCCCAGCGTACATACGCTCAAAGCCTGTGTCTGTCCGCGTGTAAACAAACCGGAGCCGTGCGTTCGCGGCAGAAGGCCAGTATCAGTCTCAATCGGGCGGATTTCATCCAGCTTGCGGCCGTCCGGACGAATCTTGTCGTGGGTAATTAAACGGCGCACTTCTTCCTTGACGATATCATAGAGCACTTCATTAACATCCTTCAGAAGCTCCGGTGTATCGATGTACTTCTCTTCAAAATGAGCAACCGTCTCTTCGTTGATCGCATCGATCGCGTCCTGACGCGCATGCTTTTCTTCGATTTTGACCGCTTCCACCAAACGGGCGGCAGCATATTCGCGCACTTCCTTGTTTACCGTTTCATCCACGGCATGCAGCTTGACCTGCATTTTTTCCTTGCCGGCAATTTTCACCAGCTCTTCAATTGTCGCGACGATGTTCTTGATTTCATCATGTCCGAACATGATCGCTTCCAGCATCGTCTCTTCAGGAACCTCGTTCGCCTCGGCCTCCACCATCATAATCGCATCTTTTGTACCTGATACTACCAGATACAGATCGCTTGTCTCCTGCTGCTCGATGGTTGGATTGATGATGAATTGACCGTTTACCCGGCCGACTGCAACACCGCCGATCGGTCCGTTAAACGGCACATCCGATATGCTCAGCGCCGCCGAGGTGCCAATCATGGCCGCAATTTGCGGCTCACAGTCCTGATCGACGCTCATCACAAGGTTCAGGACCTGAACATCATTGCGGAAGCCCTCCGGAAACAATGGCCGTATCGGACGGTCTGTCAGGCGGCTGGCAAGAATCGCCTTCTCGCTCGGTCTTCCTTCACGCTTGATGAAACCTCCAGGAATTTTACCCACGGCATATAATCTTTCCTCGTAATTGACGGTTAACGGGAAAAAATCCAAATCCTTCGGTTCGCTGGATGCTGTAACGGTACAAAGCACCGCGGTATCGCCGTAGCGTACCATTACTGCTGCATTGGCCTGTTTCGCAAGTCGGCCTGTTTCAAGAACGAGCTTTCTGCCGCCAAGCTGCATTTCTACACGTTGTTCCATGGTATCCCTCCATTCTTTACACCTGTATGTTCTTGTTCTGCGTAAAAACAGTATTTCCTGCTCCAAGCCGATTCATAAGACGACACTCTTTCTGGGTAGATAGACTGTGCTTAAAAAAAGGCATAACTGGAGGGCTTCGCTAAAATCCGGAAACCCGGGAAATTCAAGAAAAACCTGGCTGCTGTCCGTTGTCGCCTTTACAGGGACATGCGGTGAACAACCAGGTTCTTTTTTGGGGCTTACATGTAAAATTAACGGCGCAGTCCGAGTCTTTCGATCAGTGCACTGTAACGTTTTACATCGGTTTTCTTCAGGTAAGCCAAAAGCTTACGACGCTGACCAACCATCTTCAACAGCCCGCGACGGGAGTGATGGTCTTTCTTATGCGAACGAAAGTGGCTTTGCAAGTTAACGATGTTCTCAGTCAGGATTGCGATTTGAACCTCTGCGGATCCTGTGTCGGATTCGTGAGTTTTGTATTCGTCAATCAGCTGTTGTTTACGCTCTTGAGTCAATGCCATTCTGTTCACCTCCTTCATTATAATCGCCGATAGCCGAGTAACCGCCGGTGAAAGCGCGCAACCAAGCTAAGGTTCTCTGTTGCATGAGCAACATGAAACAGTATAACACAGCAGATTGTCCATTGTAAATGCCGCACTATAATCTTGAGGATGAAAGCAGCTGCTCCGCCGTATCCGCATCATTGCGGATTTGGGCCACAAGCTCCTGAACTCCACTGAACTTGCGCTCAGGACGGATGAAATGGCACAGCTCTACAGACATCCATTCTCCATAGATTTGCCTGTCGAAATCGAACAGATGCACTTCAAAAGACGGCTGAAGATCACCTTCATGGAACGTCGGCTTCACGCCAACATTCATGACCCCTTTCAACTGCTCGCCACCTACAGTCGCCCTGACTGCGTATACGCCTTTCATAGGAATAACATAATTATCATTCAACCGGAGATTGGCGGTCGGAAACCCAATCGTCCGTCCTCTTTTTTCGCCATCGCTAACGATTCCCTGCAGCCGGTAAGAGCGTCCCAGCCAGTCCAAAGCACGGGCAAGATCGCCTTCCCGCAGCGCCTTGCGAATGCCGGAGCTGCTGACTTTTTCCCCGTTCAATTGGAAGGGCGGCACGGTCTCCACGTTCATCCGGGCACCGCCCAGCTCCCTCAGCATGCTTTCATCACCTTCACCCCGGTGTCCGAAGCGAAAATCAAAACCGACGACCGCCGTCTGCACCTGCAGCGGAAAAAGCACATCTTCTACGAACTGCTGCGGAGTTACAAGCGAAAAAGCTTCGTTAAACTCCATAATATACAGCACGTCAACACCCATCGACTTCAGCAGATCCTTTTTCTCGGCAATGGGTGTTAGATAGCCCTCATAATCCCCCTTTTTCATGACTTCTTTCGGATGAGGATGAAAGGTCATGACAGATACCGGGCACTGCCGGCGCTCAGCCAGTGAAACTGCCGTTCGGATTACGCTTTGATGCCCCATATGAAGCCCGTCGAACTGCCCCATAGCCATGACCTGAGGGCGGGCATGCTTCTGCAAAACTTCACCTGTCGGCGGGTATGACAACGGTACAGTAATCATTCGCATTTCACCTGCCATTCCTTATAAAGGTTGTTCAAAAAGTCATCTTTTGATCACGAAGTAAATCGGGAAGCAGACTCGACATCGAATCTTGAATTCAGCCGGGCCTAAGCAGACGCTTCCGAAGCATGTTTCCTGCGGAAACATTTCAGGTGCTCACGTACCCCTAGTACGCTCCGCTCCTCAGTCCCTGGCTTCATCCAATCTTCTCGGTGCTGAAAACCTGACTTTCTGAACTCGCACTTATATAGTTTCAACTTCTATTCATTGATCCGGAAGAAACACCTTGATGGCTGTCACGGCATGAGACTCCGGATCACGGCCGAAGATGCCGAGAAACTGGCCGTCTTCCCGATAAAGCCGGATAGACAGGTCATGCTCTACCGGCGGAAGCACAGCACCCGGGGACAGCCGCTGTCCCTGTATGGCCGCTGCCGCCCTTTGCCTGACAACCGTGTGTGCAGGCATAAACGCAACCGCCTCGTCCACCGGAATCAGACGCTCTCCCAGACTTCCATCTGCCGTACAGCGCTCGATATCTTCAAATGTCAGGCAGCGGTCTGCTGTGATGCCAGCGGACATGGTCCGTTCAAGACGGACCATCGTGGACGGATAACCAAGCTCGCGCCCGATGTCAACACAAAGGGTACGTATGTAGGTGCCTTTGGAGCACAGGACTCGAAACGATACATCGGTATATGTATCCCTTTTGGCAAACCCATTCATCTCCAGCTCATGGATGGTGACCTCCCGGCTCTTGCGCTCAACCGTCTTCCCTTCACGTGCGAGCTCATACAGCCGTTTGCCTTCCACCTTGACTGCCGAATACATAGGGGGCACCTGGCTGATCACGCCGGTAAAACGCCGCAGCACCGCTGCGGCCTCTTCCTCAGTCACCGCCTGTGCATCAGCTTCCTCCACCACAGTACCCGTCATATCTTCCGTATCGGTTGCAAGGCCAAGACGCAGCGTGGCCTGATACTCCTTCGGCTGTTCCTGCAAGTATTCCACAACCCGGGTCGCTCGCCCCAGGCAGAGCGGAAGCACACCGGTGACCTGCGGGTCAAGCGTGCCCGTGTGGCCGATCCTTTTCATTCCCAGCAGCCGGCGTGCCTTGGCCACTACATCATGGGAGGTAAAACCGGCGGGCTTGTAGACAGGCAATATCCCTTCCCACGTTTTCTTCATAGTTTCTCCTTCACCCTGCTGACGACCTGCTCAACGACTTGCTCAAGCGGACCTTCTAAGCGGCAGCCGGCGGCCCGCACATGCCCTCCGCCCCCAAAGGATTGGGCCAAAGCCGCCACATCGACTTTGCCTGCGGAACGCAGGCTGGCTTTAACCGCTTGTCCGTCGATAACTTTAAATAAAATGCCCACTTCCACTCCCTGGATGTTGCGCGGATAATTTACGATCCCCTCCAGGTCCTCGTTTTCCGCTCCTGCAGCCTTCATGTCCTCAGGCAGAACGGTCACCCAGGCAATTTTGCCGTCCGCGGCCATTTCCAGCGTCGACAAAGCCCGCGTCAAAATTTGCACCTGCGCCAGCGACATGCATTCAAGCAGCCGCTCCGACAAATCCGGACCATTTACGCCATAAGACAGCAGTTTAGAGGCGATGGACATGACCTGGGGAGAGGTATTTGAATAGCGAAAGCCCCCGGTATCCGTTAACAGGCCCGTATAGACCAGGGATGCAATCTCTGTATCCCAGTTTACGCCGCACAGCCTCACCAGATCAAACAAAATTTCGGCCGTGGCCGCCGCATCCGACTTGATGACATTGATGCTGCCATAGCCGTCATTGGTCGGATGGTGATCTATATTCAGAATCAGCGCATCATCTGCAAAATACTGCTCGGTCAGACCAACACGGCGGAAATCCGCACAATCCACACAGATCACCCGGCTGTACTTGCGGTCCAAAGGCTGAAGGCTCATATTGACAATGTTGTCAGCATGCCACAAAAATTTCATCCGCTGCGGAATCGGCCCCTCGTTCAGCATCGTGAATTTTTTGCCCAGACATGAGAGAAGCCAGCCCACCGTTAAGGTCGAGCTGACTGCATCTCCGTCCGGCTGTACATGCGACACGATCAGGAAGTCATCATGCTCCTGCAGGAAATCCTTCGCCTGCTGAAGCGCCCGTTCATAAGTCTGCATTGCCGTCTCCTTTACATTCAATTCATCATTGATCTTCTTTGCCGATGTCGCTAAGCAGCTTCTCAATGCGGCTGCCGTAGGCAATGGATTCGTCAATTTTAAAAATCAGTTCAGGTACATGGCGGAGCCGGATTCTTTTACCCAGCTCCGAGCGAAGAAAACCGTTGGCTTTGTCCAGCCCCTTGAGTGAGGCCTGCTTCTGTTCTTCGTCTCCCAGTACGCTTAAATATACTTTGGCCTGGGACAGATCATTCGTTACTTCAACGCCCGTCACGGTCACAAAACCGATGCGCGGATCCTTCAACTCACTCTGGATCAGCAGGCTCAGTTCCTTTTTGATCTGTTCCCCGACACGTCCTGTTCGTATTTTAGCCATTGTAGCTCACCTTTCTGCCCTCAGCGTTCCACCGTCTCCATGACGAACGCTTCGATGACGTCGTTTTCCTTAACGTCATTATAGCCATCAAGGGTAATACCGCATTCGTAGCCTTGCGCCACTTCCTTGGCATCATCCTTGAACCGCTTCAAGGAATCGATTTTGCCTTCGAAAATGACGATACCGTCACGGATCAGGCGGGCTTCCGCGTTACGGGAAATTTTGCCGGAAGTAACCATACAGCCTGCGATCGTTCCGACCTTGCTGACTTTGAACACGTTCCGCACTTCGGCATGGCCGATAATGTTCTCTTTGTAAACCGGGTCAAGCATCCCCTTCATTGCTTGCTCGATTTCTTCGATCACATTGTAGATAACACGGTGCAGGCGAATATCCACCTTCTCGGACTCTGCCGTTGCTTTAGCCTGGTTATCAGGGCGGACGTTAAAGCCGATGACAATCGCATTCGACGCCGCAGCCAGAATGATATCCGACTCATTGATCGCGCCGACACTGCTGTGAATAATCTTAACGCGTACGCCCTCAACTTCAATTTTGTTCAGGGAGCCTTTCAGGGCTTCGACGGAACCTTGAACGTCACCTTTAATAATCACGTTCAAATCCTTCATTTCGCCGTCTTTAATATGCTGGAACAGATCGTCGAGAGTTACTCGAGTATGGCTGCCCAGTTCGGACTGACGCTGTGTGATTGCGCGTTTGTCGGCGATGGCGCGCGCTTTGCGCTCATCTTCAAACACCATGAACGGATCTCCAGCCAAAGGCACTTCAGTCAAACCGGTAATCTCTACCGGTGTGGAAGGACCCGCCTCTTTCAGACGGCGGCCCTTGTCGTTGACCATTGCCCGCACCCGTCCGAAGCAGTTGCCCGCCACAAACGCATCGCCGACCTTCAGCGTACCGTTTTGCACGAGAATCCGGGCTACCGAACCGCGGCCTTTGTCCAGCTCGGCCTCGATGATGGTTCCGCGTGCGCGCTTGTCAGGATTGGCTTTGTACTCGTTCACTTCCGCGACGAGCAGAATCATTTCAAGCAGGTCTTCCAGACCCATTTTTTGCTTGGCCGACACGTTCACGAAGATGGTATCGCCGCCCCACTCTTCCGGAACAAGCTCATATTCCGTCAGCTCTTGCTTCACTTTATCCGGGTTGGCGTCCGGCTTATCAATTTTATTAACCGCCACGATGATCGGCAAACCTGCCGCCTTGGCATGATTGATCGCTTCCACCGTTTGCGGCATCACACCGTCATCGGCTGCGACAACGATGATCGTCATATCCGTAACCTGGGCACCGCGTGCGCGCATGGCCGTAAACGCTTCGTGGCCCGGCGTATCCAGGAACGTAATCTTCTTGCCGTTGATTTCCACCTGGTAAGCACCGATATGCTGCGTAATGCCGCCTGCTTCGCCGCCGGTAACATTCGTGGAGCGGATCGCATCGAGCAATGTAGTTTTACCGTGGTCAACGTGACCCATGATCGTTACAACCGGTGGACGGGTAGTCAGGCTTTCCGGATCATCATTTTCCTCGACTGTTTCAAAACGGTCCTCTTCGACCGGGATCTTCACTTCGACTTCAACACCGAACTCGCCTGCAAGCAGGAGAATCGTATCCATGTCCAGCTCCTGGTTGATGGTTGCCATCGTACCCAGCATAATGAGCTTTTTGATCACCTCGGAGGCGTCCTTGTGCAGGAGCTTAGCCGTTTCGCCAACGGTCATTTCACCGCGCACGATAATTTTCTTCGGCGTGTTGTCAATTTTCTCGCGACGCTGTTCCTGCTGTCCCCCGCGGCCACGGTTGTTGTTGAATTTTCCGCCTTTGCCGCCGCGTCCGGCGTTGCCGCGGTTTTGACCGCCGGAGCGGTCTTCAAAGCGGTTGCCTCCCTGACGGCCGCCCCCGCCCCCGTTGTTGCGGTTATTGCCGCCGCCGCGATTGCCGCCGCCTTGCCCGCCGCGGTTTTGTCCTCCGCCGCTGCGTTCGGCCGTTCTGACCGCTGATCCGCCGTCACGCTGTCCGCTGTTTTGCTGCGGACGAGAGCCTACGCTTGTGGCGCTGTTTTGCTGCGGACGGGAGCCTACGCTTGTGCCGCTTTGCTGACGCGGTGCCGAACCTCCCTGCTGACGGTTGCCGCCGCCCGCATTGCCTTGTCGCTGCCCGCCGCCCCGGTTCTGGCCTCCTTGGCCGGAAGGGGAGCCGCTTCTCCTGTTATCCTGACCGCTTTGCGGTCTTGAGTTTGTACTGCTCTGGTTTTGGTTGTTTTTTTTATTATTCATACTTACCTGCTTTTCCTGTTGAATTTTGGGTTGCTCTGTCTTTTGCGCATGGATCTGGGCCGTACCTGTCCCGCTTTGCTTCGCAGCGTTGGATTTGATTTCCTTGAAAAAGTTTTCAACCTTGTTTACGGCATCGTTCTCCATAACGCTCATATGATTGTTAACGGGAATGTCAAGCCTTTTAAGAATCGTAATAATTTCCTTGCTGCTCATATTCAATGACTTGGCGTACTCATAAACCCGCAGTTTGTCTTTGCTTTCCTGTTTACTCAATATACTCCACCTCCGACATAATCCCCGCATGTTTCAAGATCATCTGCGCGAACCCTTGATCCGTTACCGCCAGCACGACCCGTTCGGGCTTGCCGACACTGTTGCCCAAGCTTTCCCGGTCAAACCCTATCAGCAGTGGAATGTTGTAGGATCCGCATTTATCGCGGAATTTCTTTTGAGTATTAACTGAGGCATCTTTCGCAAGGATGACCAGCTTGGCTTCGGAAGAGCGCACAGCCTTCAGCACGATTTCATCACCGGTTACCAGTTTGCCTGCTCGCATGGCCAGGCCTATATTGGACAGCGCCTTATTCATCATCGGCACTGCCTTGTGCCGCCAGGAATTCTTCCTCGGCGGCAGCGAAATCCCGGGCCAATTGATCATGGATTTCCGGATCCACATGATGCTTTAAAGCACGATCCAGCGCTTTATTCTTTCGGGCCAGCTTAAAGCATGCGTCCTTGCCGCATAAATAAGCCCCCCGGCCAGCTTTTTTACCGGTCAGATCAATCAATATTTCGTCTTCAGGGGTTTTGACGATACGGATAAGCTGCTTCTTCGGCATCATTTCCTGGCAAGCCACGCATTTGCGCAGCGGTACCTTTCTCTGTTTCATACGACTCCCCCCTTAACCTTGCGTTTAATCGACGGAAACGGAATCTTGATGCATTTCCCCATCATTGGTGCGAGGTCTGCCTAACTCTTCTTCCGCCTGGGTTTCGCTCTTGATATCGATCTTCCAGCCCGTCAGCTTCGCGGCAAGCCGGGCATTCTGTCCTTTGATGCCGATGGCGAGGGAAAGCTGGTAATCGGGAACGATGACACGCGCCATTTTTTCCTCTTCAAATACCTGCACCTCCAGCACCTTGGAAGGGCTGAGCGCATTGGCCACATATTCATCGACATTGTCGGAGTAGCGGACGATGTCGATTTTCTCGCCGCGCAGCTCATTGACGATGGTCTGCACGCGCGTGCCTCTTGGACCTACACAGGAGCCGACAGGATCAACTTCTTCGTTGCGCGAGTATACGGCGATTTTGGAACGGAACCCGGCTTCACGGGCCACGGAACGAATCTCGACAACCCCGTCGAAAATTTCCGGAACCTCAAGCTCAAACAAGCGTTTGAGCAGGCCTGGATGCGTGCGGGACAGCAAAATTTGCGGCCCTTTCGTTGTATTCTCGACTTTTGTGATATATGCCTTGATGCGGTCCAGATGGTTGAACCTCTCATTCGGCATAAGCTCGCTAAGCGGAAGCGCTGCCTCAATCTTGCCAAGATCCACGTAAATATTGCGCTGATCCTGACGCTGTACGGTACCTGTGACGATATCTTCCTCTTTATCCACAAAAGCGTTATAGATCAGCCCGCGCTCCGCCTCGCGAATACGCTGGGTAACCACCTGCTTGGCCGTCTGGGCGGCAATCCGCCCGAAATCCCGCGGCGTCACTTCGATCTCTGCAATATCGTCAAGCTGGAAATGCGGATTGATCTCCCGCGCGGCCGGCAATGAAATTTCAGTGCGGGGATCCAGCACCTCGTCAACGATCAGCTTGCGGGCAAACACTTTGATAACCCCGGTGTTGCGGTTCATATCAACACGAACGTTCTGGGCCGTGTTAAAATTGCGCTTATAGCTGGAAATCAGAGCGGCTTCAATCGCTTCGAACAGCACATCTTTGCTGATGCCTTTTTCCCTTTCCAGCTCATTCATTGCTTCAATAAAATCCATACTCATGGATTATTTCTCCCCCTTTCAAATCATGGCGTCTTGCGCAGAAACGGCTTGTTTCCTTGTTGCAGTCAAGGAGACCGGCCGTTTCATACGAGACAAATAGTCATTAGTTGCAGTCAAGCACTTAAAATATGATCGCCAGCCGCGCTCCCGCTACTTTGGCATACGGAATGACATGCTCTTTTTTGCCGGTTTGCACCGTAAGCTCATCATTTTCAAATGAAAGCAATCTGCCCTCAAATTCCTTGAGGCCGTTGACAGGCTCGTATGTAGTAATGAATACGTCTTTGCCCACTGCTTTAGCCACATCCTCCGCTTTCTTCAGCGGACGTTCCGCACCGGGAGATGACACTTCTAAAAAATAAGCATCTGAAACCGGATCCTTCTCATCCAGCTTCTGGCTGAGATATTCACTGATCATACTGCAGTCGTCCAGGTCAATACCGCCGTCCTTGTCAACAAAGACGCGCAGAAACCAGTTGCTGCCTTCCTTGACATATTCAACGTCGACAAGCTCGAAGCCATGCTCGATCAAGTAGGGTTGGACCATTTCTTCCACGATGGATTTGATCTTTGGTGTGCTCAAAGATTATAACCTCCAAGAGTATCGTTTCCTATATCTGTCTTTGCTGCGCAGCCCGGGGCTTGCGCAAAATTATCACAAAACCACCATAGCAAAGATTAAAGAGTGGGTTTCCCCACTCTTTAGCAACGGTTTTATCTCCATGATTACCAAAAAAATTATAACATAACCAGATGTAAGTGACAAGTGCTGAAGCTTGACTGCTCAAGGAGAAAACAAGCCTAAAAGAGAGAAAGCTGGTTGCTTTCCGGAAGCCCTCGGAAGCAACCCATTTGCGACAGCATCTCCACAATCGTTTTACTTGCCTTCGATTTTTGCTGGAAATCCTCGATCGACAAAAACTCACCCTGCTCGCGGGCAGCCGCAATATTGCGGGCTGCGTTTTCACCGATTCCCGCCAGCGCCCCGAACGGAGGGATCAGCGAATCCCCGTCAACTTTAAAACGGGTAGCTTCCGAACGATATAGATCGATCGTTTTAAAGGTGAAGCCGCGTGCGGTCATCTCCAAGGCCATCTCCAGAATCGGCAGCATGTTTTTCTCCTTCGGCGGTGCCTGGAACCCGAGCTGCTCGATTTCGACAATTTTACGGCCGATCGCTTCATAGCCCTGGCAGCATAATTCGATATCGAAGTCGGCTGCACGGACCGAGAAATAGGTCGCATAAAATTCAATCGGATGATACAGCTTGAAGTAGGCGGTACGGACGGCAGAAATAACATAGGCCGCCGCATGCGCCTTAGGGAACATGTACTGAATTTTGAGACAGGAGTCAATGTACCATTGTGGCACCTTACATCTCTTCATCTCTTCAATCCATTCCGGCGTCAAGCCTTTGCCCTTACGTACGCTTTCCGTAATTTTAAAGGCCAGACTGGCGTCCATGCCCGCCTTGTAAATAAGGAACAACATAATGTCGTCACGACAGCCGATTACGGTTTTAATATTGCACGTACCGTTTTTGATCAGGTCCTGCGCGTTACCAAGCCAAACTCCCGTACCATGCGACAGTCCGGAAATCTGCAGCAAATCCGCAAAGGAGGATGGTTGTGACTCGATCAGCATCTGGCGTACAAATTTGGTACCCATTTCAGGAATACCATAGGTGGCCACCGGCGTTCGGATCTGCTCCGGCATAACACCGAGCGCTTCCGTCGAGTTGAACATGCTCATGACCTTGGGATCATTCATCGGTATCGTCGTTGGATCGACTCCTGTAAGGTCCTGCAGCATTCTCATCATCGTCGGATCATCGTGCCCCAGAATATCAAGCTTGAGCAGGTTCGCGTCAAAGGCATGATAATCAAAATGGGTGGTCTTCCATTCCGCGGACGTATCATCCGCCGGATACTGAACCGGAGTAATATCCTCAACCTCGATATAATCCGGTACGACAACAATCCCGCCAGGGTGCTGACCCGTGCTGCGCTTGACACCGGTACAGCCGGTGGCCAGCCGGTTCAGCTCCGCGCCGCGCCATTTCTGGTTATGCTCTTCTTCGTATTTTTTCGCAAAGCCGAAGGCGGTCTTCTCGGCAACTGTGCCGATCGTGCCCGCCCGGAATACCGACTTTTCCCCGAACAGCACCTTGGTATAATTGTGGGCATTCGGCTGATACTCACCCGAGAAGTTCAAGTCGATATCGGGAACCTTGTCCCCCTTAAAGCCAAGGAACGTCTCGAACGGGATGTCCTGTCCTTCCCCTTTGAGCTTGCCGCCGCATTTCGGACAGTCCTTGTCGGGAAGGTCGAACCCGCTCGGTACGCTGCCGTCCAGGAACCATTCGCTGTGCTTGCATTCCGTATTCAGGCAAATATAATGGGCTGGCAGCGGATTAACCTCGGATATACCGAGGAACGTAGCCACAACCGATGAGCCTACCGAGCCCCGGGAACCGACCAGGTAGCCGTCCTGGTTCGACTTTTTGACAAGCCGCTCGGAGATCAGATAGTTGGCCGAAAAGCCGTATTTAATGATCGGCTCCAATTCCTTTTCCAGACGGGCTACCACAACCTCGGGAAGGTCCTCCCCATAGATGGATCTGGCCGTTTCGTAGCAGGTGTTGCGGATTTCCTCATCCGCCCCCTCCAGAATCGGCGTAAACAGTTTGTCCGGGAACAGCTCCAGCTCTTCGAAGCGGTCCGCCAATTCGCTTGTGTTGGTAACGACCACTTCATAGGCTTTCTCTTCTCCGAGGAATTCGAATTCAGCCAGCATTTCATCCGTGGTGCGCAAATGGGCGTCAGGCTTGCGTATACCTTTGAGCGGGCTGAAGCCAGTAATACCGTGAATCGTGATGTCGCGGTAAAGCTTGTCCCTTGTCTCCAGATAATGAACATTTCCTGTAGCGATGACTGGTTTGCCGAGCCGCTGCCCGATATCGCATATTTTGCGCAGCGCCGTTTTAATCGCTTCCGGGTCGCTGACAAGCTGCTTTTCTACAAGATGCATGTACATTGTGAGCGGCTGAATTTCCAGCACATCGTAAAATTGCGCCACCTCTTCTGCTTCTTCTACCGTCTTGTTCAGCACGGTTTCGAAAAATTCGCCTTTTTCGCAGCCGGAAATAATCAGCAGGCCTTCCCGCATCTCGGACAATTTCGATTTTGGGATACAGGGCACCCTTTTAAAATATTCTGTGTGCGACAGAGAAACAAGCTTATATAAGTTCTTCTTACCGACCGGGTTCAGCGCATAAATGCAGCAGTGGAACGGCCGGGCCGTGGATAAATCCTTGCCCACATAATCATTAAGCTGATCCAGCCGCGTCATGCCTTTAAGCTGTGCGGCATCGGCGAGCAGGCCGTTCAGCACACCTCCGAGCGCTATGGTATCATCAATCGCGCGGTGATGACTTTCCAGGGCGACCTTGTATTTATCCGTCAGCGTATTCAGTCTGTGGTTTTTCATCGTAGGAAACAGCATACGCGCCAATTCCAGCGTATCCAGCACCGGATTCGTCAGCTCAGGCAGACCCATTTTCTTCAGGGTAGCTTGAATGAATCCGATATCGAAGCGCGCATTGTGAGCGACCAGTACCGCGTCTCCAACAAACTTCACGAATTCCTCCATAACCGGTTCCACGTCCGGCGCGTCCTTGACCATCTCATCCGTAATATTGGTGAGCTGCTGGATATTATAAGGAATCCGCTCATGCGGGTTGACGAAGGTGGCATAACGATCGATTTCCTTGCCTTCCTGCATTTTCACAGCCGCGATTTCTATAATCCTGTTCTGTGTAATCGAGAGGCCTGTCGTCTCAATATCGAATACGACATATGTAGCCGTTTTGAGATCAAGCGGCTGAGCCTGCAGGACAACCTCAATGGCATCGTTGACTACGTTGGCTTCCACCCCGTATATCATTTTAATGCCGTTCTTCTTGGCGGCTTTGGCCGCTTCGGGATAACACTGCACCCCGCCGTGATCCGTTACGGCGATCGCTTTATGCCCCCATTTGGCTGCTGTTTTGATATACGTGTCAATGGAGGTTACTGCATCCATGGTGCTCATTTTCGAATGCAGGTGAAACTCCACCCGCTTCTCAGACGCATTGTCTTTGCGCGATGGTGGGGCCTGCACCTCCACCAGATCGGAAGGAATCATAGCGAGCTCCGGCACCTGCATGAACCGGTCGTATTCCACCCTTCCGCGCACCTTCACCCATTTGCCGTTGGCAAGCAAGCTTAGAATCTTCAGGTCTTCCTTGGTTTTGGCGAACATTTTCATCTGCAGTGAATCCGTAAAGTCTGTCAGATAAAAAGTGAACAGGGTGCTTCCATTGCGCAGCTCCTTGCTGTCCAGGCCAAAAATCGTTCCCTGCAGCGTGATCTTCTTTTCCTCGTCCTGAATTTCCTGAATGGGAACAGGCTGCTCTTTAATTTCGTAACCGAACTGGAGCCGCACATCCCCTTCCTCTTCATCCGCCGCCGGCATCTCAGCCTCCATGCTCTCCATCATGCGCTGGATAACCTCGCGCTCTTCCTCCAGCTTCTTCTGCTGAAACTGCTCAAGCGCTTCCTGGTTGCCCTCTCCAGCCTGCATCTTGATTCTGAGCGGAAGGTGAAAATATCGCTCGTAAAAGCGGATGATCGCCTGATCTATCTGCTTCTTACGGGCCAGTTCCAGCGACATAGCATCCGTCAATGTCAGCAGCAGCAAACCGTTGTCCCAGTCATGGCTAGCCCTGGTCATCCAGCCGTTAACCGAAGGAATTTCGCGTTGAACCCATTCCAGGAACATTTTCCAGTACTCGCCGATAATATCAGCTCTGTTTACAGCCTCACTGTATTGAAAGCCAAATGTAATTTTGGCGATATGATTCATTTTTTCCTGTACCTGCAGGCAGAACGTCCGGTACACCTGAGCGGGAACCAGCGTTTCTTTAGCCAAAATAATATGCCACTCTTTATTGCTGCGGCTGATCTCCACCCGATCGATCCATCCATCCAGAAAGTAAGGATCTACTATACCGGGGGCTACGCTCGCCTGCTTCATCAGCAGCTCAAGTCTCTTTCTCTTGTCGTCAGCACCGCTCATGGTTCTCCCACCTTCCCCAAAAACATGAAGAGCTCCTGGTCCGCAAATGCCATCGATGGCAACAGACACACCGACAATTTCTGCGTTCAGAAGCTCATTTATTACATCATACTGCCATTATACCTGATTAATAAGCTCGTGCGAATACAACGGTATGCTTAGCAGGCTGTCCGCAGCACAGGCAGACCGACTTCTCTTCGGACGGTTTGAAAGGAATGTTGCGGCTTGTTGCCCCGGTAACCTCTTTCACCTTGTCTTCACATTCCTCGGAGCCGCACCAGCCGGCCAGCGTGAAGCCGCGCTTCTCCTCCATCAGGGCTTTCATTTCATCAAGTGTATTCACGGAGTAGAAGTTATCCTGCATAAAGGATTTGGCCCGGTCGTACATCTCCTGCTGAACCTGTGCCAGCATTGCGTGGATTTCCTCAACCAGGCTGGACTGCTGCACCACTTTTTTCTCGCCGCTGATACGGGAGACGAGCACGCAAACTCCGTTTTCCATGTCGCGCGGCCCCAGCTCAAGACGGACAGGCACACCGCGCATTTCGTATTCGTTAAATTTCCAGCCAGGGCTGACGTCGGCACGGTCATCAACCTTCACACGTATACCGGCCTTCTTCAATTCGGCAAAAAGCTCATCCGTCCGCGCCAGCACCGCGTCGCGTGTCTTCGGCGGGCCGATCGGGATCATGATGACCTGGGTTGGCGCAACCTTAGGAGGCAGCGCGAGTCCGCGGTCATCCCCATGCACCATGATCAGTGAACCGATCAGGCGCGTACTCGTCCCCCAGGAAGTGGTATGCACGTACTCAAGCGTGTTGTCACGGCTCAAATACTTGATATCGAACGCGACCGAAAATTTTGTGCCAAGATAATGGGACGTCCCCGCCTGCACCGCACGGCCGTCGCGCATCATCGCTTCCAGCGAATACGTATTTACGGCACCGGCGAAGCGCTCGGATGGAGTTTTCTCGCCGACCACAACCGGAATGGCAAGCACATCCTCGATAACTTCGCGGTAAACCTCCAGCATTTTCATCGTTTCCTCGCGCGCTTCCTCTTCCGTCTCATGCGCGGTATGGCCTTCCTGCCACAAAAACTCGCTTGTGCGCAGGAAAGGAAGCGTACGCTTCTCCCATCTCACCACGTTCGCCCATTGGTTAATGAGTACAGGCAAATCACGGTAGGATTGAATCCATTTGGAGTACATATGGCCGATCATCGTTTCGGAGGTAGGACGGATGGCGAGACGCTCCTCCAGCTTTTCTCCCCCGGCTTCCGTCACCCACGGCAGCTCCGGATTAAAGCCCTCCACATGCTCTTTTTCTTTCTGGAAGAAGCTCTCCGGAATAAACATGGGGAAGTATGCGTTGCGGTGCCCTGTCTCTCTGAAGCGGACATCCATTGCTTCCTTGATGTGCTCCCAGATTTCGAAGCCATCCGGGCGGAATACGATGCATCCCCGCACAGGCGAGTAATCCATCAGTTCCGCTTTCTTGATGACATCGATGTACCAGCGGGAGAAGTCCTCCCCCTGTGGTGTGATTTCAGACACGAATTGCTTATCTTTTGACATAAAAAGGCCGTCCTCCCATCAGGAGCGGCAACGGCCGCCCCTGGCATAAATTAACCGTTAATCAAACGCAATATATCGTTATAGGTGACCGCAATCATCAGCAGGAACAGCACGGCAAAGCCGACGAAATGCACCATGCCTTCCCTGCCCGGATCGATAGGTCTGCCCCGTACAGCTTCCACGCCGAGGAAAATCAAGCGGCTGCCGTCCAACGCCGGAATAGGCAGCAAGTTGAAGATGCCAAGATACAGGCTCAGAATAGCCGCCCAATACGTGAGCTGATCGATGCCCTGCTTGGCGATCTGTCCGGTAACTTCAGCTGTCCGGACAGGTCCTCCCAAATCATCGATGGAGAAATTTTGAACCAGCTGACGGAATCCGTCAAAAATCGCTACAGTCGTATCCACCATCGACTGGCCGGCGACCTGGAACGTTTCGGCAAATCCGGCCTGCCTTGTCGGCAGCATTGGTGCAATTCCGACCTTGCCACCTTCCTGCCCTTCCATTGCCACGGGCGTGATCGTCAGGTTCAGCGGCTCATTCCCGCGCCGGATCACCCAGTTCATTGGCCGATCCTGGGACGCTGCGATCAGATCGATCAGCTTCTGCCTGTCTACCCCAATCTGCTCTCCGTTAATGGATTCGATAATATCCCCCTCACGGATTCCCGCCTTATCGGCAGGCATGCCCTTCGTAACTTCTCCTACGATGACATTCGTCGGATTATCAACCTGGATGCCGGTCATCTGTACATGAATGGCAAACAGCACAAATGCAAGCACGAAGTTCATCAATGGGCCGGCAAAAATAGCCATTGCTCTTTGCCCCACCGTCTTGCTGCCGTACTGGCGGTCTCGCGGAGCGATCTGAACCGATTGGCCCTTGCTCACCGTCATCGCCTGCGGGTGAACCTTGAAGTGCTGGGAATCCCCGTCCACATCAAGCGTAAGCGTCAGGGCGTCCTCCAGATCAACGGACTGCACTTCCCCGCGGATTACATTTTTGCGGTTGTCCAGCTGATCAAGAAAAATGGTCTTTACCAAGCCATCCGATTCGCGCACAGCAACGGTCTGTCCAGCCTCTATCTGATTCAATTCCGGATCTTCCCCCGCCATCCGTGCGAATCCGCCGAACGGCAGCAGACGAATCGTGAACTGGGTTTCATTCC
Source organism: Paenibacillus jiangxiensis (assembly GCF_046098255.1). NCBI lineage: Bacteria > Bacillati > Bacillota > Bacilli > Caryophanales > Paenibacillaceae > Paenibacillus > Paenibacillus jiangxiensis. Next base: position 202,145 of record NZ_JBJURI010000003.1, read on the forward strand.
TTTTATAGGAGAACAGTTTCGGACCGAAACCGATCGCAAATTCTCTAACCAGGATACCGGCACGTCTGGCAAAATAGTAATGCCCCCATTCATGCACCGTGACAAGAACGAAGAACATGAGTACCGTCAGTAAAACCATTTGAATCGTTTCCAATCGTTTCCTTTCTCCTTTCGTGAGATCGAGTATGTCCTTCTAATTTATCATTATTCTCCGATCCCGTACAAGAGAATCACACAGGTGGGTCTTAATTGGAAAGAAGAAGGTTTTACAGCATTGCGGCAGCTGCCCGGGCCTCCCGGTCGCAGGCTTCTATGGCCTGCAGATCCGGATTCATCGTATTGTGGTGCCGGTCAAGCACTTGCGCGATAATATCCTCAATCGCCAAAAAGGAAATTTCTCCTCTTAAAAACCGGGCCACCGCCACTTCATTGGCCGCGTTAAACGCAGTCGGCGCTGTCCCCCCCATTTTACCACATTCAAAGGCAAGTCTTAAACACGGGAACCGCTCGTAATCCATTTCCCGGAAATGCAGGCTTCCCGCCTCGGCCAATGACAGCGGCTTGGAAGGAGAGGCCATGCGGTCCGGATAGGTGAGCGCATACTGAATGGGAACACGCATATCCGGATTGCCCAGCTGGGCGATAATGCTCGTATCCTTAAATTCCACAAAAGAATGGATAATACTCTCTGGATGCAGCAGCACATGAATCTGATCATAGGACAACCCAAACAGCCAATGGGCTTCCATTACTTCAAGCCCTTTATTCACCATCGTCGCCGAGTCAATCGTTATTTTCGCGCCCATGGACCAGTTCGGATGCTGCAAGGCCTGCTCCACCGTAACACCCTTCAGCTGCTCTCTTGTCAAATCCCGAAACGAGCCGCCGGAGGCTGTCAGCGTAATCCCGGCAACATCCTGCATCCGTTCTCCGTTCAGACACTGGAAGATGGCGGAATGTTCGCTGTCGATGGGCAGCAGCCTTACGCCCTTCTTCTGTGCCTTGTCTGTGACGATATGCCCGGCTGTAACCAGCGCCTCCTTGTTGGCCAAGCCAATTTGCTTGCCCGCCTCAATCGCGGCCAATGTTGAAGGCAATCCCATGCTGCCCATGACAGCCGTCACTACCGTATCCGCTTCAGTTCCTGCAGCTACTTCAATAAGGCCTTCATCGCCCCAATACAGCTCTGTTCCTGGCGGCAGCTGTTCACGAATCTGCTCTGCCAGCTCCTTGGTTGCCACGGACACCTTTTTGGGACGATGACGCTGAACCTGTTCAAGCAGCAGTGCCGTGTTGGTGCCTGCGGCCAGTCCTTCCACCTGATACATGTCGGGATGCATGGTGACAACGTCCAGCGTCTGTGTTCCGATAGAGCCTGTTGAGCCAAGCACAGTAATCTTTTTCATGATGCACCTTCCTTTAGAAAATCAGCACAAGGTTTTCTGCAGCATCTATTGTTATCATCAGGCAGGAAGCAGCATCAGCATATGTACAAACGGAAAAACGACGATCCAGCTGTCGCAGCGGTCAAGTATGCCGCCATGTCCTGGCAGAAGATTGCCCGTATCCTTAATTCCGTACACCCGTTTATAAGCTGACTGGACCAAATCCCCCAGCTGCCCGACAACTGCACAGGACAAGCCGATGATCAGCGCATTCCCGACAGACAGCAGCCCTCCTGAAATCACCGCAAAAATAACGGCTGCCACCGCAGCCATAACGACGCCTCCGAGTGCTCCTTCGACCGTTTTATTCGGACTGATGGCAGGCCAAAGCTTCGTTCTGCCGAAGGCCTTGCCCACAAAATAAGCCCCTGCATCGCTTGCCCATATGCCGGCCAATAGCAAAAATGTCCAGAACACCCCGTGGTCCATATGGCGCGACTCCGCAATATAAGAAAAGCCGATGCCTACATAGACGGTTCCCAGAAACAAAAGGGCTGACGTTCGGATGGTGACCTGGTTTTTCGTAAATACCGTCATCAGCATGAGCAGCATAAGCAGCAGCCACAGTATATTGGCAAGCGGCAAAAGCGGCTGAATATTCAGCGGCTGATAGGGAAAAACCAGCACCGTTACTCCCAGATACCCCGCCCATGCGCTTCCGCTGCTTGAGGAAACTCCGATCATACGCACAAATTCATAAAATGCGATCCATGCCATGGCAAGAATGAACAGATGATAAGGCAAGCCGCCCCACAGGACCATTCCCAAGAACAGGACGCCTGCCACTATACCGGTTATCAATCGCTGTTTCAACGGCTTCCTCCTCCATTATTTCAGACCGCCGTATCTCCGTGATCTGCGTTGATACTCGGCCACTGCTTCGTATAAGTGCTCTTTGTTGAATTCTGGCCAGTAAATGTCTGTAAACCATAGCTCGCTATAGGCTAACTGCCAGAGCATAAAGTTGCTCAATCTCAGTTCGCCGCTCGTACGAATCAACAGGTCCGGATCGGGGATTCCATCTGACAGCAGCGACTTGCTGATGAGCTCAGGTGTAATATCCTCCGCTTTGATCGTACCGCCCTCAATTTCACGGCCAAGTTTTTTCATGGCTTCAGTAATTTCAAGCCGGCTCCCGTAATTGACCGCAAAATTCAGGATAAGCCCCGTATTGTGCTCCGTGCGCCGGATGGCTTCCTCGAAAGCCGCCTGCGTATGTGAAGGCAAATACTCTTTATGCCCCATCATGCGAACCTGCACATTCTTCTCGATCAGTTCATCCAATTCGATAGCCAAAAACTCTTCCGGCAGCCTCATCAGAAAATCCACTTCATCTTTTGGACGGGTCCAGTTTTCTGTGGAAAAAGCATACATGGTCAGGTACTTGACTCCCAGTTCATCAGCGGCAATGGCTGTTCTTTTGACTGCCTTCATTCCATTCTGATGACCTACCACTCTTGGCATGCCAAGCCGTTTCGCCCAACGGCCGTTCCCGTCCATAATGACTGCTACGTGCTGTGGAATATTGTCTTTTGAAACGGTCGGCGGCTGTTCATCTTTTTGCTCAGCACCCCACCAAGACCGAACCCGATTTATCATACCATTTCCCCCAAGCGTTCTCTGGAAATTAACCATGGGCGTGAAAAGAGACAAACCCCACCGTAAAGGAGGGGCCGCAAGTCTCTTACACTTCCATGATCTCTTTTTCTTTCGCAGCGAGTACTTTGTCTACTTCCGCAATAAATTTGTCCGTCGTTTTTTGGATATCTTCCTGATGGCGGCGGGATTCATCCTCGGAAATATCGGTTTTTTCAAGTTTTTTGATATCATCGTTGGCATCGCGGCGGATATTGCGGATGGCAACCTTCGCCTCTTCACCAAACTTCTTCGTCATCTTCACCAGCTCGGTTCTGCGTTCTTCCGTCAGTGCCGGTACCACCAGTCTGATTGCATTCCCGTCATTGGAAGGCGTCAATCCCAAATCCGACTTCTGAATGGCACGCTCGATGTCAGCCAGTGAGGATTTATCCCAAGGCTGGATCATCAATGTGCGGGAATCCGGTGTGTTGATGTTGGCCAGCTGATTCAGCGGAGTCATGGCTCCGTAGTATTCAACCTGAACGCGGTCAAGAAGGCTTGGTGTAGCGCGTCCTGCGCGAAGTGTCGCAAGATCGCGTCTCAACGCCTGTATGGCTTTATCCATGCGCTCTTCTGCACTTTTCTTAATGGATTGCGGCATTAATTTACACTCCCTTTAACGATGGTTCCGATTTTTTCCCCAAGCACAACCCGTTTGATATTGCCCTGCTCGGTAATTGCAAATACGATAAGCGGAATGTTGTTGTCCATGCACAGCGACGAAGCTGTCGAGTCCATAACCCCGAGATTTTTGTTCAGCACATCCAGATAGGTAAGCTGCTCATACTTCTCGGCAGTGCTGTCTTTAAACGGATCAGCCGAATAAACGCCGTCCACTTTGTTTTTAGCCATAAGGATGACCTCAGCCTCAATCTCCGCCGCACGCAGCGCTGCGGTTGTGTCCGTCGAAAAGAACGGGTTGCCGGTGCCTGCTGCAAAGATCACGACACGCCCCTTCTCCAGATGGCGGATGGCCTTGCGGCGTATGTACGGTTCCGCGATCTGCTGCATGGCGATCGATGTCTGTACTCGAGTCGGTACGCCGATTTGTTCCAGCGAATCCTGCAGTGCAAGTGAATTCATGACGGTTGCGAGCATCCCCATATAATCTGCAGTAGCACGGTCAATTCCGTTAGCACTTCCGGCGATTCCGCGCCAGATATTGCCCCCTCCGCATACGATAGCGACCTCTACGCCCAAATCCACAACATCCTTGACCTGCTGTGCAATGGATGCAATCGTATCGGCGTCAATGCCGTACCCGTTATTGCCCGCCAGCGACTCACCGCTCACCTTCAAGACGACACGTTTAAATACAGGCTGTTCCAAATGCTCACCCTCCACTATTCAGTTTCTACCTATTTTAATGTCCATTTGCAAGAAAAGCTCCTGTCTTCAAGCAGGTAGCTTTTCTGGACAAGAGCGCACAATCCGTCCTTATTTGAAAGAAAAGGAACACTGGCGTGTTCCATTTTCCTTCTGACGCCTATACAACCCGTGCAAACGGTATTATTGTTTCACCTGGGACATAACTTCTTCATAGAAGTTATCTTCTTTTTTCTCCAGACCTTCACCCAGCTCGTAACGTACGAAGCGGCGGATGGAGATGTTCTCGCCAATCGTGCTGATTTTCTCGTTCAGCAGTGTTGCGATCGTTTTGTCCGGATCTTTGATGAAAGCTTGTTCCATCAGGCAGAATTCTTCATAGAACTTGCCGATGCGGCCTTCAACCATTTTTTCAACGATTTTCTCAGGCTTGCCTTCGTTCAGCGCTTGCGCTTTCAGAATTTCTTTCTCTTTTTCGATCTCGTCAGCGGCAACCTCTTCACGACGAACGTAACGAGGGTTGGAGGCCGCGATGTGCATAGCGATGTCACGAGCGAATTCCTTGAACTGATCTGTTTTTGCAACGAAGTCGGTTTCGCAGTTGATTTCTACGATGACACCGATTCTTCCGCCGCCATGGATGTAGGATTCAACAACACCCTCAGTTGCGATACGTCCCGCTTTGTTAGCGGCAGCAGCCAAACCTTTTTCACGGAGAAACTCGATCGCTTTCTCGATATCACCGTTGGTTTCTTCAAGCGCTTTTTTGCAATCCAGCATCCCTGCGCCTGTTTTTTCACGAAGCTCTTTTACTGCGCTCGCATTTACTGCCATATTAAATTTCCCTCCAAAAGAATTGATTGTTCTAAGTATTGGTTGCACTTCCTGCTTTATTCCCAAAAAAAGGGCAGTGAAAGGTTATCCACCTACCAACCACCCTTTTCATTTAATTCATATGTTACACGCCGCAAAAGCGGTATTAAGCAGTAGTTTCTTCGCCTTGGTTAGCTTCCATAACAGCATCAGCCATTTTACCTGTCAGCAATTTAACGGCACGAATCGCGTCGTCGTTACCAGGGATAACATAATCGATTTCGTCTGGGTCGCAGTTTGTATCAACGATACCTACGATTGGAATACCCAGCTTGCGGGCTTCAGCAACCGCGATACGCTCTTTGCGAGGATCGATGATGAACAATGCGCTTGGCAGACCCTTCATGTTCTTGATTCCGCCCAGGAATTTTTCAAGACGATCTTTCTCTTTGCGGAGAATGATAACTTCTTTCTTAGGAAGAACTTCGAATGTGCCGTCTTCTTCCCAAGATTCCAGCTGCTTCAGACGGTCGATACGCTTTTGAATCGTTTGGAAGTTCGTCAGCGTTCCGCCGAGCCAGCGTTGGTTGATGTAGAATTGTCCAGCGCGTGTTGCTTCCTCTTTAACAGAGTCCTGCGCTTGTTTTTTGGTTCCTACGAACAGAATTGTTCCGTTCTCGGCAGCCACATTTTTCACAAAGTTGTAAGCTTCCTCAACCTTTTTCACTGTCTTTTGCAAGTCAATGATGTAAATACCGTTTCTTTCAGTGAAGATATAACGATCCATTTTCGGGTTCCAACGACGAGTCTGATGACCGAAGTGTACCCCAGCTTCCAGAAGCTGTTTCATGGAGATTACTGCCATCTTCACGCACCTCCTAAGTTTGGTTTTTTGTGTGTTCCTCCGCTGATATCATCTTCCGTAAAAACTCCCTTTCGGAAGCACCCTTTACGAAATTAACCAGCGTGTGTTTTTAACACCGTCAATTAATATATCATAAGACATAGACCGTTGCAACCTGATTTTGGAGAGCCCTGTTTCCATCGGTCATTTCGGAGGAGTAGTTATTTTCGTAATGATAGAGTTAAAGGTTTCCCCTTCACGGAAGCTGTAGGTTCCGGAGCGGATTTTCGTATTGATTTTTTGTTCATTTGCCGCTTTCTGAAAAGCGTCCGCATTCTCGATTACTCCCGCCTTCTGCAGCCCTTCGGCAACGCTGTTCAGGCTGCTGCCCGGTACGATGCGATACCGGATCGGCGTAGCCTCCGGCGCTGCGGGCTGCTCAGCAGCCTGTACCGTGTGGTTCCCGGCTTGCGGAACTGCGGTCTCAGGTTTGCCGGTCTGAAGCTGCTGAGGGGCTTTCGGCTCGGAAGCGGCATCCGCGCTCTTCGGAGCAGCCGGCTCCTCAGGCGTTTGGCTTCCCTTCTCTATCACCTTCTGCCGCCACTGCTCCTCGGTCATTAACGGATCCGTGCTGTCGCTGACCTGAAGCCCAAACCGCTGCGCGGCAACCTCCACCTCTTCCCGTGTAAGCTCACGGGGAGCGTCGGCCGCCTTCGACTGCCCCTGACCGATGATTGCCAACTGGAGCAGCAGCGCCCCCGCAATCATGCCCGTTCCCATTCCAAGCATAAACGTCCGGTTTTTAAGCATGCCGGCCCTCCCTTTCGGCCAACTGAAGGATCAGCTGCACCTCGCCGCGCTGCATTCCAGTCTGCTTGGCGATGGAGTCCAGCGACTTCCCTTGGCCGTGCAGCGTGAATAGCTCGGCATAACGGTCCCGGATCGTCTCCAGGGGCTCATCCGTTTTTTCTTCAGCAGCATAAGCCTCAATTGCAGGGCCCTGTATATTCTGATTCGCTTCCTGCACAGAGGCACCGGAGTACGCTTGGTTTAACTGCTCACTTACGAGGGCGGCAGCCTGCTGCGAGATGTCCGTGCTGCGGCGGTCCTGCCTTTCCAGCTCCACTATCCGCTGCCTGAGCTCAGCGATCTGCTCCTGCATGGCGGTCAGCCGGGAGGCATGATCCTGTTTCATCTGCGTCATCAGATCAATCAGCTCATCGTTTTCCTGTCCGATATCAGCCATATACTGCTCAAGCGTAGCCTCCATGTTTTTCACCATGGTTTCTTCCGGACTTTTGTTCCCCCCGCGCTTGGGCAGCATCCAGCCATACATCAAAGCGGCAAGACCCAGCAATAAGATATATAACCATGGATCCAAAAAAAATCGTCTCCTTCATGTTCCGTTCATCGCCAATTAAAGTGCATGTTCAAAAAGTCAGGTTTTCAGCACCGAGAAGATTGAATGAAGCAAGGGACTGAGGAGCGGAGCGTACTTGAGGTACGTGAGCACCGGAAGTCCCGGCTGAATTCAAGATTCGATGTCGAATCCGCTTCCTGACTTACTTCGTGATCAAAAGATGACTTTTTGAACAACCTCTTAAAGCGATAAATCAATATGATGTCCTTTAAACGGATGCTCTGCCTGATGTACGGCAGGCGGATTATCCTGCGTAGGCTCGGAACCGCGCCGCTTGTTCCGGTGATCCCGGTAGTTCGATTGTCCTTCCCGGTCGCGGACAGCCGCGTCGGCGGACTGCTCAACCGCTTCACTGCGCTGTCTGACCTCCTCGGTCTCCTTCACGGCCTGTTCCCCAAGGAGAGCCTGATCATTGACCATTCTGTGCCGGTTTTCACTTTGAACCTTCCCCGCCTCGCTCGTCCGCGGCACGGCAATTTGCAATTCAACAGCTTTCAAACTCACAGGATCACGCCTTTCTTAGCAGCAGCTGCGCTTGCCAGCCCAAGATAACCGCATAACATCAGAGGGATCAGACCAAGGCGGACATCGTGATGTCCCCATCCTGATGGTGAAACACCATTCTTTGCACAGAATCTTTAATATATTTCGTGTATCTGCCGATAACTATTTTAGAGCCGCTGTAAATAATGTTTCTGACTTCAACCCTGGCCGTATCGGAGTCTTCGAGCATTCTTTCAATTTCCAGAATTCTGGCCCGGTTCTCATCCCTCTCCTGCTCGGTGGATGCCTTGGTGGCCTTCAGCTTGATGCGCATGGCGGTCTTGTCCGGAGTTAATTGACCGGCGGAGGCGAGCTGATCCAAGATGGTAAGCGCCTTGGACGTCTTGTCCAGGCTGACCGTCTGTTCTTTGAGGAGATTGCGCAGCTCCGTCAATTCGTTGCGAAGCTCGGGCAGAACACCAACCTCTATGCTGGTAGATGTAGACATCGTATTGCCGATCGTTCTGGCCGCCACCTTTTCTCCGGCCTGGATGTTTCCGCCAACGATGAGTCCTTTGGCACCGTTGCACAGCACCTGTTTGCCTGCACGCAGGTTGGAATGCATAATGCTTTGCGAGACAACAATATCCGCGCCTGCTGCAACGTTGCCATCCTGGATAAAGGAACATTTTACATTGTGGCCAGCTTTAACCAAGCCTTTATGATAGCCGATAATACCGCCCGTGATCTCGATTGAACCGGCAGCTTCCAGCTCCGCGCCTTCGACTCCGCCGACGACCCTGATGTCGCCGTCCGCCTTAACACGAAACCCTGTAAGTACATTGCCGCGGATGACAACCGTTCCCACAAAATCGATGTTGCCGATGCTGTAATCCACATCACCGTTCACTTCATAGACGGGGAAAACGTTGATTTTATCTTTATCCGTCATCGTCACCATCCCGTCGATCGCAGCATATAAAGCAGCGCCTTCCGGATGCACAACGACATTTTTGCCTACTTTAAACCTGGCTTCCCTGCCCGCGCGAAAAGGAATTTCCTCCCCGGTGACTCCCGTGCCCGGCACCCCCGGTTCAGGATCGAAACGTTCGGCTATAAGTTGGCCCTTGCGGACGTTGCTCAAACGAATCAATTCCTTGTAATCCACCTTACCGTCCTGGGTCTCAAGCGGCCTGTGCTCATCAGACCGGTTCATGATTTCCACCATTTTTATGTAGCCATCCTTGCCGCTGATCGGAACCGTTCCTTCAGCAATCAGGGTTTTGGCGAGAAAAAACTTTTCCGGACGGTCTGCCAGCTGCTGCAGCGTCTGACGTTTGATTCCATAACGTATATTGTGTTTTCCCAAATAATTCTCCAGCCCCTGAAGCGAGCAATGAAAGCCCTCATCATGCTTGGAAAACTCCAGGTAAGCCTCACTCTTGTCCGCGGCCATCGTTATGTTCAAAAACTGATCCAATGCGTATTCCTGCTCCAACCCCATTCTCCTCTCAGATTAAAGTGGTGGAGGTTCAATCCTTCCGCATCAGCAAATCCCGCTGCTTGTCCAGTGTCGCTCTAAGGCGCAGAATTGCTTTTGAATGCAACTGGGATATCCGGGAAGGTGACAATGACATAACCTCCGCAATTTCGCTAAGGGATAAGTCCTCGTAATACAGCAAGGAAACAACAATCCGCTCCTTTTCAGTAAGCTTCTCAATCCCCTGCACAAGTGCTTCACGCAGGTAGAACTCGTTTACTGTATGGTCGGGATTTTTGGCTTTTTCATCAATCAGCAGAGACAGCCTTGTCTCCGATTCTTCTTCCCGGATCGGATCCTCCAGGGAACAGATGGACATGACGGCAACCTCCTGCAACATGCTCTGAAACTCTTTTTCCGATACCTCAAGATAACTGCTCATTTCCGCATCGCTGACTGTACGCAAATATTTTTGTTCAAGCTTTTGATAGGCATCCTCGATCTTTTTGGCCTTTTCTCTGACAGAACGGGGAACCCAGTCGCCTTGACGCAGCCCGTCGAGTATGGCTCCGCGCACTCGCCAGGAAGCATAGGTTTCAAACTGCAAACCGCGCTCATAATCAAACTTTTCGATAGCATCAATCAATCCCATGACACCATTGCTGGCCAAATCATCCTTGGATACATTCTTGGGCAAGCCAACTGCGAGACGGCCGGAAACATATTCGACAATGGGGAGATAGTTTTCAATCAGCTGCTTTTTGGCCTCCAGCTCGCCATGCTCTTTCCAGCGCTCCCAAAGTTCAGAGTAATTCAAGTGAGCGGCTTTTCGCTCGGTCATCGGCTTCACCCTCCTCTATTTGTCTGTCAGGTGACGAACTGCCTTCGCCAAATCTTCAGGCTCTTTGCTCGTTACCAGCTTGGGCGGACTGAGCGGCTTAAAGTCCGCTGCCTTCGATGGCTCCGAATCCGGCTGCGGCTTCAGCAGATCGTTCAAATTCTCGCTTTCGTCAGGAGTGGTAAGATCCAGATGCGAGCCCAGACCTTCTCCCAGCCCCGCGCCGCTGTCCGCTTGCGGATAAGCGGACGCCGGATGTTCAGGCTGGGTCAGAAACCCCAGGATAAAACGAACCGCAAATGCGAGCAGAAACCAGACTGCAGCAGCGATTAATCCGCGGATTAAGCTGGTCGTCAGCAAATTGCTGTTCAGGGACAACAGGAATGTCAGCACAAAACCGACGGCTCCGGACCACAAGTTCATGCGCAAGCTTCCAAATAACATGGTTACAGTTCCTTTACACCTTTTTGTACGCTTCGAATACTCAAAACGCCGGTAAGACAATCGAGCTCAATGGTTCGTCCCACGTTGCCGCCCGTATCTTCAGCAATAAGGGGAATCCGCAACTCGTTCAGCATCGCGCGGCATGATTCCACATTGCGGGGACCGATTCTCATCGTATCTCCCCCGCCTGCAAAAGCAAACATCTGTGCGCCGCCGGCCATTTTGGCCACAATCCGGCTGCGCGCCGCTCCAAGCTGAAGCATTCTGTCCAGCAGCTCAGGCAGGGCGGTATCCGCATATTTGGCAATGTTGATCTGCCCTTCCCGCGCAATATCGGAAGACGGAAGCATGACATGGGCCATACCGGCAATCTTCAGCTGAGGATCATACATCGTCAAACCGACACAGGACCCCAGACCTGTCGTTCGGATGGCATCCGGGAAGCTGGCGACATTCAAATCCGCCATGCCGACTTTAATAATGTTTTTCTCCTCTATCATAGCTTAACGGACTCCCAATGACTCGAAAATTTTTTCGAAGGATTCCGGGTCTGGGATGAGGAAAAATTGCCCTTCAATATGATTTTGTCCTTCAAAAAACGATGTGTCAATCAAAAGGGCATCATCCCCCATTTGCCCAAACTGCAGCAGGCCGTAGCTCAGGATCGCTCCCGCCATGTCCATCGCCAGTCCCGGTACGGTAGGATACATGGATAGCTTTGTGAAGTCTGCCAGAGATGAGAGATAAGAGCCAGTCAAAATGTTGCCGATTTCCGAAAGCGCGGATTGCTCCATATCCGTGAAGCTGTCCTCAGCCTCCGAAGTTATGCCCGCCAGCCGCTGCAGCAGCCCCTTCGCAGCTTCCGGAGCCAGAATGAAGAACAGATTGCCGGGAGCATCCCCCTCCACACGAAAAAAGATGGCCACGACCAACTGCTCGGGTCCGCCAGCTTTATCGGCGATAGCCTCGAACGGCAACAGTTGGACTTTCGGAACCCCCATATCTATAGGCTTGTTCAGAAGCCTGGACAGCGCGGTTGCGGCATTGCCGGCCCCGATGTTCCCGACCTCCTTCAGAACGTCCATTTTGAAATCCTCTAAGTTGTTGAACACGGGCTTAATCCTCGATACTTTCCAGCTGGACGATCTCGCTTTTATTCAGCACTTCGGACAAGTTCAGCATGATCAACAGGCGCTCTTCGCTGATTTTGGCCACACCGCGCAGGTACTTGGCTTTAATGCCTCCCACGACTTCAGGCGGCGTTTCAATTGTATCTGTATTCAAATCAATGACGTCGTTCGCGGAATCGACAATAAAACCAACCTGCATGTCATTGACCGAAACGATGATAATCCGGGTCTGATCCGTATGCTCCGTCTCTTCCAAACCGAAGCGACCGCGCAGATCGATGACAGGCATAACCACACCTCTTAAGTTGAAAACACCTTTAACGAATGTGAACGTCTTTGGCACCCGGGTAATGGGAACCATACGCTCGATGGACTGGACCTTGTCCACCTCCACCCCGTACTCCTCCTCACCCAATTTAAAGACGATAACTTTAATTTCTTCTCCCATGCTCAAAAACCCTCCCCAATGAAATTCACGATTCGGAAAATCATCCTTATTTAATGAAGACGTTAGGATCGATAATCAAAGCAACCTGCCCGTCACCGAGAATGGTTGCACCGGAAATGCCCGGTATGGCCGGAAGATATTTTCCCATATTTTTGATGACAATTTCGCTTTGCCCCAAAAAGTCCTGCACGGAAACCGCCGCCAGCTTCTCCCCTTTGCGAATGACCACCACCTCGGTTTCCTCTTCCTCATTCTCGTTGAAATCCGGCACTTCAAAGATTTGACTCAGTGAAATGAGCGGAATGTGGGTTTCACGGAAAGCAATCATTTTATTCCCGTGCACCGTACGGATTTTATCGCGCTTCACAATGGCTGTTTCAACAATGGAAGACAACGGAATCGCATATTTCTCCGAACCGATCTGCACCATCATAGCCGCGATAATCGACAGGGTCAGCGGCAGCTGCACAGAGAAGTTCGTTCCTTTACCCGGGGTGGAGAAAATCGTTACATTCCCGCCGAGGGAAGTGATTTTCGATTTGACCACATCAAGCCCCACGCCCCGGCCGGAAATATCGGAGATGACCTCGGCTGTGCTGAAGCCGGGCGCGAACAGAATCTGGTAGGCTTCCTCGTCCGACATGGCCGCTGCCTGCTCCTGGGTCAGAATTCCTTTATTAATGGCGTTCCGCAGCACCTTCTCACGGTTGATGCCTGCTCCGTTGTCTTCGATCTCGATAAACACGTTATTGCCGCTGTGGAAGGCGCGCAGGTGAACGGTTCCCGTTTCCGGCTTGCCTGCGGCAATGCGGTCTGCCACCGATTCGATGCCATGGTCAACCGAGTTGCGGAGCAGGTGAACAAGCGGGTCGCCGATCTCGTCGATTACCGTACGGTCCAGCTCTGTTTCGGCCCCCGTAATGATCAAATCCAGCTTTTTATCCAAAGATTTCGCCAAATCGCGCACCATCCGCGGAAAACGGTTAAATACCGTGTCTACCGGAACCATGCGCAGCTTCAGCACGATATTTTGCAGGTCTGCGCTGACACGGCTCATATGCTCAACCGTTTCCGTCAGAGCCGAGTTCCCAGCTTCACTGGCGAGCTGCTCCAGCCGGACCCGGTCGATCAGCAGTTCGCTGAACAGATTCATCAGCACATCCAGGCGTTCAATGTCGACACGGATCGTCCGGTTTGGCGCAGGCGCCGCATTTTTCACCGGAGCTTTGGCCGCCGGCTTGGCAGCTTGAGGCGAGCTTTTGCCCGCATCCGCGGCAGGAGTATGTACAGCTTCAGCAACGGCTGCAGCCATTTCCGCAGAAGCGGCTTTCACAGCTTCCATGCTTTCGTCGCTCATCTGCTTCAGCGACTCTTCATCCAGCTCGGTAAGCTCCGCTAGCTCGACTTCGGAGATGCCGAGAATTTCCTTCTTCAACTCTTCCGTTTCTTTCTGTGTGATGAAGTACAGCGAGAAGCTGCGGTCGAATTTTTCCTGTTCGATATCCTGCACCGAAGGATTGGCTTTCACGATTTCTCCGGCGTTTTCCAGAACATTGAATACCATAAAGGCCCGCGCCGCTTTAAGCTGGCTCTCTTCGCTGATGGATACTTGAACGTACAGCACGCGATGCCCTTCCTTGATGGACTGCTCAAGGACGGAATACTGGAATTGGTCCAGCACAAGTCCCGCACTGTCCAGCGTGCTGACGGAAGCCGAAGCCGGAGCAACCTCCTGCTTGGCTGACGAGGACTGAAAATCACCGTTCACAATGGATTGCAGTGCAGCAACAATAGAGGAGACGTCCGCTTTTCCTTCACCGCCTGCAGTGATATCCTGAACCATCGACTCCAGGGCGTCCAGACCTTTGAACAAGGTGTCAAATATGAATTCCTGCATCGCCAGCTTTTCGTTGCGCACCAGATCAAGCACATTCTCCATCTGATGTGTAAGCGAAGCCAGATCTTCAAAGCCCATCGTTGCAGCCATCCCTTTCAGGGTATGTGCCGAGCGGAAAATCACCTGGACGATTCCGAGATCGGTCGGATTGCTTTCAAGCTGAAGCATGTTTTCGTTAAGAGATTGCAGATGATCATTCGACTCATCAATAAACATGGTTAAATACTGATTCATGTCCATTGTGAGACACCTCCTCCATGAGTTACACTCCGATTATTTCACAACTTGTATTAACTTGGGGCCGATTTCCTGCAGAGGCAGGAGATGCTTTACACAATTTAATTCCACCGCAGAGCGGGGCATGCCGTATACGACGCAGGTTTCTTCATTTTCCGCAAATGTGGATTGAACGCCTTTGTCATACAGCAGCTTCATCATTCTGGCCCCGTCGCTGCCCATCCCTGTTAACAGAACAAGATGCCTCTCAAGTGAAGTAAAAGGAACAAGGGATTCAAACATGGTGTCCACCGAAGGCCTGTGACCGTTGCGTGGCTCCTCGGACGTAAGGGAGATCGTATATTTGCCGCCATTTCCTCCGGCAATTTTCATCTGGTATCCACCCGGAGCAATGTAGGCCGTTCCGTTCTCCAGAATCATTCCCTGCTCCGCCTCCACCACCTTAAGCCTGCTGAGAGAATTCAAACGCTGGGCCAGGGAACGGGTGAAGTTCGGCGGCATATGCTGCACAATCACGATTGGTGCCGGGAAATTACCCGGAAGGCTTTCCAGCAGCGTCTTGAGCGCCCTCGGTCCGCCGGTTGAGCAGCCGACCGCTACCAGCCGGCGCAGTTCACCGCCGCCGCCGGGACTTTTGGCCTGAGCCGACACAGCGGAAGACTGACCTGTCTGCGCAAGCGGAGTGGCAAGCTTCTTTGGCTGCTCCGGCTTGTTCTGTGCCACAGGCTTCGCAGCCTCGGGCTGCGGTCTCTTGCTGTCCGCCGCTTTGGCGGTTTGCCGTGCTGGCATGTCCGAAATGGAAGCTTTTCGGATATTCCTGCCCGTAGTGAAAGACGCCGTTTCAGGGCGTTCCAGGGCCGTCGTCCCTTGCAGCTGCGAACCTGCCTCCGGCGGTGAAGCTGGCGGAACAGACGGACGTACAGACGGCTTCTTCTCGATCGCCTGCTGTTCCGACTGGCTTCTTTCCTCCTCAGAGCGAGCTTTGGCGGCCTCCTTGACAGCTTTCTCCTTGGCCGCTCTTTCCTGGACAGCCTTTTTCAGCGCTTCCTCCCGGTCAGCCCGCCGCTTTACCGCCTGCATGGCGGCGTTCATCTGTTCAAGGAGAGACGCCCCAACCTGCTGAATATCCTGCGAATGGGAGACGGATGGTTTGCGGATAAAATCGAACGCCCCCGCCTCCAGGGCCATAATCGTCTCCTTCATTCCTTGCTCGTTGATCCCTGACAGCATGATCACCGGCAGCGGATGCTCCTGCATAATGATTTTTAATGCCTCGAGGCCGTTCATTTCAGGCATTTCTACATCCATTGTCACCAAATCGGGCTTAAGCTCCCGGATCTTGTCCAAGGCTTCCCTGCCATTAGCTGCGGTACCGGCAATTTCAAAAGAAGAGTCCTTTACTATCAAATCGGAGATTATTTTCCGCATAAAGGCAGAATCATCCACGACCAGCACCCGAAAAATTGCCAATTTTCAACACCTCTGTTTCCCTTATCTCAGAATCATTTCGATGGGCGCCGAAGCCATTTCTGCATAAATCCTTTGATTCCGGCTAAGGTTCCAGTTTCCGCCGTGACGGGCATTAAAGCAAAACGGTGCGCCAAACGTAAAATGTCCTTGGAGGCCGGACAGCCCGGATAAGCGAGTGAAAAAGGAACCTGCTTTTTGACAGATTGCGTAACATGCTGGTCATCACGGATATAACCCAGAAGCGGAATATTCAATCCGAGAAAGCGGTGCGCAACCAGCGAAATTTTATCAGCAACCTGCAGGGCCTCATTATCGTTATCGGCACGGTTGACGATAATCTTAAATGCCGTCTCCTTTTGCACCCCGTTCACGACCTTAATCAGCGCATAGGCATCTGTAATGGAAGTAGGCTCCGGTGTGGTAATGACCAGACATTCGTCAGCCGAGGTGATGAATTTCAGATTCTCTTTGGACAGGCCGGCACCTGTATCAAAAAAAACATAATCCATCTCAGCCGCCAGCTCTTCCACCTGCTCCGCAAAATATTCCAGATCCTGATCTGACAGCGAAAACAGCTCGCTGATTCCGGATCCCCCCGGAATATAGGGGAGTGAACCTGCTCCGCTCTGAACAATCTCCGCCATCGTCTTTTCCCGTTTCAGCACATGAGCGAGATTGTATCTGGAGGAGGAACCCATAAGAACATCAATATTCGCCATGCCGATATCCGCATCAAACACCAGCACCCGCTTGCCCAGGCTTTGCAGCGCAAGCGCAAAATTCAGCGTAAAGTTGGACTTGCCCACACCGCCTTTACCGCTGGACACCGTAACAATTTTGGCCTGTGAGCTTCGTTTTGGGGGACGGCCTTTCTCATGCAGCGAAGCCATTTGTCTCAGCGAATGGGCCTGGTCGCTCATACACGGTCCCCCAGCAGCATTCCAATAATCATGTCTTTGCCGGGCATCAGCAGATCGTCGGGAACATTCTGCCCGTTGGTCATATAGGACAAAGACAAAGAATAATGCCGCAGAACATTAAATATGGCGCCTATGCTGCCTGTTTCGTCCATTTTGGTAAAAATCACTTTATCCAGTCCGTACTTGTTGAAGTGATCGGTGATCTCAAGCATGTCCCTTGATTTCGAGGTCAGGCTCAAGACAAGATAGGTTTCGCTTTCCTCGATCGGCGCCAGCAGGCTCTGCAGCTCGGACACAAGCAGCTCGTTTCTGTAATTCCGTCCGGCTGTGTCCATCAGGATGAGATCGCACTGCTCAAGCCTGTGCATAGCACGCTGCAGATCCCCGGGAGATTGGACCACCTCCAGCGGAACATTCAAAATCGTGGCATAGGTCCGCAGCTGATCCACAGCCGAAATCCGGTACGTATCGGAAGTAATGAAGCCGACCTTGCGCTGGAATTTGAAAAGCTGCTCGGCAGCCAGCTTGGCGATTGTCGTCGTTTTGCCCACCCCGGTCGGGCCTGCAATGTACACGATTTTGGTGCTTGCGGAAATGCCTCCGCCAAACCGGGCGCTGAGGAACTGCTGGATTTCCTCCTCCAAAGCGGTCTTGAAGGGGAATTCCTCTAGTGAAGCATCGCTTTCCTCCTGACGCTGCAGCACCCGCTCCAGCCATTCGTTTGCCAGCTCCTGCTCCACCTCCTGATCCAGCAGCCGCTCATGCAGAGCCTGCGCTTGCTCGGGCAGAGACGATGACACTTGCGCATAACGCGAAATCCGGCTCATCATCGCCTTCATTTCACGGATCTCTCCAAGCAGCGCATCTTGTTCCACAGGGGACAGGTTACCGCTGTCTCTTCCGTTGACATGCTCGTCAGCCAATGCTGCGGCCGTTAAATTGGGCGGAGCAGCTTCACGGCGCATGTTCATGTCTACGTTCTTCTCCGGCGCGGCAGATGGCTCACGCGGCGGCTGCGCCGCAGCCTGCTCCTGCTTGTCTTCCCCTTCATTGCTCTTGTTCAGCAGCGCCGCCGTTCTTTTATAAGCGTCGGGCGCTGTTACACGGGCGATGGCCGCCTGCGAAGCAGGGGATAGCTTTTGTGCCGTTTGGGCGACAGCGTTGGAAGAAGATGTTCGGCCGGACTGACCGGCCTCTTTTTCCACCGCGGCAATGACCTCGATTCTCTTTTTGGAAAACAGCCCCAAAAAACCGCCAACCTTCAGTTCTTTCGTACTGAGAATGACAGCATCATTGCCGAGGTCACCCCTGATTTGCTGCATCGCTTCAGGCATCGTTTCGACTAGGTATCGTTTCACTCTCATAAGTTCACCACCCCGACACTTTGAATTTCAACGTTCGGTTCAAGCTCACTGTAGGATAAAACAGGAATATCCTGCATCGTCCTTTCGATGACCTGGCGCAAATACATGCGAATCGTCGGTGATGCCAGGACAATCGGCTGCTGGCCTGATTGGATCAGCCGGTTTATCTGTTCAGTGAGCTTTTGATATACAGTCTGAGTGGAAACCGGATCGAGCGCCAAATAGCTGCCCTGCTCGGTCTGCTGCACGCTTTCCGCAATTTTTTTCTCAAGGGCGGGACCGACCGTAATGACCTTCAGCGTATCTCCCTTCTGGGAGTACTGCTGAGTGATCTGGCGCGAAAGCGCCTGTCTTACATATTCGGTAAGCACGTCCGGATCTTTCGTATAGGTGCCGTAATCGGCCAGCGTTTCAAAGATTGTAACCATATCCCGGATCGATATTTTTTCACGAAGCAGCTTGGCCAGCACCTTTTGCACATCTCCCACGCCAAGCACGGAAGGAATCAGCTCGTCCACCAATGCCGGATAATTCTCCTTCAAGTTATCAATCAGCGCCCTTGTCTCCTGTCTGCCCAGCAGCTCATGGGCATGCTTCTTGATCGTTTCCGTCAAATGGGTGGCTACAACGGATGGAGGATCGACCACTGTGTAACCCGACAGCTCTGCAATATCCTTCGTTGACTCATCGATCCATAAAGCAGGAAGCCCGAAAGCCGGCTCTGTCGTTTCGATGCCCGATACAGCGTCATCATCATAGCCGGGACTCATCGCCAGGTAGTGATTCAGCAGCAGCTCACCGCTGCCAACGTTGTTGCCTTTAATCTTGATGATATACTCATTGGGCTTAAGCTGGATATTGTCGCGTATCCGGATAACCGGTACAACCAGGCCCAGCTCCAGAGCGCACTGCCGGCGGATCATAATGATCCTGTCCAGCAGGTCTCCCCCCTGCTGGGTATCCGCGAGCGGAATCAAACCGTAGCCGAACTCGAATTCAATCGGGTCTACCTGCAGAAGGTTAATGACACTCTCCGGACTGCGGACTTCTTCAATCTGCTGCTCTTCTTCCATTTGTTCGACCTCGATCGATTTACGCGCAATATTCTGCTGCATTTTATGTGCAACAAAAAACAGCAGCAGCGCAAGCGGCAGCGTCGTAATCACATGAATCGGAGTGAAGAATCCGAGCAGCGCCACAGTAACCGCCACAATATAGATCAGCTTGGGAAATAAAAACAGCTGGCTGGACAGGTCCTCGGCCAGATTGCCTTCGGACGAAGCACGGGTAACGATCAGACCCGCCGCCGTCGAGATGAGCAGCGCCGGAATCTGACTGACCAGCCCGTCACCGATCGTCAATACGGAGAAGGTGGACAGGGCTTCCTGAAAGCCCAGCCCCATGACAGCCATGCCGATAATAAAACCGCCGACCAGATTGATGATCAGAATAATGATGCTTGCAATAGCATCACCTTTAACGAATTTACTGGCACCGTCCATCGCCCCGTAAAAATCGGCTTCCCGTTCAATTTTGCCGCGCCGCTCACGCGCCTGCTGCTCATTGATGAGACCCGCGTTCAAATCCGCGTCGATGCTCATCTGTTTCCCTGGCATGGCGTCGAGCGTAAAACGTGCACCTACCTCGGCAACACGTTCCGAGCCTTTGGTAATGACAATGAACTGCACGACGACCAGGATCAGAAACACGACGAATCCGACGGCAATTTGACCGCCGGCGATCCAGCTTCCGAAGGTGGCGACCACTTCCCCTGCATGCCCGGTCCCCAAAATAAGCTTGGTCGTGGACACGTTCAGCGCCAGGCGGAACAGCGTCGTAATCAACAGCAAGGCCGGGAAAATGGAAAATTCCAGCGCTTCCTTCGTATTCATGGCCACCAGCAGTATCATAAGCGCGAGCGCAATATTAATAACAAGCAGTATGTCAAGCAGCCATGCAGGAATCGGAAGTATCATCATCAGCACGATGCCGATAACGCCTCCAAGGACAGCTATATCTTTTGTTTTCAATGGTCTCTTGCCCTCCGATCCCGCTATTTCGTCTTGCCTTTTAATTTATATACATACGCCAGCACTTCAGCGACCGCCTGGAACAGGTCGCCGGGGATCGTATCCCCGATTTCCGTCCTTGCATAGAGCGCGCGTGCCAGCGGCTTATTTTCCATCGTTACTACGCCATGCTCCCTGGCAATCTCCTTGATGCGCAGCGCCAGATAATCCTGACCTTTCGCAATAATTTGCGGGGCCTCCATCTCGGAGCCGTCATACTTGAGAGCTACCGCATAATGCGTAGGGTTGGTGACGATAACGTCCGCTTTGGGAATCTCCTGCATCATGCGCTGCATCGCCATACGCCGCTGGCGTTCGCGAATCTTCCCTTTAATCAGCGGATCGCCTTCCATTTTTTTATACTCATCCTTGATGTCCTGCTTGGACATCCGCAAGCTTTTTTCGTGCTCATATCTCTGATACATATAATCCAAAACAGCAAGCACAAACAGGCAGACACCAATTTTGATGCCAAGTTCCATGGTGAGGCCGGCGGCATAGGATAGGATCTGGTCACCTGTCAGCTCGGACATTTTGGACATATCGCCTCTCGTACCCCAGATGACACTGTACACAAGAAGGCCGATAATGGTCATTTTCAAAATTGATTTCAGAAACTCCACGGCCGAACGCAATGAAAATATATTTTTCAAGCCTTTGATCGGGTTAAGCTTGCTGAATTTGGGAGCCAGACCTTCACCTGTCAGCAGAAAACCAACCTGCAAATAGTTTGCTAGAATGGCAATCAAAAAAGCGGACACAAAGATGGGGGCCAATATTAACAGAATCTGAATCCCATACTGGCCAAACATCGTGATCACATTTTCCGGCGTGACCTCCATCGTTAGCCTGTTCGTAAAAATATCCGTAAACAACCGGACCGTACTGTCTTTAAAATAGGTGCCAAACATCATCAGGCTCAGCACAGAAATCAGCAGCACCGCGGAAGTCGATATTTCCTGGCTTTTGGCCACCTGGCCTTTTTGCCGGGCTTCCTGCTTCTTCTTGGGTGTAGCTTTTTCTGTCTTTTCCCCGGCAAAAAGCTGCAGATCAAGGGAATATTTCAGCACTCACAGGCACCTCCAAATCAGCCATTCGGGCGGCTGCCCACAACGTCCAGCAGCGTGCGCATCGCCTCAAACATCACATTAAACAAACGCTCAAAGGAAACAGCGAGAGCCGGCATTAACAAAAACAGCAAAATCAGACCGACAATCAGCTTGACCGGTACCCCGATCACAAAAATGTTGAACTGCGGCGCAGTTTTGGCCAGAAAACCAAGTCCGACGTCTGTCAGAAAGGTGGCCACCACAATAGGAGCAGCCATTTGGAACGCCAGCAAAAAAGATTGGCTGAATGTTTTAATTAAAAAATCTGAAATGCTCCCCCCATACAATCTGAGAAAGAAATCATTATCCAAAGGAACCCAGTTATAGCTGTACATAATGGCATCCAGCAGGTAATGATGGCCGTTCATGCTGAGAAAGAACAGAAGTGCGATGGTATATTTGAAATTGCCCGTAATCGGTACGGAAGCGCCTGTCATCGGATCAAAAACGCTGGCGATACCAAGTCCGATTTGTATGTCTATAAATGAACCGGCCGTCTGAATCGCCATAAACATCAGATAAGCGACGAAACCGAGCAGCAGGCCAATCATAATCTCACGTATAACGAGGAGCGCGTAGCTTAAATCAGCCGGCACTTGCTCCTTGATTCCGAAAGTTAAGTACACCAATATGGACAGTACCGCTGCTATGCCGACCCTGAACTGCACGGGAACCCCGCGGGTGGAAAAGACCGGTACAACCACAAAAAACGATGTAATTCGACAAAAGATCAGCAAAAAAACAGGAAAACTCTGCAGTATAATCTCCATTCCGTCCGACCTATCCTATATATCGATACAAATTATCCAGGATGTTGTAGGTAAAATCGACCATGGTTTGCAGGATCCAAGGACCAAACAGCAGCAGAGCAAGCAGAACCGCCACGATTTTAGGTACGAAGGCCAAAGTCTGTTCCTGTATTTGGGTTGTTGCCTGAAATATGCTGATAATCAGCCCCACAACCAGTCCCAGAATAAGCATGGGCGCACTCACGACAAGCACCGTATAAACGGCTTGACCTGCCAGCGAGATAATAAATTCTGATGTCATGGCCGTCCTCCCCGGAGTAAATCACAATCCATAAACTGTCATGTATTGAAGCTGAGCAGCAGTGATTTCACAACCAGATACCAGCCGTCCACAAGGACAAACAGCAGTATTTTGAAGGGAAGCGAAATCATAACCGGTGGCAGCATCATCATCCCCATGGCCATCAGGGTGCTTGATACGACGATGTCAATAATGAGAAAAGGGATGAATAACATAAAACCCATCTGAAAAGCGGTCTTCAATTCACTGATCGCATAAGCCGGAACCATAACGGTCAAAGGAATTTCCTGATAATTGCTCGGCTTTTCCATTTTCGTATATTTCATAAACAGAAGCAGATCTTTTTCTCGTGTGTGTTTGAACATAAAGGTTTTAATCGGCTCCTGCGCCTTTTCCAGCGCTTCGGACTGGGAGAGCTCTCCCTTCAGATAAGGCTGAAGTGCCGTCTCGTTCATCGCTGCAAATGTGGGAGCCATGATAAACAAGGTCAGGAACAGCGCAAGCCCCACCAGCACCTGATTTGGCGGCATTTGCTGAGTACCCAGCGAAGTTCTTACAAACCCGAGTACAATCACGATACGGGTAAAGCTCGTCATCAGCATGAGCAGTGCAGGAGCAACGCTGATCACGGTAATAAGCAAAATAATGGACAGCGACGTTGTACCGGGCTGTCCGCTGTCTTGGCTGCCGATGTCAATGTTGATGTCCGGTATCGGCGCAGTGGCGGAGGCCGCTGTCACGGACAGGAAGCTGAACAAGACAAACAGCAAGCTGGCTAGTATAATCTTTTTTCTCATGCATCTCCCGACCGTTCTGTATTATTGTCCTCATTCCGCAGCTTGTCCAGCTTGTCCTTACGGCTCGGCATCTGCCGAAGCTTGGACTCGAACAGCTCATGAAATGTGATGTCGTCACCCAACTCTTCCGGGGGCTCATGGCTCTTCTTGCGCAGCTTGTCACCCAGCTTGGCGATGAGCGGGGCAAGTGGACCGCGCTGCAGAGTCGACTCTTGCTCAAGGGCGGCCACAATTCGCTCCACTTCCTCCGGATCAGATACTTTGTCGATCAGACGAATTTCTTCCCCTACACCAACCAGATAAATGCTGCTGCCGATCTCAACCAGCTGCAGAGATTTGTTCGGAGCAAGGCCCACGCCTCCCAGAACCCGGATGGACCTGCTGCCGAACCAGCTCTGATTCTTTTTGCCCAGAAAGCGAATCAGGTAGAGAATCAATACAATAATGAAGGCAAGCGCAATGAAAACCGTTACCGCGTTCCAAGCACTGAAGCCTTCAATTCCTCCGCCGCCATTCATTACCGTACCCTCCTGTCCTGCATTCATCGCTGTAATCTTAAGCTCCCAAAGTCTTGCTGATCGCTTCAATGACGCGGTCAGACTGGAACGGCTTCACAATGAAGTCCTTGGCCCCTGCTTGAATGGCATCGATAACCATAGCCTGCTGGCCCATCGCGGAGCACATAATGACCTTGGCGTTGGCGTCAATTTTCTTGATTTCCTTCAAGGCGGCAATGCCGTCCATTTCCGGCATGGTGATATCCATCGTAATCAGGTCCGGACGAAGCTCCTTGAATTTCTCGATAGCCTGCGCGCCATCCTGAGCTTCCCCAACAACCTCGTAACCATTTTTCGTCAGGATGTCACGGATCATCATTCTCATAAATGCTGCGTCGTCAACGATCAAAATTCGGTTAGCCATGTAAAATAAATCCTCCCTAAAATATGCTTATTGTATTTTTTGAATCCGGTCCCATTGGCTCACAATATCCGTTACGCGCACACCGAAGTTTTCATCGATAACGACGACTTCGCCTTTTGCGATCAGCTTATTGTTCACCAGTATATCTACAGGCTCGCCGGCAAGCTTGTCCAGCTCGATAATCGAGCCCTGAGACATCTCCAGAATATCCCTGATCTGCTTCTGGGTTCTTCCCAGCTCTACAGTCACCTTCAGCGGGATGTCCATCAACAGACCCAGATTGTTTTCATCCACCTGAGCGTAGCCGCCGGACTGCAAATTCGCGAATTGAATGGGCTGCACATTTACATTCCGCCCTGGAGCAGAACCGTAATGCTGAGGTGCTCCGTATGGCATTTGCTGTGCCGGCATTCCCCCTTGCATCGGAGGCTGCATATAGCCCATATCCTGCGGCGCCATCGGCTGCTGAGCATACTGCGGAGCAGCTTGTGGAGGCTGCTGCGGCTGCGGTTGAACCGACGGTGCAGGAGGCTCTGGCGTCACGCTCTGCTGCGGTGTTGATGCAGACGCTGGTGCGGGAGCAGGCTCGTCACCGCCGCTGATCAGCGTATGAACCATCTCCTTGGCAAAAGGCACAGGCAGCAGCTGCATGATGGTGGAGTCTATCAGATCACCGATCAATAGCCGAAAGGATACCGTCACGAGAACTGCATCTACCGGCAAGCTTGACACCCCATCTCCATGGGTAGGATCGAGAATGTCGATGCCCGGCGGCGATATGTTGACAAACCGGTTAAATATGGTCGACATGGAGGTGGCCGAGGAGCCCATCATCTGATTCATGGCTTCCTGAACGGCGCTGATATGAATTTCATTCAGCTCTTCATCCGCCGGATTTCCTTCCCCGCCCAGCATCAGGTCAGCAATGACCTGCGCGTCGCGCTTTTTGATAACCAGCGAGTTGATGCCTTCGAAGCCGTCAACATAATTGACATGTACAGCCACATGCGGCTTGGGAAATGTCGATTCAAATTCAGAACGTGTAATAATGGACACTTTTGGTGTGGTAATGTCCACCTTAACGCCAAGCAGTGTTGAAAGTGCCGTAGCGGCACTGCCGAACGTGATGTTGCCGATTTCTCCAAGAGCGTCCTGCTCCAAAGGAGTGAGAAGATCGTCAATCGTTTGATCCGAGGCTGAGGATGTCCCTGCCCCCATTTCGGTCTGTTTCAGGAGAGCGTCAATTTCCTCCTGAGATAAATAATCCTTACTCGTCAATTTCTTCAACTCCTTCGCTGACGATTTCGTCAATCTGGACGGCAACCCGTTCCTTCAGCACGCCAGGGCTTCCTTTAAATTTTAATTTGTCTCCCACCTTAATAGCCAGACCATCTTTCACAGATGTATTCAGAGAAATCACATCGCCGACAGAAAGGCCCAAAAATTCGGAAACAGATATACTTGACTCGCCCAATTCGGCTACAATCGGCAGCTTTGCCTTGCTCACCCGCTGTTTGAGCGCATCCACTTCCTCCGGCGCCCTGGACTTTTTCTCCGAGGTAAACCACTGATGCGTGGACAACCTGGACATGATAGGCTCCACAACAACATGCGGAATACACAGGTTGATCATGCCGCTGGTATCGCCAATTTTAGTGCTGAGCGAAATGAGGGCAATCGTCTCGTTAGGGGACACAATCTGCATAAACTGGGGATTGGTCTCCATTGCTTCAAGCCTTGGTGTTATATCAAGCACCGTTTTCCATGCTTCCTGCAAGCTTTGAAATGCCCTGCTGAAAATCCGCTCCATAATCGTCGTCTCAATCTCGGTCAACGTACTGATTTTGGAAGGAGTCGTCCCGACGCCTCCCAGCAGGCGGTCCAGCATCGCAAAGGCGACGTTCGGGTGCACCTCGAGCACCATGCGGCCTTCCAGGGGCTCTGCTTCAAAGATGTTCAGTATCGTCATTTTCGGAATGGAACGTATAAATTCGTCATAAGGAAGCTGTTCAACCTGAACGACACTGATTTGAACAAATGTTCTAAGCTGTGCAGAAAAGTAGGTTGTCAGAAAACGCGCAAAATTTTCATGAATTCGTGTCAAGCTGCGGATATGATCCTTGGAAAAACGGACAGCCCGTTTGAAATCATAGGAACGGATTTTTTTCTCCGTTTCTTCCTTCTTCAATTCCTCCGCATCCATCTCCCCTGAAGAGAGAGCAGCTAACAAGGCGTCAATTTCACCCTGTGAAAGTACATCCACCAATATTTTCACCCCCTTGCATGTTCACCGGCCGCAAAATTAAAGTAATGGAGCCAACATAAAATCAGTGAATTTGATGCTGGTCAGTCGGCCTTCAGGGAGAGTCTTATTGATCAGGGCCGTCAGCCTGTCCGTGAACTCCTCACGCCCCTTGGCCGTCTTGAGCTGCTCCGGTTTGGTGTCTGCAAAGGTTTGGATCACAATCGGTTTAATGCTGATTTCCTTGATTTTTTCAAATGATTCCTTGGCCTTGCTGTTATTTAATTGGAAAGCAAAATTGACTTTAACGACATAATCCGAATCCGCCAGATTGGTGCGGATTTCTGTAATTTCAGAAGTCACTTCAACAATTTCATCAGCAGAGAGCTTCGGAGCGGGGCGCTCTTCAGCAGCAGCTTTCGATGATTCCCCGCCTGTCAGCTGTGGCAGGAATAAAACAACGACTAATGCGATCAATGTAATCCCCAGCAATGTCGTAAGCATCCATGGCAGCATTCTTTTCATTTCTCTTCCTCCGTTTGTTGCACTTTTATGGTGGCTGCATGCATGCCGATTTCACGGCTGTAATCCTTGATCAAGGCTACGACATCAGCCGCTTTCTCCAGCACAATCAGCCTTTTCCCTGTCACCAGAGTGACATATGTATCAGGCGTTTCTTCCACGGTTTCTATCAACAATGCATTCAGCCACATCGGTGAACCGTTAAGCCGCGTTACAGGAATCATCGCTGCTTCTACCTCCTGATTGACAGGGGAGCTTGGCTCCCCCGTTATTCAAAAAAATTAACGTTTCAGATTTACAACTTCTTCAAGAATGCTGTCACCGGTTGTGATGATCCGGGAGTTCGCTTGGAATCCGCGCTGGGCCACAATCATTTCGGTGAATTCATTTGTAAGCTCAACGTTGGACATTTCAAGCTGACCGGAGATAATGGCACCTGTTCCGCCCTCGGCGTCATTGCCGCCATAATAATCCTCGATTACTCCACCTTCAATAGCGTTAACAGTAAGCCGGTACAGGCTTCCGCCAATTTTCTCAAGACCTTCTGTATTGGGAACGGTCGCCACGCCTATTCTTGCGTTTGTCTCAATTGTTCCGTCATCCAGCGTTTCTACAATTGAGCCATCCTGCGAGATCGAGAAAGCTACCGTAGTATCCCCAAGAGTGATCGGTGCTCCTCCCCCGTCATCACACACATACATGCCATCCGAAGTAACCAGGTTGCGGTTAGCGTCGATATGGAAATCACCTGCACGCGTCAGGTATGGTTGGTCCTGTTCTGTTGTCATTTTAATGAGAAAAAATCCGTCGCCGTTAATACGCAGGTCGGTCGGGTTGTTGGTCGTCTGCGCACTGCCGGGCAAATGCAGCGTGTCGATAGAGCTTACCTGTACACCGAGACCAACCTGTTTGGGATTGATTCCGCCCGTGCCTTCGTCAGTAGGGGCACTCGCTCCAGCAGATGTCTGGCTTAACATATCCTTAAACATAACCCGGCTTGATTTAAAACCTGTTGTATTCACGTTGGCGATGTTGTTGCCGATGACATCCAGTTTGGTCTGAAAACCTTTCATGCCGGAGACACCAGAGTATAAGGATCTTAACATGAGTATGAATTCCTCCTAAATAGGTGGTGTTGACTGACAACCGCTTCCGTCGATCCGCGGTTGGGCTTCCGGCTTCCTGTCGGGCCAGCCGGTTAAATAATGACGGCGCTGTCGATTTGGGTGAACACATTATCCTTCATGGATTGCTTGTCCATGGCAGTGACTACAGTACGATTTTTGATGTTGACGATCAGAGCCATATCCTGCATCAGGATCAACGATTCCTTGGCCCCTTTGGCGGCCGCTTTATCCACAGCGGAATTAATCTTGGCCATTTGCTCGGAGCCCAGCTCAATGCCTCGCTGTTCAAGACGTTTGGCTGCATGGTTGCTTAGCGTCAGTACTTGCTCCTGCAGCATCTGCTTGAACGATTTGCCCTCGTTGAGCACAGGAGCGCTGCTATTTTTTGGGACTGCACCCGGCGGCACTTTGGCAGGGAATAAACGCCCAACGATCATGGATTCGTTCATGGCGTTACACTGCTTTCCGCTTCGGGTTCACCTGTCGGCTCCTCCGGTGTTGATTCTTCCGGTTCTTCTCCTGCAGGGTTTTTAATAGAGGTAATATCCGTCAGGGCAATTTCCTCTTTCCCTACAGTCGCATACTGTTTTCCATCCCGTATTACAATGGAATCAACAATTCCGCTTTGTACAGTGCCTTCCGGCTTTTCGCCAGTGATGGGATCCGTCTTGCCTTCACTGATCCAGGTAATTTCCTTGCCGATCATGGCGGAAGATGCACTGAGCGACTCACTCATCGCCGTCAGCTGGGAGGAAATATTCGTCAGCTGTTCCACGGATGTGAATTGCGCCATCTGTGCAATAAACTCCTTATCCTCCATCGGCTGCATCGGGTCCTGGTTTTGCAGCTGGGTAATCAGCAGCTTCAGAAATTCGTCTTTGCCAAGCGAGCTTGTGCCGGTACTGTCGCTTTTTGTTTTGCTTGCAGCCCTATTCACGTTTTGCTCGGCGTAGTTCGGCCAAACATTCGGAGTTGATGCTATGCTGTCCGCTGCCATTCGTTGTTCACCCCCATTTTTATGCCTGTGCGGTAAACGAGCTTTGGCCTATACCGTCCAGACGCTGTTCCTTCGTCCAGGTACGAAGCTCTTCCGCCATTTCCGCCGCTTTCAAGGCATCCTCGTTATCTTCTTTACCGCGTGTTCTGGAACGACGCTCCTGCTGCTGCTGATTGGCTCCGGATCCCTGGCCCTGCTGATATAAATGGGAGGACAAGGACTCATTGTGGGTAACTTCGACCTTGTTTACCTGGATGCCCTGGTTATGTAAGCTGGCACGCAGATGAGACATCTGCTGTTCAAGCAGATCCTTTGCCCCGCCATGCTCTGTCATAAACTGGGCGACAAGCTGACCGTTCGACATGCTCAGTTTGACTTCAAGCTGGCCCAAATGCTCCGGACGCAGCATGATGGTCGCTTCGGACATTCCGTTTTGCTTGATAATATCCAGCTTTTGCACGACGAATTCCGTCATTTCCTTGGCAAAGTGCCTCATATGCACCACAGGTCTCTCATGTAATGCTGGCGCTGTACCGTTATTTTGCAGTGTCAATTGTCCGGCAGTAGTTACGGTGTTTACCGGGAAATTATCGGAAGCCGTATCGGCCGGTCCTGAAACTGCTGCGTCATTCGCCTGCCCGGCTTGGGCATTGCCATTGCCTCCGTCGCCGCTTTGTCCCGTCTGCTGCCCGGCTTGCTGAATCTTCTGTTGGAACAAAGGTACAGAATCGGATGCATCTGCTGCCAGCGATTGTGCTGCTCCATTCTTGGACGTTTGCGTTGGATCAATAACCGACTGCAAGGACTGCAAAAGCTTCGTTACCTGTGCTTTATCCTTATCCGCAGCTGAAGCATCCAATAGCTGAGCCAAGCTGTCCTGCAGGGCAAAACGAATGGTTGCCGGGTTCTCGGCCAGACCAGCCGTGGTGCCGATGTCAGAGCTCCCATCTGAACTACCCTTGGTTCCGTTCAGAAATTGCTGCACCTCGGCCAACCATGCCTGAAGAGCAGATAAGAGCTCCGGATTGCTTTCCAACAGATCATCCAGTTGATCAGGGTCTTGGATCAGGTCAGGCAGAATGTCAAGCAGTTCTTTTCCTGCTCCTTCTTCAAGCCCTCCGCCGTTACCTGCCAGCATCTGAAGGGGCGAAATCGCAAGATCTGGCGCCACAGCTGCATTTTGCTCTGCTCCCATGACCTGCACAAGGGCCTGGTTAAATCCCGGGTTCCCTTGAGCCGAAGAAGCTGATGATGAGCCTGCTGTTGCCCCAGTCTGAGCCGCAGGAGGAGCACTCGAACTAATTGGTATCGTAGACATTTGTTTTCACCCCCTTTCCAGACCTCAATGAACGCGTAAGACATCAATTGCTGGCCAGCAGCTTGTTCAAAATTTTGGCCGTCTGTGCCGAATTGCTCTTCGACATCTCTCCCAGCAGGCTGGAACGGGTAGCGTCATCCACCGTACGCAAAATATTTAACGCTTTTTCCGGACTGATCTTGTAAGTCTCCAATATGAGCTTGGCCCCTTCTGCCGGATTCATGGATGCAAAGGTGCTGCCGAGCGCTTTGTCATCGATGGCCCCTGCAGCTGCCGGCGCGGACTGCTCATCCTTTTGCAGCCGGGCCTGAAGCGCAGCTACCTTCAGATCGCTGGAATTGGTTGCATTCTTCAAGTCCATCGTGATTTCAGCAGCCTTCTGCGGGTCCATTTTGGCGAGAATTTTCGACTGGTTCTCCGGTGCCATATATGTAAGCAGCTGCACGATCTCCGGATTGGTCAGATTCGACAAAATGGGAGCAGCCTTGCTCGGGCTCATCGTCTCATACATCGAGGACAGGTTCTTGATCTGTTTCAAATACGGATCCTGATCCGTACCGGAATTCGCAGCGGCCGCAGCGGCGGCTGCCGCTTCCTGCTCAGCTTTTGTATTCTGAAGCTGTGCCTCAAGCTCCTGAACCTTCTTGTCCTGCTCGGCTTTCGCTGCGGCGGTTTGCTTCAATTCCGCCTCCTGGCGGGACAATTCACTTTTCAGCTTTTCAATTGTGGCCCCGGAGCTTTCGGCTTGAGCTTTCTTGTCCGCAGCCTTTTGCTCTTCAGGCGTCAGATCGGGAGCGGGAACCCAATTCTTTACCAGCGGAATTTTATCGGCTGTCTTTAGCAGACCATTCTTAAAGTCTGTATTAAACAATGTAAGCAGAACGACGACAAGCACAATGGTAAAAACGATCGGAATCAGAAAGAATAACAATCGTTCAACCCCGCTTGGCGATTCCTTTTCGAGCTCCATTTCATTTTGTGGCATTTTCTTCCTCCTCAAGCAGAACCATCATCCCAGAGCGTTCTAGCGGGCTCTCATTGCATAGCGAACGGAAGCCAGCTCATCCAGCTCGTTCTGTTCATGGAGCAGCAGTTCCTTTTGAAACCTTGCCTTTGCCTTCTCCCTTGCCTTAAGCCAAACTTGCTCATCCATCATTTTATCGGTCAAAATGCTCTGTTTGCTTTGCACATTCATCTGTGCATGCTCGACATCTTTGTTTTTTCGTTCAATGCATTGCTCCAGATGCCCGATATAAACCTGTAATTGCTGGATGGAGGAAAGCGGGACACAGGCTTCCGCTGCGCTCTGGATGGCTTGTGATACCCGCTCCTTTTCGGAGATGAGCTGCTGAAGCGTTTGTTCTTCGGATTGCAGCTTGCCTAATGCACTTGACAGCATCCATTCAGCCTGCGACTTTTCATTTGACTTTAAATCAACGACTTTCTGAAATGAATACTGGAACTTCATCTTTCAGGGTCAACTCCTCATAAACTCGGAAATCAATCGTTCCTGCACTTCCTGCAATTCAACTTTTTCATCTGTCCTTTGCCGGGTGAAATCCCACACATCCTTGATCCGGTCGATCGATTCATCAATTTCGGCGTTCGTACCGCGCTGGTAGGCACCGATGTTGATCAAATCCTCCGAATCTTTGTACACGGCCATCAGTCTTTTAACATTTTCGGATGCTTCAATTTGCTCCCTGGGCGCAATATCTTTCATGACCCGGCTGATGCTGGCCAGCACATCGATGGCGGGAAAATGGCCCTTGTTGGCAATGGAGCGGTTCAGTACAATATGACCGTCCAAAATACCGCGCACCGCGTCCGCGATCGGTTCATTCATATCGTCCCCGTCCACCAGCACGGTGTAAAAAGCGGTAATGGAGCCCGCGGGGCCGGTCCCCGCTCTCTCCAGAAGCTTGGGCAGGCTTGCGAATACGGACGGTGTATAGCCCCGCATCGCAGGCGGTTCGCCTACAGCCAACCCGACTTCACGCTGCGCCATTGCATAACGGGTAACGGAGTCCATCATCAGCATCACATTCAGTCCCCGATCCCTGAAATATTCCGCGACCGTAGTGGCGATCAGCGCCGCCTTGATGCGAATCAGCGCAGGCTGATCGGAAGTGGCCACAATGACGACAGACCTTTCCAGACCTTCAGGACCGAGGTCCCGTTCAATGAAATCCAGCACCTCACGCCCCCGTTCGCCGACAAGCGCAATGACATTGACATCAGCAGCTGTATTGCGCGCGATCATACCCATCAGCGTGCTCTTTCCAACCCCGGACCCTGCAAAAATACCTACACGCTGTCCCTTACCCACTGTCAGCAGACCATCAATCGCTCTAACACCGATGCTGATCGGCTCCTGAACTCGCGGCCGGTTCAACGGATTCGGAGGGGTGTTGAATGTTGAATATCTGGCCATGCGCGAAGGAATCAGGGACCCGTCCAAGGGCTGGCCCAGACCGTCCAGAACCTTGCCCAGCAGCTCAGAACCCACCTGAATATTCAAAGGTTTTCCCGTCCCTACGACATCACAGCCGGGACCGATGGAGTGCAGCTCGCCAAGCGGCATCAGCAGCACTTTATTATCCCTGAAGCCGACAACCTCGGCCTGCAGCGGCTGAGCGCTTTTTCCCGGGTAAATGTAGCAGACATCACCGATGCTTGCGTCAGGACCTTCCGACTCCACCATCAGACCTATGACCTGAGTGACTTTCCCATTTACCCTGACTGGGTCCAAACTTCTCAAATGGTCCAGATAACGACTGGAATCAAACCCCTTCATGCCTTTGCTCCTCGTTATCTAATGCTACCCGCAGCAATTCCTTCTTGATTTCTGCAAGCTGTGTATCAATGCGGGCGTCCACGCTTCCGAATGCAGAACGAATGACCACTCCCCTGTCTTTTACCGTTCCATCGGGGATAATTTGCAGCTCGGCCTGCGAATCCACCACCAAGGAGAGCTCCTCGCGCGCGGCGTTCACGAAAGCGAAGTGAGCGGGCGCAACACATAGGGTAATCGTCCCTTGCTCCCGTTTACGAGCCAGATTTTTGCGGATAAGCTCGAGCATGTAATCCGGCTCGATGCTGAGCTGCCTGTCAATGACCTTTTCCGCAATTCCGCAGCTGATCTCCACCAGAAAAGGTTCTGCTTCCAGAATGAGCTGCTCTTTCACCCCATAGGCATGAAGGAGCACCTCTTGTGCTTCTTCCATCATCTTATCCGATCTGGCCTGCCATTCCGCTTCAGCAAGCCGCTGCCCTTCCTCATACCCCTGCTGAAAGCCTTCTGCCTTAACAGCCTCCGTCAGATGTTCATCCTGCTCGCGTTTTTCCTGCCACCAGGCATTGATTTGTTCCTGGGCCTCCTGAAGAAGGCGCTCCGCTTCCTCCGCTGCATCTCTGACCTGCTTTTCGGCAAATTCCTTGGCATCCGAAAGGATCTCTTCTCTCAGCTTTTCGGTTTCCCGGTCGATTTGCGGTTCAAGGTGCTCCACATAGGCTGTTTCTTCCTCCTCATGAGCAGCTTCCGTTGACTGATAAACCTGCGCTAGCTCAAGCTTCTTCAATGTTTCGACAGGGATATACTGGAATGACTTGATCACATTAGACAATGATGTCATCTCCTCCGCCGCGGGCAATTATAATTTCTCCGGCTTCTTCAAGTCTCCGGATTATGGCCACGATACGTGTCTGAGCCTCTTCCACATCACGCAGCCGGACAGGGCCCATAAATTCCATTTCTTCCTTGAAGGTTTCCGCCATTCGTTTCGACATATTGCGGAAAATGGCGTCACGTACTTCTTCGCTTGATACTTTGAGCGCAAGCTGCAGATCGGCATTGTCCACATCGCGCACAATACGCTGAATGGAACGGTTGTCCACATTGACGATATCCTCGAATACGAACATCCGCTTTTTGATTTCTTCGGCAAGTTCGGGATCCTGTATTTCCAGGGAGTCCAGAATGGTTCTCTCGGTCCCGCGGTCCACCCCGTTCAGAATTTGCACGATGGACTCGATGCCGCCAGCATTCGTGTAATCCTGGGTTACTGTAGAAGAAAGCTTTTGTTCCAGCACTCTTTCAACCTGGGCAATAACCTCCGGCGAAGTGCTGTCCATCACCGCCACTCTTCTTGCCACATCCGCCTGTTTCTCCTGCGGGAGAGAAGAGAGGATGGCAGCAGCCTGCTCAAACTGCAGATAAGAGAGCACCAGAGCAATGGTCTGTGGGTTTTCATTCTGGATAAAGTTCAGAATCTGATTCGGATCGGCCTTTCTGGCAAAATCGAACGGTCTGACTTGCAGCGTCGCTGTCAGCCTGTTGATCACTTCAACTGCTTTTTGCGAACCGAGCGCCTTCTCCAGAATCTCGCGGGCATAGTTGATGCCGCCTTGCGAAATATACTCCTGAGCCAAACAAATCTGGTGAAACTCCGTCATAATTGCGTCCTTTTCGGAAGCTGCTACCGTCCTCACATTGGCAATTTCCAAGGTCAACTGTTCTATTTCATCATCTCTTAAGTGTTTGAATATTTGCGCGGATACCTCCGGCCCAAGCGTGATCAGCAGAATCGCCGCTTTCTGCCTTCCGGATAATCCATGTCCGCTTGACTTCGCCAATGCATTCACCTCTTCTATTCGTCAGCCAACCATGTACGCAGCAGGTTGACGAAATCGTCAGGCTTCTTCTTGGCCAGACTTTCAAGCTGTTTGCGTACTTGATCTTCACTTGTCACACTTTCCAGACTGATTGATGGGAATTCCGTCGGCGGAGGCAGGATCAGGTCATCTTCATACTCTTCCTCTGCCTGTTTGCGTCGGTTCCGCACAATCAGAATGATGGCGGTGGCCACCAGTGCAAGCGCAGCAGCTCCGATCCCCCATACCCATGGGTTGGAAAGCGACATCCATGTCGCAGGCTGTTGTGCAGGCGATGCTGTCTGACTAATGACTTTAACTTTGGCCGCCAGCTGCTGCTGTGTGAATTGCGTTCCAGAATTCGCCAATGAGGCGCCGACAATATTCGTAAGAACCGTTTCCATGTCAGCAATTTGAGCCTGCGATAAAGCCGTTTGTCCCGAACCTGTTTCAACTGCAACGTTAATGGTTAAATCTTTTACAGTATAAGGGCTGGAGATAATGTCTCTGGCGATTCTGTTGACTTCATAGTTGATCGTGCTGGACGTTTTCTCGGATTCGCTCGTGCCCGCGGCAGACCCGCCCGGATAACCCGGAACGTCCTGCTGGCCCGTACCGGCAACTCCTCCCGTCTGGCCGCTTGAGCCTGACGTCGTTTCCGAGGTTTGCTGCGTACTGATTTCGATGCCTTTCATCCGGTCCTGATCAACCGGCGTGACCAGCTGCTCCTTTGAAGTGACCTTGTCGAAATTAAGCTGGGAAGCTACCAGCACATGAATCCGGTCAGCACCTACATATTGGGATAAAAATTGTTCAACTTTTGTTCTGACATCACTTTCAAATTTTTTCTGCAATGCCATATTTTCCTGAACACCGTTGGAAATGCCGCCCTGACCGCCTTTCACCGTCGGTATCAGCTCATATTCGTTATTCGTGATGGTGATATTTTCAACCGGCAGATTCGGAACTGCCGTTTTCACCAAATTAAAGTAACCGTCTATCGCTTCCTGAGAAGGCCGGAACCCCGGCTCAAACTGCATGACAATGGAGGCCGACGCTTTGTCTTCCTCTTCCAGACCCGCAAATATATTCTCCTTTGGGAGATTGATAACGGCTTTAGCGCTCTTGACACCTTCCATCTGTTCCAGCAGCTTCTGTACTTCCCCGTTCAATGCGTTGTTGTACTTCACATTGAATTCGTTCTCGGTCATGCCGATAGCATTTGAGGACTGGTCGAAAGCCCCCAGGCCAATCGACCCATTCTGAATAAGCCCCTGTGATCCGACGGCAACTTTGGCTTCCGCCGCAGAAGCGCTCGGAATGGAAATATCCGTCCCGCTGGCACTCAATTGATAAGGGACGCCAGACGATTTCAAATATTCAATAACAGCCGCAGCATCATTGCTGTTCAAGTCCCGGAAAGCGACCTCGTATTCCGTTTTTGTGAACTGCATGGTCAGTACCGCGGCAGCAAGCACGATAAATGCGAATGTCGAAATGAGCAGTATTTTTTGTTTTTTGCTGAAATTGGTCCAATATCCGACAATCCTGTCGCGATACTGGGCTATTCTCTCGTTCACTGTGTCACCCCATCCGAAACTTTGCTAATTCTGTGATTAAAGCTGCGTACGCATAATCTCTTGGTAGGCTTCTATCGCTTTGTTCCGTATTTGGGTAGTGAACTGCAATGACAGCAAAGCCTCTTGAGAAGCAATCATTACCTGGTCAACATCCACCTGGCCTGTCAGGAATTTATTGGACATTTCCTGTGAATTGATTTCCTGCTGGTTCACCTGATTCAGCGCATCCGCCAAGTAGTCGCCAAACTGGCGCAGCGATTTCGCAGGAGTCGCCTCTGTCTTCGAAGTGTTCATGGATGCCGTCTGCTGGACCGATGGGGACTGAATGTTGAACATTGTGTTTTGAATCATTTATTTCTCTCCTCCATTAATAAAGCGATCTTAGCGATCATTTTCCTATCTCTAACGCTTTGCTGATCATGGCCTTTGAAGCGTTCAGCGCCGTGACGTTCGCCTCGTAGGACCTTGACGCGGAGATCATATCCACCATTTCCTTCGCAATATCCACATTCGGCATATATACATAACCGTTAGCATCCGCATCCGGATGCTCGGGGTTGTAGACAGGCTTGAGCGGCGACGTGTCTTCCTGAATCTCTGCAACCTTGACCCCCGATGCTGTTGTACCTCCGTTCATCTGCGCATTCAACATATCGGAAAATCTGGGTCGATTAGGTTCAAGAACCACCATTTTTCTGCGATACGGAACCGCTTGCCCATTGACTACCTGCGCCCGGGTGGTTTCTGCATTCGCAATATTGCTCGAAATGACATCCATCCGCAAACGCTGTGCAGTTAGGGCTGAAGAACTAATACTAAAACTGTTGCTGATTTTCATTTTGTTCTCTCCCTTCCATATCAGAAAATGTCTTCTTATGTACAAAAAAAGCATTTTCAACAAATTGCGATATTTCCGTTTCTCTTAGATGCCATATTTTTCGTTTTTACACACGTCTCTTTAGGACTTAAGTAGATACATTTACCATGTTTTTGTATATTCTAAGTTTCGTAGAACTTGGGACTAATTACAATAAGAAAAAAGCCCTATCTTTTCGAAAAAAGTGGGCTTTTAGAGGATATTTTGTTAAATTTTGTTCTTTTTTAGGGAAAGTGATCGATTTTTTTTATCGCATAACACCTTTACAAGCTCATTTTTCCTACCAGAGAATCGGGTCATTACTCTCGTTTTTGCTGACCAACGCAATTTCGTTATCCCGCAAAATCCGGCTGGTCGGTCCCAAACAAAGCATGAAAACCATTTGCTTTACAGGATATACTGACTTAAGTCCCGGTCCTCCGCAATATTCCCCAGCTTTTCCTTCACATATTCCGGGGTTATAACCATTCGGTCCAGCGTCAATTCCGGCGCTTCAAAGGAAAGGTCTTCAAGCAGCTTCTCCAGAATGGTATGCAGTCTGCGGGCACCGATGTTCTCGGTGTTTTTATTGACAGTTTCCGCAATTTTCGCAATTTCTCTGATCGCAGCTTCAGAGAATTCAATTTCAATATCCTCCGTACGCAGCAAATCCACATACTGCTTCGTCAATGCATTCTGCGGTTCCGTCAGGATGGAGACAAACTCCTCCAGCGTCAGACTGCTCAGTTCAACCCGGATCGGGAAGCGACCTTGCAGCTCAGGAATAAGATCCGAAGGTTTGGCCACATGAAAGGCGCCTGCGGCGATAAACAGAATATAGTCCGTTTTTACCGGGCCATACTTCGTCATGATCGTCGAGCCTTCTACAATCGGAAGAATATCACGCTGTACCCCTTCACGTGACACATCCGGACCGCTTCCTTTGCCTTGGGTTGCGATTTTGTCGATTTCGTCAATAAATATAATTCCTGATTGTTCGGCACGGGTAACAGACTCCTGAATGACATCGTCCATATCGATCAGCTTGGCTGCTTCTTCCTGAATCAGCACCTTGCGCGCCTCCTTAATAGTCAGCTTGCGCTTCTTCATTCTTTTCGGCAGCAGGCTGCCAAACATCTCCTGCATGTTCATGCCCATCTGCTCATTGCCTTGACCGGCGAACATATCAAACATATTGGGAGCGGTATCTTCAACCTCGATTTCAATCACTTCATTCTCCAGATTCCCGGAAAGCAAATCAAACTTCACCTTGCGCCGTTTCTCCAGCACCGTTCCATCCTGCTGCTCCGGCTCCTCATCCTGGGACTGGCCGGCATTACCCCCAAACAGCATTTCGAAAGGATTGCGCTGGCTCTTGCCGCTGCGGCTGCCTGGCACAAGGATTTGCACAATTCGATCATTGGCCAGCTCTTCCGCCCTATCCTTCACCTTTTCGGTACGTTCTGCTCTAACCATGCGTATGGAGGTTTCGATCAGATCCCGCACCATGGATTCCACGTCACGTCCCACATAACCGACCTCTGTAAACTTCGTGGCTTCCACCTTGACAAAAGGGGCTCCGACCAGCCGGGCGAGCCTGCGGGCGATCTCTGTCTTGCCGACGCCTGTCGGCCCGATCATCAGGATATTTTTGGGCACAATCTCATCCCGGATATCCTCAGCCAACTTGCTGCGGCGGTAGCGGTTGCGCAGCGCCACGGCTACCGACTTTTTGGCCTGCTTTTGCCCAACGATATATTTATCCAATTCAGCGACAATCTGTTTCGGTGTTAAAGCTTGATTATTCATATCCATTCCTCCAGCCCCTGAGTACTCAAAGCCAATATCTATATTAAAGCTCTTCCACAATGATATTGCTGTTCGTGTACACACAAATTTCTGAAGCCACCTGAAGCGCTTCCCGCGCCATATCCGCAGCTTCAAGGCCACTTCCATGACGCTTCAAAGCACGGGCGGCGGCCAGCGCAAAATTGCCCCCTGACCCAATAGCTAACACATCGTCGTCAGGCTCTATAATTTCTCCGCCGCCCGAAATAAGCAGCATTCCGCTTTTATCCATAACAATCATAAGAGCTTCAAGTTTGCGCAGAATGCGGTCCTGCCGCCAGTCCTTGGCCAGTTCAACGGCAGCTCTCTGCAAATTCCCGTGGTGCTCCTCCAGCTTGCCCTCGAATTTTTCAAAAAGGGTGATGGCGTCGGCGACCGAACCAGCGAAACCGGCGACCACCTGTCCCCGGTATAATCTTCTTACCTTTTTGGCTGTCTGCTTCATCACTACGTTGTTGCCGAATGTCACTTGACCGTCTCCGGCAATCGCACCCTTGCCGTTATGGCGAACCGCACAAATCGTAGTCGCATGAAATGACATGTCCATATGGCGCCCTCCTTTATGGCTGAGGCCGCTGCACAATTCATGCAGCAGCCCCGTATATTTTAGGATTATAGAATTTATATATTGTCAGCAAAGCTGAACCATTCTATAATCGCAAGAAAAACTTCCCCTAACTGTGGTCTATCTTCTTTTAAACGTATGTCTTTACGCTTCCTGGCCAGCAGGCACGACGTATGCGTCCCGGATATAGCTTCTGATGCTGTTCAGCGCACGCTGGGCCAGAGCTTCGTTTTTGTCTTTCTTGTTGCGGATGCGGGCTTCCAGCTTTGGAAATAGGCCGAAGTTGGCGTTCATCGGCTGGAAGTGCTTGAAATCAGCTGTCGTAATATAACGGGCCATGCTTCCAAGGGTCGTGTCCGCTGGGAAAACAAGCAGCTCTTGTCCCTGTGCCGCCCGGGCGGCATTGATTCCGGCCAGCAGGCCGGAGGCTGCGGACTCCACATAACCCTCAACGCCTGTCATCTGGCCGGCAAAGAACAGCCCGCTGCGTCCCTTAAACTCGTAGGTGGCATCCAACTGCTTGGGGGAATTGATAAAGGTATTGCGGTGCATAACCCCGTAACGCACAAATTCGGCATTCTCAAGGCCCGGAATCATGGAAAACACACGCTTCTGCTCCCCCCATTTGAGATGGGTTTGGAAGCCTACCAGATTGTAAAGTGTTCCTGCCGCATTATCCTGGCGCAGCTGTACAACCGCGTGGGGTAGTGTGCCTGTATGCGGATTGACGAGGCCGACTGGCTTCATCGGCCCGAACAGAGCCGTTTGCTTCCCGCGCTTCATCATCACTTCAATCGGCATGCAGCCCTCAAAATAAATCTCTTTCTCAAACTCTTTCACCTGCGCCACTTCCGCCGTGATCAGCGCATCATAAAAAGCGTTAAACTCCTCTTCATTCATCGGGCAGTTGAGATAAGCCGCCTCTCCCTTATCATAACGGGAGGCAAGGTATACCTTGCTCATATCAATGGAGTCCTTCTCTACAATCGGGGCAGCAGCGTCGTAGAAATAAAAATACTCTTCCCCCATCATTGCTTTGATCTGCTCGGAAAGAGCTGGCGAAGTCAAAGGTCCTGTCGCCACAACGACGATCCCTTCCTGCGGGATTTCCTGGAGCTCCTCGTTCACGACCTCAATCAGCGGGTGATGGTGAAGCGTGCGCGTAACCTCCCCGGAAAAGCCGTCACGGTCCACTGCAAGGGCTCCTCCGGCAGGGACAGCATTGCGGTCAGCCGCTCCCAGAATGAGCGAGTTCAGCATTCTCATCTCTTCCTTCAGCACACCGACCGCATTGGTCAGGCCGTTGGCCCGCAGCGAATTGCTGCAGACCAGTTCGGCGAATTTAT
Organism: Paenibacillus jiangxiensis; assembly: GCF_046098255.1. Lineage (NCBI taxonomy): Bacteria > Bacillati > Bacillota > Bacilli > Caryophanales > Paenibacillaceae > Paenibacillus > Paenibacillus jiangxiensis. The sequence goes on from NZ_JBJURI010000003.1 coordinate 243,342, forward strand.
CTGTATGATGCGCCGGTGTTTTGACCACCGGACGCATTTCGTATAATCGGACAGGCACGCCCCGGCTTGCGATTTGCCAGGCAGCTTCGCTTCCGGCCAAACCTGCACCTATGACGGTTACCTTTTGTACATCCACCACTTCAATATCCCCCTGCTTTGTTGTCTTCCATTTTCCTGGGCTGATTATATCGTCTCTTCTACAGCATCGTCGTTCTCTTCAACCATTTCCGTGTGATCGCAGGACGTGCATTGCAGCTTCGTTCCCTGTTTGTTCCGTTTCTCCACCATCAGACTGCCGCAATTCGGGCAAGGCTTGACAGAAGGCTTATCCCAGGACACAAAGTCACATTCCGGATAACGGGTGCACCCATAGAAAATGCGCCCCTTCTTGCTGCGCCGTTCAACAACACTGCCTTCCTTGCAGGTCGGGCATGTTACACCGATATCTTTTACGATCGGCTTCGTGTTTCGGCAATCCGGGAACCCTGAGCAAGCAAGAAACTTCCCGAATCTCCCGAGCTTGTATACCATGGGCTTGCCGCATTTATCGCATACCTCATCAGACACTTCGTCCTCGATTTCAATCTCCTTCATTTCTTCCTCGGCTACCTCCAGCCGCTTCTCAAAGGATTCATAGAAATCGTTGAGCACCTTGACCCAGTCCTCTTCCCCTTCCTCCACATGGTCCAGATCCTCCTCCATATTGGCGGTGAATTCCACGTTCAGAATTTCGGGGAAAAACTGCTCCATTTGCTCAATGACCAGTTCTCCGAGCTCGGTAGGCATAAATTTCTTCTCTTCTATAGCCACGTAACCCCGCTTTTGAATGGTTTCAAGCGTCGGGGCATATGTGCTCGGACGTCCGATCCCAAGCTCTTCAAGCGTCTTTACGAGCCGTGCTTCCGTATACCGGGGCGGAGGCTGCGTAAAATGCTGCTTCGGCTCAATCTCTTCCGTCTTCAGCTTATCCCCTTCCGCAAGCGGCGGCAGCAGCTTCTCCTCTTCGGTGTTCCCGTCATCATTGCCTTCGACGTATACCTTCATAAATCCGGGAAACCGCACTTTGGAGCCCGCTGCACGAAATACGGTCGAGCCTGCCTCGATATCTACAGAAAGAGTATCCATAATGGCCGATGACATTTGGCTTGCCATGAATCTTTCCCATATCAGCTTGTATAAGCGCAGTTGGTCCCTGCTTAAATACGGCTTCATCGAGTCTGGGTCACGCAGCGTGGAGGTCGGGCGAATGGCTTCATGGGCGTCCTGCGCATTGGCTGCTTTTTTCGAATATTGGCGAGGGCTCTCAGGAACATAAGACTCTCCGAATTTGCCCGTAATGTATTCTTTGGCCTCATCCTGCGCCGAAGCGGCGATACGTGTCGAGTCGGTACGCATGTAGGTAATGAGACCGACCGTGCCTTCCTTGCCGAGCTCAACGCCTTCATACAGCTGCTGGGCGACGGACATTGTTTTGGAGGCGCGGAAATTCAGTTTGCGTGCCGCCTCCTGCTGCAGCGAGCTGGTTGTAAAGGGCGGCGACGGGTTGCGGAGCCGCTCTTTCTCTTTCACGCTAATGACCGAGAAGGAAGCATTTCCGATGGCTGCCAATACCTCTTTGACATCCGCCTCGCTCGCAAGCTCCTTTTTCTCCCCGTTCAGCCTGTGGAATTTGGCCTCGAAGCTGCTGTCGTTCACAGACAAGCGGGCTGTGATCGTCCAGTACTCCTCCGGTACAAACTCGCTGATTTCATTTTCCCGGTCCAGGATGATCTTGACCGCAACGGACTGCACGCGTCCGGCTGACAGACCCTTCTTCACTTTTTTCCACAGCAGCGGGCTGATTTTATAACCGACGAGACGGTCCAAAATCCGCCGTGCCTGCTGGGCGTTCACCAGGTCCATATTGATTTTGCGAGGTGTTTTAAACGCATCCTTGACCGCCTGCTTTGTTATTTCATTAAATACGACACGGCAGTCTGCCTTGTCATCCAGCTCCAGCGCATGCGCCAAATGCCAGGCAATGGCCTCTCCTTCGCGGTCAGGGTCAGCTGCCAGATAGACTTTTTTCACTTTTTTACTGGCATCCTTTAATTCCTTCAAAATAGAGCCTTTACCGCGTATGGTTATATATTTCGGATTGAAGTCGTTCTCCACTTCAACCCCGATCTGGCTTTTAGGCAAATCCCGGACATGCCCCATTGAAGCTTTGACGATATATTTGCTGCCTAAATACTTGCCGATCGTTTTCGCCTTGGAAGGCGATTCCACAATGACGAGTGAATCCGCCACAAACCATCCTCCTCTCAATTACTGGTCTTGCTTTTTCATTTAGGCGTTATTCAGCAGTGCCTATCCATGTATAGTTAATATCGTTATGGCTGATTAAATTAACTCATATTTCAGACCCGGAAGCTGAGTGACCCTTTTTTTTATGATTAACGATAACAGAACTGAGTGCAAAAGTCCAAAATCCCAGCCGGTCGCCGTCAGCAGCTCATCCACCGTAAAGGTCGCCTGCTCCAGAAGTTCAATAATCCGTTCTTCATCAGAAGAATAGATCTGCCGCAAAAGACCGCCCGGATTCCCTGCATCAGACGCAGATGTCAGATCTGACTCCACAACGGCAGCAGTCCACATGCCATACTCCTCGATGATATCGGAAGCTTCAGTAACCAGCTTAGCTCCTTGCTTGATTAAATTCAAGGTGCCCCGGCTTTTCGGCGATGTAACAGGCCCAGGCACCGCGAAAACATCCCTGCCCGCCTCCAGGGCAGCATCGGCTGTAATCAGCGAACCGCTGCGAATATCAGCTTCCACAACGAGTGTTCCCCGGGTCAGTCCGGCAATGATGCGATTGCGCTGTGGAAACAAGCCGGGATGCGATTTCGTCCCAGGGGGATACTCGGAGACGACGAGCCCCTTGCGGATAATCTCTTTATATAATGATGTATTTTCCAGAGGATATGCAACGTCGATCGCCGTGCCCAGCACAGCAAGTGTGCTGCCGCCGCAGCGAAGCGCGGCTTCATGGCAGATGCTGTCGATCCCTCTCGCCATCCCGCTGACAATCGTATACCCGTTCGCACACAGCTCCTCCGCCAGCATCTCCGCCATTTTCCGGCCGTAGGCAGTAGGCACGCGAGTACCCACCATAGCTACCGATACGGAATCCAGCAATGATCTGTCGCCAAGGAAATACACAACCCATGCCGGATCGGAAGTTTCCTTCATTAATACAGGATAATCATCATCCAGATAAGTAATAACACCAATACCCTCCTGCTGAACCTTCAACCACTGCTGTGTGACCCAATCCTTTGTAAACAGGGCTGAGGATTGCCGTGCCAACTCCGCCGACAGTCCGATCCCCGCCCACTCCGTCTCCCTGAAATCAAACAGATCATACAGCCTGATTCCGCTGGAAAAAATGCGGCTGACCGTTCTGCGGCCCACCCCCTGCAGCATGGTTAGCCCGACTAACACCTGACGTTCATCCATTTTCCGTTTCCTCCCTAAAAGGGAAGGCTGTGCCCTCCCTATTTTGTGACAGAGATCATTTTTTTGCAAGCGTTTCCTCTCCAAAAAAATGAAAACGCCAAAAAAGCAACCTTTTCATTCCCGCATGCGGAAACAAAAAGGTTGCTTACCTTTACTACATTATATACCAGTAAAAACCGGATTGTTCAAGTCTATTAATGTGTCGTGCAGAGGTTGAGAATACCCCGCTCTTCCAATACGCTGACCAGAGTTGAGCCCATTTCGGAAGGAGTTGGAGCGACTTTAATGCCGCATGATTCCAGTTTCTCGATCTTTTCCTTCGCTGTACCCTTGCCGCCGGAAATAATCGCACCCGCGTGGCCCATCCGTTTGCCCGGAGGAGCAGTTACGCCGCCGATAAAGCCGACAACAGGCTTGGTCATATTTTCTTTGATCCATTCTGCCGCTTCTTCTTCCGCCGTTCCGCCGATTTCACCGATCATAATGACAGCATGTGTCTGCGGATCTTCGTTAAAGCGGCGCAAAATGTCAATAAATTCAGACCCTTTTACCGGGTCCCCACCAATGCCTACAGCAGAGGATTGGCCGATACCGCGTGTAGTCAGCTGATGTACAGCCTCATAAGTAAGGGTGCCGCTGCGGGAGACGACGCCCACATGGCCAGGCATGTGAATATACCCGGGCATAATGCCGATTTTGCACTCGCCAGGTGTGATAACCCCAGGACAGTTGGGTCCGATCAGGACGGTCTTCTTGCCTTCCATAAACCGCTTTACCTTGATCATATCCATTACCGGAATTCCCTCGGTGATACAGATCACAAGCTCCATCTCCGCGTCTACCGCTTCCATGATGGAATCCGCCGCGAAAGCCGGCGGTACATAAATAACGCTGGCAGTAGCTCCAGTCTTCGCTTTGGCCTCTTCAACCGTGTTGAAGACAGGCAGCTTTACTGTGCTGCCGTTCTCCAGCGTAATCTCCACTTCCGTGCCGCCTTTGCCCGGCGAGGTGCCGCCGACCATCTGTGTTCCATAATCAAGGGCTCCCTTAGCATGAAACAATGCCGTTTTCCCTGTAATCCCTTGCGTAATGACTTTTGTATTTTTGTCGACCAAAATACTCACGCTGCTCACATCCCCTATCTATTATTCTTTCATCCGGAATGCAAAAATGTATATAGCTTACTTCACGAGCGAAACAATCTTCTGTGCCCCGTCCGCCATCGAATCCGCAGAAACGATATTCAGGCCGGATTCGGACAAAATCTGTTTGCCGAGTTCCACATTGGTGCCTTCCAGACGCACAACCAGCGGCTGGTTCAGGCCAACCTGCTTCGCCGCTTCCACGACACCATTTGCAATGATATCACACTGCATAATGCCCCCGAAGATGTTGACGAAGATGCCTTCCACCTTAGGATCGGACAAAATAATTTTGAACGCTTCCGTAACCTTCTCCGTTGTAGCACCGCCCCCTACATCAAGGAAGTTGGCCGGATCGCCGCCGTAATATTTGATAATGTCCATCGTCGCCATAGCGAGGCCTGCACCGTTGACCATACAGCCGATGTTGCCGTCAAGGGCGATGTAGCTCAGATCGAATTTGGAAGCTTCAATTTCCTTCTCATCTTCCTCGTCCAGATCGCGCAGCGCCTGAATGTCCTTATGGCGGAACAGCGCGTTGGAGTCAAAGTTCAGCTTGGCGTCCAGCGCCATAACGTTGCCGTCGCCGGTTACCACCAGCGGATTGATCTCGGCAATGGAGCAGTCCTTGTCGACAAATGCCGCATACAATCCCATCATAAACTGGGCAGCCTTGTTCACCAGCTCATTCGGAATATTGATGCTGTAAGCCAGCTTCCGGGCCTGGAACGTCTGCAAGCCGATGGCCGGATCGATGACTTCCTTGAAAATTTTCTCCGGAGTGGCTGCCGCCACCTCTTCGATTTCCGTACCGCCTTCCTCGGATGCCATCATGACGACACGTCCGGTAGCCCGGTCAACCACAACACCTACGTAGTATTCCTTACGGATGTCACAGCCTTCTTCAATCAAGAGGCGCTTAACCTCTTTCCCTTCCGGGCCTGTCTGATGAGTAACCAGTACTTTTCCGAGAATTTCGGAAGCATAGGTCTGCACCTCATCAAGGCTTTTCGCCACCTTCACGCCGCCGGCTTTACCGCGTCCGCCGGCATGGATTTGTGCCTTCACTACTGTAACAGCGCTTCCAAGGGATTTGGCGGCCTCTACCGCTTCTTCCACCGTATAGGCGACTTTGCCGTTCGGAACCACTACCCCATACTGTTTTAAAACTTCTTTACCTTGATATTCATGGATATTCATTCTCGAATCCTCCTATCAACATGACTGCAGCAAGGCGGTTTACAAGGAAATCTGATATAAACCCACATCATTGTAACATGTTTTTAAAACGCTTTCCTTAAAAATAGACAGATGAAATGCAAGCATTTTTATATCAGTATCATTCCTAAAAGCGAATATTTGGATAAATATGTAAAACAGATCATAACCCCTTACAGTTTCATTTTATTCAAACTTCCCTGGTATTTTACCTGTTTCATGAAATTTTTTCGTTCGGGACGGAATTTTTCTGATGCTTACATGTTCTCGTTGAAAAAATTCAATATTAACATTAAAGGTATTATTCAATTGATCGGAGGAGTGCTTGTTATGAAAATGGATAGCAAATTCAGCTATGTGCCGTTGTTTCTGCAATGGGTACTCAATGTCCTTTTAACTCTGCTGGCTCTCATCCTCTCCATCTTTCTCGTAAAAGAGACCTTTACCATTTACCAGATTATTTTCAACTCTGACGGAGCCGCGACGATCAAGCTGCTGGAAAGCATACTTAACTTTTTCCTGTATTTCGAATTTATAGCCTTGATCATTAAATATTTTGAAGCCCGCTTTCATTTTCCGCTTCGTTATTTTATCTATATCGGTATTACAGCCATCGTACGGCTCATTATTGTGGACCATAAAAATCCGACGGACACCGTTCTATACTCAGGGGCCATCCTGATCATGGTGGTCACATTATTTATTGCAGATCTCCGCAAAAAAGGCGGGAGCTGACGAGTAACTTACCCAAACACAAAAAAGTCCCGGTTCATCCGGGACTGATCAAATCAGATACCTCTCACAGAGATTACTTGTTGCAGTTGTCCTTATTGTATTGGTGCACTCTGTTCAGCAGATGGTTGAACTGCTCCAGCAGTGATCTGAACTCCTCGGTGTCTTTGCAAATTTTACCACCGATTGAATTAGGGATGCTCAACGCCTCATGTCTTAATTGGCTGCCAGCATCCGTCAAGGTAATCAGCACCTTGCGTTCATCCTGGGCTGACCGTTCACGATGAATAAGACCTGCTGTCTGAAGTCTCTTCAATAGCGGAGTCAAGGTACCCGAATCCAGATACAGCGCCTCCCCCAGCTCCTTCACCGTACACTGTCCTCTTTCCCATAGAACGATAAGCACCAGATATTGCGAATAAGTAACGCCCAACTGCTCGAGATAAGGCTGGTACAGCTTCGTGATCTCACGTGAGCAGGCATATATGGTAAAACAAAGCTGATTCTCTAATTTCAAAACTTGATCTGCAGTGTTGCTTTCCATGTCTGTCATTCACCTACTTTCGTCATTATTTTATCACAAAATTAAAAAAAGAAGCATATAAATTTCAAAAAATATATTTACAACATATTTTTATTGTGTTAATTTAAGTTGTGTAAAATATATTTGAGAGGTAGTTGATTTGAAATGATGACAATCCAACAAAAAATGTATGAAACCACTGTAAAAGCTGTAGGCGGCCGTGAAGGCTACGTAGAATCTTCTTCCCCTGAGCTCCGGCTTGATGTTCGTACTCCAAAAGAAATGGGCGGTGCAGGCGGAAACGGTACCAACCCTGAGCAGCTGTTCGCCGCAGGCTACGGCGCATGCTTCGACAGCGCCCTTAATCTGGTAGCACGCACACAGCGGATCAAGCACGAAGGCACAGAAATTAACACTACCGTCTCTTTTGGCAAAGTTGAAGACGGAGGCTTCGGCATCGCCGTGAAGATGGATGTGCTAGTGAAGGGTGTCGACCATGAAACTGCTTCCAAACTGGTCGAAGAAGCCCACCAGGTGTGCCCTTATTCCCGCGCGACACGTGGTAATATTGTGGTTGAATTTAACGTTCTTTAATCCCGGTTCCACACACAAGCTAAAAAAATTCCTGAATGTGCCGTACTGCCCCCTCACTCCACAATTCAGGCAGCGCGACCTCAGTTCATTTATATATAATGGACAAAGAACCCTCATATCCGTTGGATGGAGGGTTCTTTGTCCATTGGCTATATTTAGTTATTGAATATTTCGCTGTCATTTCCTCAAGCGTCTTGCCATCTGATGAATAGACACTGCCCACCAGACCCTCAATATCCGGGAAGGAATAACCGCCAATCACCTTTCCGTCAGCAAGCATGATATACAATCTTGTTTTGGCATTATATTGTTTTTCCAAGGGATGATTTGCGACAACGAATCCATATACGGAGATTTTTCGGCCAAAATAACGCTCGGGCTTAGCTCCCTGCTTAGACCAAATTTGCTGATAAGGAGTTGTATCCGGTCCATAAAGCATGCTTTTACTGAACCTATACTGATCCAGCAGTCCTAAAAGAGAAATCACTCTATACTCCTGGCCTTCTACGAATTCTTTTGCTGTTTTTTCGTCTCCGGTCACTTCTCTTTGGTTGCAGCCGAGCATAAAGAGAGCCAGTGCAATAAGCACAAAAAAGCCGATGTACCGCCTCATTTCAGTCTCCTTTGTGGACAATTCATTGCGCCAAATATCCCTGTTAACTGCTTTCTGCTATATTAGTCACTGATCAGTCACTACACTAATAAAAAAGCCACTTATCATAATAGTGGCTCTAAAATACAAACTATTTAGCTTTTCGATTCTCCCTTATGTATTTCTTTATATAGCTTGTTGGGGTTAATATTTCTACGTTGTTATAAGTTCTCAACTTGAGCAAGCCATTGCTGAAATCGTTTGTTATTAAGTATGATGCCCTTGCCGCTACCGCCAACTCAATAAACGGCTGATCCCCTTTATCCGATGATATCCTTTCAAGTTTCGGAGGGTTGGATATATAAACAGATCTTTCAATGATGTTATATAATGTTTCAAAAAAGACAGCACATTCAAAGACATTCTGCTGATCTATAGTACGGGCAAAGATTTTATATAGTTCATTCTTTGTAATCTCAGAGAAAGCAAATCTAATCTGCTCGTTTTCCTCCAGGTCAATTATCCGTTCGTCGTCTTTAAAATAATCAGAGAATATTGCATTAACGAAAACATTTGTATCTACAACGACCAAATCCATGCTTTAATCACGACTAGCTCTAATTTTCTTTAATTCATTTCTCACCTCATCAATAGTAATTCCATTTTTCTTCATTGAGTTTTCAGCAATTTGCTTCATTTGTCTCCAACCAGTAACCTTAGCGCTTTTATTAGCTACTGTAGTCATCTTTTTCACTCCTTTTTTCCCAGCCATTTCTATCACTCCCTATCAATTAAGATAAGGAAAATGTATGATAGATTATTCAGGAATATTCTAGAAACTCATAGAGTAACTTTTGAATGTTCGCTCAAAGTCCCCCTAGGAATATTATACCAGATGGGATTATACTGTTTCTATAGTAAATAAACCTCTCGATGATATTTAGACTCTTTGCCGCTTGCGATGCTACGATCATAGTTTGCCCCACTAATCTTCAGGGACCTCTTTCAAAATCACAGAAGGGAATAGGTATAGAGGGGACAAAAATTACATTTTATGTATCAAACACGGTCAACCTTTCGGCAGTCTACGTACTCCGCTAGGCCTACAGGCATAATCTCCAGATCCCCGGCGTATACCACGCCTACATCTTTTTCCCTGTTTGAATACCAAACTGTCCTCGTCTGTTTCCCGTAAATCAAACATCCTTCACAAGTAGTCCCAGCTGGTGTTTATATTTTCACATATAGTTATTCTATTTACACAAAATTCTTGACGCTACGCTCTCAAGCTTAGTAATAGCACTTAAGGAATCCGCCATATTTTATTATAAGCTAGTAAAGCCATATTCTTTGACCTTTCTTCAATGTCACTAACAGTCCATTGATCATAATTCTCATATAACTCTAGAAATTTTTTCACAGTAAACAATCTGGACTTTTTATAGAATTGTAGTTTCTTTTTAAAAGAAACATCACCAATATCAGAATTTAAATCTTTGTCTAAAGGAATTAAATTACCAATATTCCCTACCTTTTCATTCATTTCAGACTCACTCATTATATGTTCTATTGAAAAAATATTAGTCTGCAATTCATCTGTGTCAAGATAGTGTTGCTCAAATTCTTTTAATATATATTGTATTAATTTTTTATCTCCAGTCATTTTCTGAGTAAAATACAGTGCTGTAAATCCTTTCTCAAAAATATCATAAGAAGGTAAAGATTCTTTATAATAAGCAATGATTTCTTTTATTACTTTTCCTACCTCTTGCTTATTAGCAGCACTTCTGATTTGCCTTGCAAATGTAGAATATTTACTTTCAATGTTTGAAGCTCTAGATGACGCAATTGCAGTAAACAGAAAGTGAAATTTCTCCATTGCGGACATAACTTTTTTTAAGTCTTCAAATTTTATCAACTTCTGCATTCTTTTATCTAGCAACGCCATTAATAAAGGCCGTGGTTGTGACACTTCAAAAATTCTTAAAGCGAGAATAGTTTTATAAATAAACTTTTCTTCAGTTAATTTCCAATCATTTTCTTGCGGATTAGATAACTTTACATACATTTTTGCAGCGGAATTTAACTCTTTAAGAAATTTTTTATATGATTCAACATTGTTAGGCACCCTTTTTTTGAAATCGTCATATAAACCAGCTTCTCTAGTAAAAGAAAATTTGGATAGCCAGTAGTGTCTGTAAAATTGGGGCATACTTATTTTATTTTCTTTGCTATATAATATATTTCTTGTATCCTTCCATGTTTCCTTCGCAAAGTCTCCGGCTGCTGTTGTACGTACATTTTTAAAGATAAGATTCTTTATTAAGTCTATAGATTCGAGGTCTTTTCCTTTCGCATTTAGTGTCTCGAAAATCAAATAAGCATCATCTTCATCTTTAACTGTTATATAGATTGTTTTAAATGAGAGGACCTGGTTTCTTAACGTTTTTAGTATTTCAATATAATCTAAATGATCGATTTTAAATTTTCTAGTTATTTCTTTTATTAAGTTTCCCTCTGTAAGTTTATCTTTAAAATAATTATAGGCAAACCAAAGAGCATGTTCTTCATCGGATTTAGGAATAAAACTATCATCTTTATCAATTTGTTGTATACGAAATTGAAAAAAGGGTTTGGGATTTTCATTTTCTAACTTCAAAAATTTTTCAGCATCATCATTTTCAGCTTCAACATATTTATGAGAACTCTTCATCAAGTTGAAGTTTCCAGTTTCTTTAAATATTTCAGCTAACGCAGCAAAGAAAATCGTGATGGTGGTCAATCTTTGCTGACCATCAACAATCAAAAAGCGTGAATCGGCTGCATCATCTCCAACCAATACAATCGATCCAATGAAGTATTCCGATTCATGTAGACTATCCTTCGAACTTTTTAAGTTAGACAGTATATCATTCCATAAAACTGTTAACTCATCTTCTCCCCAGGAATATTCTCTTTGAAATCTTGGGATAATATATCTTCTATTGAGCCCAAGAATATCACGTAAAGATCTAGGATATGCATATAATTCCATAATAACACTCCTCAAAGTAAAGGTATCACTGACTTACTCAGTTATGAAAAATCAAATTAAGGATGTAAGATCAAAGTAAAATTATCACAAAAACGATCGTTCAGATGACAAAAACCTCGGAGCCCCAAAGGATTACTTGATTCATTCTTTATAATGTGTATGTTTTTCATTATCTTCCCAGGTTATATATTCACCGTAAATGGCGCCATACATAAATGGATAATCTCCAAAATAGGCTTCTTCTATATCTCTTAAGAGATCAAATTTATTAATAAGACCATGTAATTCCTGATCATTCATTTTTATAGAATGTATCCCCAACAAAGCAAGATCGTACTGCCCTATTTTACTTTTCAATATTTCAATCAGCATTGAGGTTTCAATATCTTTTCTTGTTATATAAATATTATTTGGAACATACTCGTTGGCTATAAAGTCCAGCGTAGTTTTAAACATAAAAATAAAATGTTTATACTCTGCACCGTACTTATAAAAAATTTCATCTATTTTTTCATCATCACTATCTACTAAAGCCTTCTCAACTTCGTCAAAAAAACCAGTATAATTAAAACCAGATGTTTTCCAAGCTTTAAATTGACCCAATAAGTATTCATATCTTGATTGCAAAAATTGTAATTTGTTAAAATCTTCCTGTTCATTCATCTGTTTTCGCTGGAACGTCATTGTCGTTACAAGGCCAGCTAAAGCAATGCCTGAAAACAAAGAATTTAGCCCACCGAATGTGTCACCAAAAGTACCGCTTGTCCCCCAATCCTTAAAATATATTGGAACTAACCACCCATATAACCCAAATGCAACTACAATTATTAAAATCAAAACAGCAAATAATTTATACGACCATAGCTTATTCAATGTTAAAATTCTATGTTTTTCAGTTGGTTTATACATAATCATTCTCCCTGTTTAAAATCTATCTTTCACAACCAATTCCATTACCATCACGATCAAGTTTTTTAGAAAATCCTGATCACCTCTATAAATTGGATCTGCCCCAGCTGCTCTTATTGAAGCACAGTTTTTATAATAAATATTTGTTGTTGATTCAACTTCCTTGACAGCTTCTTTATGTACATCCTCTGTTGTTGTCTTCTCGCTTGTACTAGAAGATATGTTATCATCTGAACTTTCCGGTACTGGTAAAGCTTAAAGTACTTTTTCGGTTTTCCCGCCATTAATGACAAACAAGAAACGGGCACCATCTGAATAAGGTTCTAACCGATTCCCTATTCATGACCCTGATCCACGGTTGTCCGATGAAGGAACATAAGCTACATCCGCACCGGTCCCACCTCAAAATACCAAAACCTGCTCGCAGTATGTTCTCTAGTGTCATATGTTTCCCCCTCAACTCTGTCCCTGGCTTCTTGCTCCTACCCTTTTAAAATAGCAGAGCTCGTCATTTTTCCACCGTTAATTAACTGAAATTTAATTTCTGGATTTATTAGGCTTAATTTTTTTAAAAAATTTCAAGCACTTAAATGATAGTCTTTTAGTATTAGGATAAATATACCACATGCTTTTATAAAAATTCTATGTAAATATACAAGCCCCGAAACACCTTTACGGGGCCCAAATATCTTTCACAAGTAATCCCAGAAGTTGTCTATATTTTCACATCCAATTTCCGATACTGAATCGCCTCTGCCGTATGCTCCACGCCAATCTGTGCTGCACCGGCCAGGTCGGCAATCGTACGGGAAAGCTTTAAAATACGGTCATAGGAGCGCATGCTGAGCCCGAGTATTTCCACCGTTTGCTGGAGAAGTTTGTGTGCCCCAGGCTCCATTTTGCAAAATTTGCGCAGCAGCGAGCCTGAAAGCTCGCTGTTCCAGGACAACGGCAGTTCGCGGTATCTCTCCGCCTGGATGGCTTGGGCCGCTAGGACCTGCTGTCTCATCTCCGTGGAGCTGATCGAAGCTTGTTCCTGCTGCCACTCCTTGGGACGCGGCACCTCAAGCTGTAGATCAATCCGGTCCAGCATGGGTCCCGAAATCCGCGACCGGTAATGGGTTATTCTTCCCGGACTGCACGTACAGCGCTGCGAGTCTGTCTCGCTCCCGTAATACCCGCAATAACAGGGATTCATTGAACCTGCAAGTAAAAATTGAGCCGGATAGGTAAACACCGCCCTGGAGCGGCTGATCGTCACCTGCTTGTCCTCAAGAGGCTGCCTGAGCACCTCCAGCACCTGGCGGCTGAACTCTGGCAGCTCATCGAGGAAAAGCACTCCGCGATGCGCAAGGCTCACCTCCCCCGGTTTCGGAATTGTGCCGCCTCCAATCAACCCTGCAGCGGAAATCGTATGATGGGGAGCGCGAAAAGGTCTCGTTCGGATCAGGCCGGAAGCGGATTCCTTCAACTTCCCGGCTGCGCTTAATATTTTGGTCACCTCAAGCGCCTCCGCTTCTTCCAGCATAGGCATAATAGTTGGCAGCCGGCGAATCAGCATCGTTTTGCCGGTTCCTGGAGGACCAATCAGCAGAATATTGTGCATGCCCGCTGCCGCAATGACCAGGGCGCGTTTAGCGTGCTGCTGCCCCAGGACATCGGCGTAGTCCTCAATCGTCTCTCCAGGCAGACTGTCCCCGTCACTCGGCACCAATGCCCGCTTTACATCCGGCAGCAGATGCTCGAAGCTTTCAATACGGACCGGAACTCTTTCAGCTTCTGCTCCTTTATGTTCAAGCGGCAAGCAGCCACCAGCTTCAGAAATAATATCCTGCAGATGTCTGACACCATACACCCGTATCCCTTTAATCTGCATGGCTTCCTGCATGTTTTCCCATGACAGCATCACCGAATCGAAGCCCTCCCGTTTGGCCAGATCAACCATGGACAGCACACCGTTTACCGGCCGCACACTGCCGTCCAGGGCCAACTCGCCGATAAATAATGTTCTTTCTGCTTGAGGAAGTATGATCTGACTGCTCACAGCAAGCAATCCGACCGCAATCGCCAAATCGAACGAGGAACCCTCCTTGCGCAAATCAGCGGGGGCCAGGTTAATGGTTACACGTTGGGATGGATACTTGAAACCGCAGTTTTTAATGGCGGCACGCACCCGTTCAACCGCCTCACGGACAGCCGAATCCGGCAGCCCGATGATCGAAGTCTGTGGCAGGCCATTGGACAAATCCGTCTCCACTTCTATCAGCACGCCGTCTATCCCGTACAAACAAGCGCTGTTCAGTTTTCCATACATAAAAAAAGCACCTCTTTCACCTTTGAAATTCCGCATGCCTCATGCAGCGGTTTATCGGTTGAAAAGGGTGCTTCCTCTTTTTCAAAAATTACATTTTATCTATCAAACACGGTCAGTTTTTCGGCTGCGGACGTGCGCTGCTGAGCTTTTGGCACAAATTCCGGATATCCTGCGTACACCAGACCTACAATTTTTTCACCAGGCTGAATGCCAAGCTGCTCACGGAACACCGGAGAATAAAAAAATGGCTTTGTCATCCAGAAGGTGCCGATTCCTTCGCTCCAGGCGGCAAGCATGAAGTTTTGAATCAAGGCGCTGACCGCTGCAAAATCTTCATCCCAAATGGCCTGGCGCGGATCTTCCTTCATGACGACAATCAGCGACACCGGATTATGCAACATGGTTGGGGCAAATTTATTGTCCTCCCCGAGATCCGCCGCTACCGCGTCAGCCAGCTTTTGGCGGCCGTCTCCCGTGAACAGCAGGAAGCGCCATGGCTCGCGCAGCTTGTGATTGGGAGCCCATACGGCGGTGTCCAGCAGCCTCGTAATGGCCTCCACCGGTACCGGATCTGCTTTGAATTTCTTGACTGTTCTGCGTTCCTGAATGACATCTATTATATTTTTAGAAAATACCGCTGATTCATTCATTTCAGTTCCTCCTTTATGTAAGCCTGCAGCATTGTAAGTAAATGAGAACATTTCTCAATTAAATATATCCATTCCTTGTCTTCATGTCAAATCCGGCAAAGCAAAAACAGACCGCTCCCCATCAAGTATATGAGAAGCAGCCCGTGTTCTTCACGCGCCATTGTTATTGAATTTTTCTAAAAGGCAGCCTCGATATGCTCCAAAACCTCGGCTTTTTGGTCCGGCAGCAGCCTGACTGCTATCATGTCAAACCGTACCGGAGTATCCGTCGTACCGCTCATATGCAAATAAATTTCAGCAATATGACGAACCTGGGTTATTTTGCGGGCAGTAACAGACTCGGCAGCCGTTCCGTGAGTAGCCCCCGTTCTGCTCCTCACCTCAATAAAAATGAGCGTTCCGTCCTTCTCGGCAATAATATCCACTTCACCGCTGCGGCAGCGCCAGTTGCGTTCTATAATTCGCCAGCCTTTACCGGTTAAATATTGTGCGGCCGTTTCCTCGCCCAGCGCGCCTTTGCGTCTGCGGTTATCAGACAATTCGGGTCCCCTGCCTCCTTCACTCCGGATACGAACCGCCTCCCGCCAGCTTATCCATACGGTACACATAACTGAGCACTTCGGCAACAAGCAGATACAGCTCCTCCGGAATCTGCTCGTTCAAATCAAGCTTGGAAAGAACCTCCACAAGCGACGGATCCTCCTGCACAGGCACTCCATGCTCCTTCGCTTTTTCCAAAATGGTCTCCGCCATTTTGCCGCGGCCTTTGGCTACTACGACAGGCGCGTCATTTTCACCCGGGCTATATTTAAGAGCAACCGCTTTTTTTTGCGGCAGGGAAGGAGCATCATCCGTCCGTTCTTTCATACTTTGATATCGACTCCTTTATACACCTGCGGGCTGTAATCGCCGACGATATTGGCAGGCATGCCGTTTTCCGCCTGCGACCGGACCGGGATCGGCTCCGTTTTAAGTGTCAACAGTTGGTAACCGATACCATCCAAAGCCTCCGTTATGGAATCGCGTGTGCTGTCCAGCAAAGCTTCCGTCCACTCGCTGTCATTATGCACTTTAACACTAACGATACGGTTCGCAACCTGCACATCGACCATCGTCGGTCCCAGAGCTTTCATATCAAGATCAAACCACAGCCGGCAATTGGACGAGTCCAGCTCTCCACGTTTGCCCCTTCTGGATTGAATCTGAACGGAGGCCGTCTCGCGTCCATCAGGTCCAACAAAAGGGATAAACATATGCACCTGTGCAAAAGGGGCTGTCCGGTCCGTGTTCAGCAGCAGCTGCTGTCCGGTTAGCTGCTGCACGACCTGCTGCGCGGCCTCCTTCAGGGCCGGCGGCACGCTGCTGCTGTCCATTAGCTGCAGCAGCAGCCCCTTGACGGTGGCGGCGTCCGCCTGCGCCACCGCCCCCTGCCCTGCCGACGCTGCCCCCGTCGGCAGCTCCCCGCGCGCCGGCGCCAGCCCGGCCGCCGCGCGTAGCGCCTGCTGCTCGTGCTCCGCACCAAGCAGCTTCAGCACCCGCCCCACCCACGGGTCCTCCCGGTGGGTGGCTGCGGGTGCCGCCGCGGCGTCCGCCTGTGCAGCGGATGCCGCGGCCGGCGGGGCTGCCTGCGCTGGAGCAGCCGCTTCCCGCGGAGCGGCCGGCGCAGGCGCGGGCCCCGCACCCGGTCCATCAGCCTGGACCGGGGAAGCCTGCTGCGCCACAAATCCGCGCAGCTCCTGCAGCAGCGCACGCAGCTTCGGCAGCGCGTCCTGCCGCGGCGCAGCTTCGGTCGCCGCGGCTGCCGCACTGCCTGCCAAGGGAGCATCCCCTGCACGCTTCCGACCGTCGTTTCCCTCCGTCGGGCCAGCCAGCCCGCCCGCTGGGGTGCTGACGCCCCTGTCAGCCGCTGCCAGAGCTCCGCCATTCTGCCCGGAAGCTGCAGAACGGGCTGCTCCCTGCGTTGATCCTGCCTCTGCGTTTTTCACGCTTGCAGCCCCTGGAGCTCCGGCTGCGTCACCTGCCTCCGTTTCAGTAACCTGCTGTGCTGCGGCGCCAAGCGCCACCCCCACAGCCGAGGCCGATCCGGCTTTGCCCGCATCTCCGACGATAGTTCCGGCTGTTCCCGTCCCTGCAGCAGCATTTGCTGTATTCGGCAGCCCGGCGGAGTTTGCTTGCCCCTTCGTTGATAATGTATCGATGGCAGACTGCCTGCCGGCGCTCCCGCCGCTTCCCTGCCGCAAAGCCTGCTCCACAAGCTTTTCCAGAGAAGACAGCAGCTCGTCCAGTGGGGGACCGAAAATGGCCTGATGCAGACCTGCCACCGCTGCCGGAGTGACCGGCAATCCCCGCTGGAAAGCCACCCCGGCCGCCTGCACAATCGCCTCCGGCTTGGCCCCGCTTGGCAGCAAGTAATCTGCCGCTTCCCGCACCAGTGCTGCATTTTCCGCCGTCAGCGGAATGCCGCTGCGCTGCATTAGCTGGATCAGTTCGCGGTTCTGCGGCGTATCCTGCAGCTTTACCGTTTGCAGCACCTCAGCCATGTCAATAGTAGTCAGCGGCTGGCCAGGCAGCTGGGACAGCGGCTTTAATACGGTGGTGCCATCCTCACTTGGCGGCTGCACCTGAAGCAGCACCTTCTGACCCTCCTGCAGCAGAGTCTCCACCTTGGCCCGCACCTGTGTGCCCTGGATTTGCAGCAGAGCCTCTCCACCGTCCTCCGAGACCTTCACCACCGTGCCGCGGACGACCTGTCCGGTTTGCAGCTCCAGCTTTTTCGTCTCTCCTGCCTTGGCATCCCCGAGCAGTCCCCGGATCACTGACCCGATATTCATGCCGCCCATCCTCCTGTCCTTCTTCTATCTATAATATATCGGCGCATGACCGCTTCCCGATGAGCGTGACCAGGCTCAAAGATCAAACAGCGTCGGCTGCT
The DNA here is from genome assembly GCF_046098255.1 of Paenibacillus jiangxiensis. NCBI lineage: Bacteria > Bacillati > Bacillota > Bacilli > Caryophanales > Paenibacillaceae > Paenibacillus > Paenibacillus jiangxiensis. Next base: position 261,480 of record NZ_JBJURI010000003.1, read on the forward strand.
GAACCAACAGATTTCCCAAAAAGCTGCGTCGGTGCATATCTGTCGGCCCGAGGGCCATAATTTGTTCACGGTGCAGCTTAGTGGCATATCCCTTATGTATCGCAATACCGTATTCCGGGTATTTGGCTTCCCATTCTCCACGGCACAGCCGGTCTCTTGTCACCTTGGCAATAATGGATGCCGCGGCGATGGATTGGCTCATCGCATCCCCCTTAATAATCGCCAGCTGTGGCAAAGGAAGATCCACCTTTTCCGCATCGACCAACAAATAGTCCGGCTGCAGTTCCAGGGCCTGTACCGCTTTTTTCATGGCCAATCGTGCGGCCTGCTTGATATTGATCTCGTCAATCATCTTCGCATCGACAGTGCCTATTCCGACCGCAAGAGCATTTTCCATAATCAGGTCATAACAGGCCTCTCTCTTTTTGTCGGTCAGCTTTTTGGAATCTGTGACTCCTTCCAGCACCAGCCCTGTAGGCAAAATGACCGCGGCAGCCACCACATCCCCGAACAAACAGCCCCTGCCTACTTCATCGATCCCCGCGACATATTTATAATTCTGCTGCCAGCAATCCTGTTCATAACGAAGCATCTCCGTCATTGTTTTCAACACCCGCTTCACTCTAATGTTCCCAATCCATTCCCGGACGGTTTCCATATGTAACGAATAACGACATATCCTTAAGCTTATCATACCGGCTGCTTCGTCAAAAAGGGGGGTGTCGGCTTTTTGGATAATCCAGATTTTCCCACAAAAAAAACCTCCCGCATCTCCACCAGAGACACGGAAGGTTCTTCCTTTCCGTTCATAGAAGGGCCTTGGCCCGCTCTTTCAAACTAGAAAAACATCATCGACGCAAGTTCTTGCAATTACAGAATTGTGCATCTCTACTGCAAATTTTCTGTAATCTTCAGTAGGGGGCTTCCAGCGAAAAACGTCCCAGCTTGCCAGCCCGCAGCTCACGCAACAGCACACTGGACGCTTTCTCCAGATCAACCCGTCCGCCGCTGACGATGCAGCCCCGTTTCCGGCCGATCGCTTCCATAACGCCGACAATTTCTTCAGGATTCTCGGTATCCTCGGGTCTTTCCTTCAGCTCAAAGCGTTCCGCCAAAGCATTCCAGTAATAGCTTACCAAGTATTTTACCGCAAAAAAGGCAATGTCTTCAACATTAAGTATTTCCTCTTTGATTGCACCTGTGACCGCAAGCCGGTAACCGACATTCTGATCCTCGAATTTCGGCCACAATATCCCCGGTGTATCCAACAGCTCGATTTCTCCGATTCTGATCCACTGCTGCGCCTTGGTTACGCCGGGCCGGTCGCCGGTCGCCGCCACGCTTCGTCCCGCCATACGGTTGATCAGCGTCGATTTGCCCACGTTCGGGATGCCGACGATCAAAGCTCGAATGGGCCGTGGCTTCATGCCCTTCGCAATCTGACGGTCAATTTTCTCCTTGAGCAGCACCTTAGCCTGAACCGGAATATCCTTAATGCCCGTGCCGGTTTGGGCATCCACCGGTAGCGCCGTTTGCCCCTGCTCTTTAAAATAAGCAATCCACTGCTGCGTTACCGCAGCATCCGCAAGGTCCGCCTTGTTCATAATAATCATCCGCGGTTTGCCCTGCAAAATCTCGTCGATCATGGGATTGCGGCTTGACAGCGGAAGTCTCGCATCGATGAGCTCTATCACCAGATCAATCAGCTTCAGCTTCTCCTGAATCTGGCGTCGGGCTCTGGTCATATGCCCTGGGAACCACTGTATCGTCACCGTATCACCTCACTCTTAAGAAGCATTTATTTTAGAATGCTCTATTCGTCATGCTTAATCCATTTCATATCGCTGACAGGCCAGAAAATCACATCAGCCCGGCCAATGACCTCTTTCAAATTGATAAAGCCCAGCTTGCGGCTATCCGTACTGTTCGAACGGTTGTCCCCCATGACAAATATTTTGCCCTCGGGAACTTTCGTTTCCTGGTTCGTGCCATTCGGGAAATCCATCAGCGAATTGTATTCCTCGCCTTTCGTATGTGCCGCTTGAATAGCGTTTTGAATGTACGGCTCCTCTATTTGCTTGCCGTTTACCTTAACAACATCCCCATCGACAGTAACCGTATCACCCGGAACGGCGATCACGCGTTTAATAAAGTCACGGTTCTCCTCAGGCACATGGAACACAATAACCTCGCCGCGCTCCGGCTGGCGGATTTTGTACAAAATTTCATTCACAATTACCCGCTCGCCGGTATGAAAATTCGGCTGCATGGACGGTCCGTCAACGATAAACGGCTTGAAGAGAAGCCAGCGGATGAGAAATACCAGCACCAAAGCAATGACGATCGCTTTTATCCATTCCCAAATTTCATTTTTTTCTTTCTTTTTTGCTCCGCCGCCCTGATCAGCAGGCTGCTGTGCAGAGCTCTGCTCCAATTCGTGGTCCATCGTTCACTGTCCTCTCTTATGGTCAAGTTTCTACGATCCCTATGTAATTCATGTAGAAACATCCAGTCTCTTCCTCCGGTGAGCACAGATAACCATATTGCGGTTCTCACGCGGAGCAGCTTCAGTGAAACAACAAAAGGGGCTTGCTGAACAAGCCCCTTCCGCCATTCGTGTATTAACGACGAATTTCTTTAATTCTCGCTGCTTTACCGCGCAGTTCACGAAGATAATAAAGCTTCGCACGGCGCACTTTACCACGGCGAGCCACTTCGATTTTATCGATTTTCGGGGAATGAAGCGGGAAAGTTCTTTCCACACCTACACCGTAAGAAACTTTACGAACTGTAAAGGTCTCACTGATTCCACCGCCACGGCGCTTGATTACAACACCTTCGAACAACTGGATACGCTCGCGCGAACCCTCGATAACCTTAACGTGCACTTTCAAAGTGTCACCAGGACGAAAGCTTGGCAGATCGCTGCGCAGTTGCTCTTGAGTAATCGCTTGGACGATATTCATCTAGGACTCCCTCCTTCCGCTACAGGTGTTCATGCCTCTTCCGGAAGCTCGTCTGCTTCCTTCATCATCAACAGAGGACCACCGTATTACACACAACGGAAGAATTATACCATGAATTAGTTCATTTGCGCAACAAAAATTAAGGGACTTGACCATTAAAAATTTATTGAATTATACCTCAATTATAAGAAAAACATCTATCGATGTAAAATTCAAAGAAGCAGCAAGCCTTCCCGGCAGCACAAGCTCAAAAAGACCGCTTCAGCCCCGATAAGTTCGGAGGGAAGCCGTCTTCAGCCTTGCATCTATATCTCTCTGGAAGCCGTTTGATCGCGCAGGGATTGAAGCCATTCCCTTTCCTTGGCGGTCAATTCAGCATGCTCCAGCAGATCGGGGCGCCTTTCCAGCGTGCGCCGCAGCGATTCGAGGCGCCGCCACTCCTCGATATTCGCATGATGGCCGGAGAGCAGAATATCCGGAACCTTCCACCCTCGAAAATCAAGCGGCCTCGTGTAATGCGGGTGCTCAAGCAAACCCGTGCTGAACGAGTCGGCTACCGCGCTAGTTTCATTGCCAAGCACGCCCGGCAGAAGCCGTACGACGCTGTCAATAACGGTCATAGCCGGCAGCTCTCCACCGGTTAGGACATAATCCCCGATGGACAGCTCATCGGTCACCAAATGCTCCCGAATCCGCTCATCATAGCCTTCGTAATGACCGCATATAAAAATCAGATGCTCCTCGCGTGCGAATTCCTCTGCTTTTTTCTGCGTATGGGTCTCCCCCTGCGGGCACATCAAAATAACCCGTGGCGGATTGGCAAATTCTTCTGGCTGTTCATCCATACTCTGACCAGGCTCGCTACCAACCGCTTCCTTGGCTTGTCCCCCTAGCAGGTCCTCCACGGCGGCAAAAATCGGATCAGGTTTAAGCACCATGCCCCCTCCCCCGCCGTAAGGAGTATCATCAACCGTGTTATGCTTGTTATTGGCATAAGGCCGGAAGTTGACCGCTCTGAGCGAGACAATGCCTTTTTCCTGGGCTTTGCCGAGAATGCTGGCGCCGAAGACACCGTCGAACATTTCCGGAAAAAGCGTCAATACATCGATTTTCATGTCAAAGAAGTCCTTCCATAAGGCGAACTGTCACTTTTTTATTCTGCACATCCACGGACAGCACGACATCATCGATGTACGGCAGCAGCAGCTCCTTGCCCTTCGGCATTTTCACGACCCAGACGTCATTTGCGCCCGGACTCAGTATTTCCTTGATCTCGCCAAGCTCCTCCCCGTCTTCCGTAACAACGGCACAGCCGACAATTTCATGATAGTAGTACTCGTCTTCCTCTAGCTCACCCAGCCGCTCTTCGGAAATCTTCAGCATGCTGCCCTTATATTTTTCCACATCGTTAATATTGTCATATTCCTTGAATTTAACGATAACGACGTTCTTTTGAAAGCGCGCTTGCTCCACCGTAACGGGCAGCGGAGCCCCGCCTTTTTCCGGGATGATCAGGAGCTCGCTTCCTTTCGCAAACCGGTCCTCCGGAAAATCGGTGGACAGCAGTATTTTCAGTTCTCCGCGAATGCCGTGTGTGTTGACGATTTTGCCGACATTATACAGTTTGTGCATATTGCTCCTCCTACAATTGGTACGTTTCATGAGAGCCGGATACAATTTATCAGCATGTACGAAAAAGGGCTAGGACATTCATCCTAACCCCCTTTCGTATATTTTTAAGATATGATATCTACGGTTACCCGTTTATCCATCTTAACTGCTGCCGATGTAACCACAGTGCGAAGCGCTTTGGCAATCCGGCCCTGCTTGCCAATCACCTTGCCCACATCATCAGGATGCACACTAAGTTCATATACGACAAGCCGATCCTTCTCCACAGTCTTCACGGTTACATCATCCGGATGATCGACTAAAGCCTTAGCAATAAGAATTACTAATTCTTCCATGGTAGACCCTCCGAATCAGCAGCTTATTTCTGCAATTTAGACTCATGAAACTTCTTCAATACGCCAGCCTTGCTAAGCAGGTTGCGGACGGTATCGGATGCTTGCGCACCATTTTGAAGCCATTTCAGCGCTTTATCTTCATCGATTTTCACCACTGCAGGAACTTCAACAGGGTTGTAATAACCGATTTCTTCGATAAAACGGCCGTCACGAGGGGAACGGGAATCAGATACCACCACGCGATAGAAAGGCGCTTTATGCGCACCCATACGTTTCAGACGAATACGAACTGCCACGAAATTCACCTCCTTCAAGAAATAGACTGAATATTCAAACATGAGGCCGAAGCATTATCTGAAAGGAAAACGCAAACCTTTGCCCATGCCTTTAAGCTGCTTGAGCGCCTTGTTCTTGCCGCCCTTCGGCCCCATCATATCCGAAAACTGCTTCATCATGCGCCGCATCTCGTCAAACTGCTTGATGAGACGGTTCACCTCTGCAATCGAGGTTCCGCTGCCTGTGGAAATCCGCTTGCGGCGGCTGTGATTGATCAACTCGGGATGCTGCTTCTCTTCTTTGGTCATCGAGTGCACGATAGCTTCAATCCGGCCCATCTGCTTGTCATCCACTTTGATGTCCTTCATTTGCTTCATATTGCCCATACCGGGAATCATATCGAGAATCTGGTCAAGTGGCCCCAGCTTTTTCACCTGTTCCATCTGCTCAAGGAAATCCTCGAACGTGAACTCGGCATTGCGCATCTTGCGCTCCATCTCTTTCGCCTTTTCGGCATCGATGTTCGACTGCGCCTTCTCAATGAGGGACAGCATATCGCCCATGCCCAAAATCCGCGAAGCCATCCGTTCCGGATGGAACGGCTCCAGCGCGTCCAGCTTCTCGCCAAGTGAAGCGAATTTGATCGGACAGCCGGTAACCGCCTTAACCGACAGCGCAGCGCCGCCGCGTGTATCCCCGTCCAGCTTGGTCAGGACCACACCGGTCAGCTGAAGCTGGTTGTTGAAATGCTCGGCCACGTTCACCGCGTCCTGACCTGTCATGGCATCCACGACAAGCAGCACTTCATCCGGATTGACGACCGCGTGAATCTGCCGCAGCTCTTCCATCAGCTCTTCGTCCACATGCAGACGGCCAGCCGTGTCGACGATCACATAATCGTTGCCGTTTTCCTTGGCATGCTGCAGGCCCTGCCGTGCGATTTCAACGGGACTCGTCTGATCTCCCAGTGAAAATACAGGGGCTTTAATTTGCTCACCCAGAATTTGCAGCTGCTTGATCGCGGCCGGACGGTAAATGTCACCCGCCACCAGCAGCGGCCGGTGGTTTTGCTTCTGCAGCAGCTTGGCCAGCTTGCCGGTAGTTGTCGTCTTACCCGCACCCTGCAGACCGACCATCATGATGACGGTAGGCGGCTTGTTGGCCTTCGCCAGCTTCGCCTGGCTCCCGCCCATCAGCTCCGTCAATTCCTTGTTGACGATGTCGATGATGACCATGCCGGGGGTGAAGCTGTCCATCACTTCCTTGCCGACAGACTTCTCCTTCACCTTGGCAATAAAATCTTTAACAACCTTAAAGTTAACGTCCGCTTCCAGCAGCGCAAGACGAACCTCGCGCATCGCCTGGGACACATCCTCTTCGGATACCTTACCTTTGCCTCTGAGCTTGCTGAATACGCTCTGCAGCCTTGAGGACAATCCTTCAAACGCCATGCAGTCACACCTCCCTGTACCTATGTTGTGACTCTATTTCTATCCGTCAGGACCGCTGCATACTCTGCAGCCGATCGACAATATCCTTAATCTGTTGAAGCACATCCGGATCCGGACGCTCCTGCCCGTTCATTAAAAACGCAATCTTCCCGGACAACTGCTCCAGTTCGCGGCCGCGCCGTTCATGCTTGTCAAGCAGACCGAGCTTGTCTTCATACATCTCAAGCATCTGCTCAGCCCGTTTAATATGCTCATATACCGCCTGGCGGCTGATTTCAAATTCCGAAGCGATTTCCCCAAGCGAAAAATCGTCATGGAAATAGTATTTTAGAAATGTCTGCTGCTTTTCAGTGAGCAATGGTTCATAAAAATCAAACAGCAGGTTGATGCGGTTGGTCTTCTCGAGCCGGTTCTCCTGACTCATTCATTACAACCCCCAACGTCAAGGAAAAACACTTTACAGTTCTTTTCAACGTTCCTTATCATACCTAAAAGGAATACGTATGTCAAGCATTAAACCTTGTCACATTTTAAGAGGTAGTTCAAAAAGTCATCTTTTGATCACGAAGGGAATCAGGAAGCGGAATCGACATCGAATCTTGAATTCAGCCGGGACTAAGCGGATGCTTCCGAAGCATGTTTCCTACGGAAACATTTCAGGTGCTCACGTACCCCACGTACGCTCCGCTCCTCAGGCCCTAGTTTCATCCAACTCAAGCGTTTTGAAAAAACGCACTTCGGAAGCCTACGCTTCGGTGCTGAAAACCTGACTTTTTGAACACACACTTTACGGAGCTATTTTTCAAATTTTCAGCGGTGTCAGATACAGCAGAACGGCAAAGAAATGCAATATGCTGCCCCCGAGCACGAACACATGCCAAACCGCATGATGGTAGGGAAACGCCTTCCACACATAAAACACGGTGCCCAGCGTATAAAGCAGGCCGCCTGCCACAAGCAGCACTATACCGGCATCCGGAAGAACAGCTGTCAGCGGATTCCAGGCAATAACGATCAGCCAGCCCATGGCGATATAAAAGATCGTCGACATGAACAGAAATTTTTTGGTGAAGAAAGCCTTGAATACTACTCCGAGCACGGCAATTCCCCAAATGACGCCGAACAGAGTCCACCCAAGCGTGCCGCGGATTGCCGTTAACAAGAACGGAGTATAGGTGCCGGCGATAAAGAGATAGATGCACGAATGATCCAGGAATTCAAACAGATCCTTTGCTTTGCCCTCTTTGAGAATGTGCAGAAGCGTAGAATTCGTATACAGGAGAAGCATGGTGATCCCGTACACCGTAAAACTGACGACATGCCATGCCGTTCCTTCCGTGGCGGATACAACGATGAGCAGTACCAATGCGGCAATGCTCAGCAGCACGCCAATTCCATGGGTGATGGCATTGGCCACTTCTTCCCTCCGGCTGTACGTGTAGGTATTAGCCATAACATCCCTCCTGTGTTTACGCAAAATTTCAAAGCCTTGCCGTCTGCTATTCCCAAGCGCAGACTTTGTGTATTAGCCTATGCTCATTATACTATGCTCGCAGCTTAAACACATAATTTGACTGTCGATTAAGGCTGTATACAAAAAAGAACAGGACCCGGCAAGTCCTGCTCCTTTAGCGGCTTGAAGCCGCCCCTGTCATGCTTTGCTTTATTCGGCCCGTTCCGCTTCGCCCTCTTCGGCCGGGGCTTCCTGTATCAAGCCCGCAAAGAGCGCATGCACAAACTGGTCGGAATCGAACGGCTGCAGGTCGTCGATTTTCTCGCCGAGACCCACAAATTTAACCGGCAGGTTCATTTCCTGACGGATGGCAATGACGATACCGCCCTTGGCCGTACCGTCCAGCTTCGTCAATACAAGGCCTGTAACACCGCTCTTTTCCCCGAACAGCTTCGCCTGATTAAGCGCATTCTGGCCTGTCGTCGCGTCCAGCACAAGCAGCACCTCATGCGGAGCGTCCGGAATCTCGCGCTGAATGACGCGGAAAATCTTGTTGAGCTCCTCCATCAGGTTCGTCTTGTTCTGCAGGCGGCCGGCCGTATCACACAGCAGCACATCCACCTGGCGTTGCTTTGCGGCCTGTACCGCATCATACATAACGGCAGCCGGATCGGAACCGGACTGCTGCTTGATCACCTCAACCCCGGCGCGCTGTCCCCAGACTTCCAGCTGCTCGATGGCGCCGGCCCGGAACGTGTCTCCTGCGGCAAGCAGCACCTTCTTGCCCTCCTGCTTAAAGCGGTGGGCCATTTTGCCGATCGTGGTCGTCTTGCCAACCCCGTTAACACCGACAAACAGGATCACAGTGATACCATCCGGATTTGTTTTCAGACCGGAGTTCTCTTCCCCGCGCAGCAGCTCCGACAGCTTCTCCGACAAAACCGGCTGCAGCTCGGCGGCGTTTTCGATTTTGCGCTTCCGCACCTCGTCACGCAGCTCATCAATCAAATTCATGACCGTATTTACGCCGACATCGGCGCCGATCAGAATTTCTTCCAGCTCCTCGTAAAATTCCTCATCGATCTTCTTGCGGCGGATCATCAGATCCGACACCTTTTCCACAAAGCCTTTACGCGTTTTTTCCAGTCCGTCTTTGAACTGCTTTGTCACCGATTCGGTTTTGCTTGCGATGCTCTCTCGCAGCTTTCTAAAAAAACTCAAGTCCGTTCCCTCCTATAATAAGCCTGATGCAAAATAAATTACGGATTTCAGGCAATTTCCGCTTCATCATCCTCCAGCTTGACGGATACCAGCTTGGACACGCCGCCCTCTTCCATCGTTACCCCGTACAGCACGTCCGATTCTTCCATCGTGCCTTTCCGGTGGGTAACCACGATGAACTGCGTCTGCTCGGAGAATTCACGCAAATACTGTGCGAATCTTACCACATTCGCTTCGTCAAGCGCCGCTTCCACTTCATCCAGCACGCAGAAAGGCACCGGCTTGATATGCAGAATGGCAAACAGCAGCGCCATCGCCGTCAGCGCCCGCTCCCCCCCGGAGAGAAGCTGCAGATTTTGCAGCTTCTTGCCCGGAGGCTGGGCGACAATGTCGATCCCGGTCTCCAGCAGCTTGTCCGGCTCCAGCAGCACCAGATCCGCCCGTCCCCCGCCAAACAGCTTGGAGAATACGGCTCCGAAGCGGGAACGAATCGCGTCAAAGGTCGTTTTGAAGCGCTTGGACATCTCGTCATCCATTTCTTTGATGACCTCATACAGAGTCGTCTTGGCCTCCACCAGGTCGGCCTTCTGCTCGTTCAGGAAGGTGAATCTTTCGTTCACCCGCTGATATTCCTCGATGGCGCCAAGATTGACCTCGCCTAGCGCGGAAATGCTCCGTTTGAGCTTCTGCACCTCCGCCTGCGTGCCTTCCACATCTTCAGGCACCGGATAACGCTGCTTCGCCAGCTCGTAGCTCATCTCGTAGTCATCCGCAAGCTTGCGCAAAATATTTTCCAGCTCCACGTCCAGCCGGTTTACACCGATCTCCGTCTGTCTGAGCTGCTCTTCCACTGACTTGAGCTGTACGCGCTGCTCCCTCGTTTCGTTTTCTTCCAGCTCCAGCTTTTTGGAAAGCTGGGTACGGGCGGCCCGTTTGAATTCCAGCTTCGCCGCCGTCTCATCCTTCAGAATGCGGTAGCGGTTCAAATCCTCCGTCTGCTTCACGCTTTCCTCCTGATTGATGCGGAGGTCGGCTTCGACGGAGGTGAGCAGGGAACGGTTCTGCTTCACGTCCCTGTGCAGAGAGTTGTAGTCGCCTTGCAGACGCTTCAACTGCTCTTCCAGCGAGAAGCGCTCCTGCTCGAGCTTGCCTTCCTTAACCCGCAGGTCCGTCAACTGGCTTTGCAGTTCTTCCTTCGCCGACTCGTTCGCTTTGCGGGCGAATTCAGCCGCCTGAATGGCCTGATGCGTCTTCTTCTCTTCCTCTTCGAGCTCCGCCAGCTTGCGCACAGCCTCCACACGTGCCGTCTCCAGCTCCTTGAGTTCCTGGTCGAATCCCTTTTTCTCCTGGCCGGAAGCCGCAACCTGCTCCAGCACATGGCGCAGCTCATGCTCAATCTGCTTCAGCTCCGAGGCGGCCTGCTGCTCCTCGCCGCGCTTGACGTCGCCGCCCTGGCGCAGCTCGTCCAGCCGGAGCTGCGCCGCTTCCAACTGCTTCTTGATATCCAGCACCCCGCGGCGAAGCTTCTCCACCTGCTGTTCGGCATCGGCAATCTCCTGATCCAGCTGGTCCAGCTGCCGCTTGCGCCCAAGCAGGTTCGAGTTTTTCTTGAACTGGCTGCCCCCGGTCATGGAACCACCGGCATTGACAACATCTCCGTCCAGAGTGACCACCCGGTAACGGTACTGGCAGCGGGCCGCAATCCGGTTCGCATCCTCCAGTGTCCGGGCAATGACGACATTGCCGAGCAGGCTGCCGATGATGCCGGCATAACGCTCGTCGTATTGGATCAGATCCGCTCCGATGCCGACAAAGCCTTCCGCTCCTTCGATAATCTGACGCTCCCCGGCCCCGATCTGGCGCGGGCGGATAACGTCCATCGGCAGGAACGTCGCTCTGCCGAGCTGCCGCTGCTTCAGAAAGCCGATAGCCTGTCTGGATACCGCTTCGTTCTCCATGACGATATGCTGAACGGAAGCGCCAAGCGCCGTCTCCATCGCCTGCTCCAGCTTCTCCGGCACGCGGATCAGCTCGGCCACCGCTCCATGCACACCCTGCAGCTGCCCTTTGCGGGAAGCCTTCAGCACTTCCTTAACACCCAGTATAAAGCCGTCAAAGTCCTCCTGCATTTCCTTCATCGTATCCCGGCGGGAGACGAGCGCCTCACGCTTCTGCTCCCATTTGCGCGCGGCGGACAGGCTTTCCTCCTGCAGCTTCTGCAGCGACTGATAGCGTTCGCTTTCCGTGATGTATCCCGTGCGAAGCCCGCTGATTTCCTTGGCGATCTTAGCAGTATCCGCTTCGACTTCCTGCTTGCGCTTCTCCAGTTCCGCTTTGCGGGTCTCCCATTTCCCGGACTCGTCGCTGACCCGGTTCATCCGGCGCTCAATCGACTCCTTCTGCTGATCGGCATACCGGATCTCATTGCGTGCCTGGGCCATCTGGTTCATCAGCTCCAGCAGGCTGCCTTTGAGGCTTTCCTCCTGCTCCTGGCTGATCCCGCCGGTCACGCCTTCCAGCTTCGCCTGCTCGGCAGATAATAGCGACCGCAGCTGTTCCAGCTCGTCGGTAACCCGATCCAGCTTGTCCTCCAGAGCTTCCAGCTCCGTATTGCGTTCGCCGCTGCGGGCTTCATTCGCAGCCAAGGCCTGCTGCAGCTGCTCGCGGTTGGCCTCCAGATTGCGCAGACGCTCTTTCAGCAGCTGGCCGTAGCCTTCGCTTTTTTCCGTCGCCTCGATGTACTGCAGCAGCTCGCTTTGCAGCTGTTCTATTTCCTCCTCCAGCCGGCGCAGCTCATTGCGGTCATTTTCAAGCTTGGCATCATGCCGGGACACGACGGTAGAGAGCTGAAGCTGCTCTTCCTGCAGCTTTTTCAGTTTTTCGCTTGCCGCACTCCAGGAGGAGTGAATGTTTTCAATCTGATGCACATACATCGAAATTTCCTTCGATTTCAACTCGCCGCGCAGCTCTTTATAATGGATCGCCTTCTCGGACTGCTCCTTCAAAGGACCGATCTGATCTTCAAGCTCAGTCAGCAGATCATGGATACGCAGCAGATTCTGCTCAGTATCGTCCAGCTTGCGCACGGCTTCCCGCTTGCGGGATTTATACTTTACAATTCCGGACGCTTCCTCGAAGATGCCTCTCCGGTCTTCGGAGCGGGTGCTCAATATTTCCTCGATGCGCCCCTGACCGATAATGGAGTAAGCCTCCTTGCCGATCCCGGTATCCATGAACAGTTCCGTAATATCTTTCAGCCTGCATGCCTGACGGTTGATAAAATATTCGCTTTCGCCGCTGCGGTGTACCCTGCGGGTTACCGTCACTTCACCGAAATCGAGCGGCAGAGCCTGATCCTCGTTATCCAGCGTTAATGACACTTCTCCGTAATTGACGGCTTTACGTGCGTCACTGCCTGCAAAAATGATATCTTCCATTTTGCCGCCGCGAAGCGATTTGGCACTCTGTTCGCCAAGCACCCAGCGGATGCCGTCGGAAATATTGCTTTTTCCGCTGCCATTCGGCCCGACCACAGCGGTGATGCCGCGGACAAACTCCATCTCCGTCTTATCTGCGAACGACTTAAAGCCCGCCAGTTCAATGCGCTTTAAAAACATGTATGCCTCACCTCTAAATACTGAATATCTTTACCCTGTCAGCCCTTGAACGAAAAAAGAGCAAAAAGCAGTCCGATCCAAGCGTTCGGCCGGGACGAGCCCGCGGGCTGCTCTTTGCTCTTGCTTTGTCCTTGGCGGTTTATGCTGCAGCATCAGGATTCCGAAAGCTTAAGCTTGCTCAAAGCGACGGCTGCCGCCTGCTGCTCTGCCTCTTTCTTGGAACGTCCCGTACCGGTTCCAAGCCGTTCGCTTCCCATATGCACCTCGGCTACAAATTCCCGCTCGTGCGCGGGACCGCGTTCTTCGACAATACGATATTCCAACACGCCCATATTGTGATGCTGAGTAAGTTCCTGGAGCTCTGTTTTATAATCACTGATCTGAAGCTTTCCCTGCACCGCGATCTGCGGGAAAATATGACGCTCCAGAAACGACCGGACGGCCTCCAGACCCTGGTCCAAATACAGCGCCCCTATAAAAGATTCGAACACATCCGCAAGAAGGGCCGGGCGGCTTCTTCCGCCCGTCAGCTCCTCGCCTTTGCCCAACAGCACATACCGGCCGAAATCCAGACCGACCGCAAATTTCACAAGCGACGGTTCGCAAACGATGGCCGCTCGCAGCTTGGTCAGCTCTCCTTCGGGCCTGTTCGGATACTGATTGTAGAGCTGTTCCGAAACGGTCAGCTCCAGGACCGCATCGCCCAGAAACTCCAGACGTTCGTTATCCTGGTGCTGGCTGAAACGGTGTTCGTTCACATAGGAAGCGTGAGTAAAGGCCTGTTTTAACAGCTGCCGGTTGTTGAATTGAATATGAAGTTTCTGCTGTAACTGCTTCAAATCTCCACTCAACGAACTGACCCCTTACGCTTCGTATTTTTTTAAGATTACCGTAGCATTGTGACCGCCGAATCCAAAGGAATTCGACATAACGACATCCAGTTCCGCCTTGCGGGGCTTGTTAGGCACGTAATCAAGATCGCACTCCGGATCCTGGTTCTCCAGATTAATGGTTGGAGGAATAGTCTGGTTCTGCAGCGCAAGGCCGCAGATGACCGCTTCCACACCGCCGGCTGCTCCAAGCAGATGACCCGTCATGGACTTGGTGGAGCTGACGGCCACTTTGTAGGCATACTCGCCCAGCGCTTTCTTGATCGCTTCCGTCTCGGATTTGTCCCCAGCCGGAGTAGATGTGCCATGCGCATTGATATAGTCCACGTCCTCCGTGGAAATGTCCGCATCGCGGATCGCCATTTTCATGCAGCGTGCAGCCCCGTCCGGATCGGGATCCGTCATATGGTGGGCGTCGCCGGAAAGTCCGTAGCCGATCACTTCGGCATAGATGTGAGCACCGCGTTTTTGCGCATGCTCCAGGGATTCGAGAATGAGCACGCCAGCGCCCTCTCCCATAACAAACCCGTCACGCCCTGTATCGAACGGGCGGCTCGCCTTCTCAGGCTCGTCGTTGCGGGTCGACATCGCCCGCATGGAGCAGAAGCCGGCCATTCCCGTCGGACGAATCGTCGCCTCGGCTCCGCCGCAAACCATGACATCGGCATCCCCGCGCTGAATCATTCTGAATGAATCACCGATCGCATGGCTTCCTGTCGCACAAGCCGTAACCGGTGTTGTATTCGGTCCCTTTGCGCCCAGGGTAATGGATAGCTGCCCCGATCCCATGTTGGCGATCATCATCGGGATAAAGAAGGGGCTAACCCGTTTAGGGCCTTTTTCCAGCAGCGTATTGTGCTGATCCTCCCAGGTGCCCAGCCCGCCGATGCCGGAACCGATCGATACACCGACACGCTCAGCTTCGGCGTTGGTTCCGATTTCAATTCCGCTGTCTTTCATAGCCATCGTGCCGGCTGCTACCGCAAACTGAACAAAACGGTCCATTTTGCGTGCATCCTTGCGGTCCATATAGTCCTCCGGATTGAAGTCCTTGATGGAAGCCGCGATTTTCGTAGGGTATTCACTGACATCAAACGAGTCTACGGTGCTGACTCCGGATTTTCCCGCCATCAGGTTGTCCCACAGCGTATTCAAATCTTGTCCGAGTGCGGTGACTACGCCCATTCCTGTTATAACAACACGTTGTTTCAACGATATTCACCTCAAATAGTTTAGCTGCAATGTAAGTGTCACAATCTCTTGGCCTGCATGTATATAGAATCAACTAAAGTCAGTAATTCATCATTACCGTAAAATTCGAGCTTTAGTTCAGTCTGTATGGCTGTGCCATCCATGGCAAAATCCTGAATTAGGAGAAAGTCCCGCCTGAATCAGAACGGGACTTGTGTTGACTTAGGTATGAGATTGTATGTAGTTTACAACTTCACCTACAGTTGTAATTTTCTCTGCATCTTCATCAGAGATTTCCATATCAAACTCATCTTCCAATTCCATGACCAATTCAACTACATCGAGAGAATCAGCGCCCAAATCATCTTTGAAAGATGCTTCGAGGGTAACTTCTGCTTCGTCGGCTCCCAAACGGTCAACGACAATGCGCTTTACACGCTCCAATACGTCGGACATCCGGCTCACCTCCTCTTTGGTATTATACGAAAAACACAATAAAAATGCCATAGAAGAGACATATACCTCTTCTTAACGGACATGCGTCCGGCTACATATACAAGCCGCCGTCCACATGCAGAGTCTGGCCTGTCATGTATGAGGAAGCATCAGACGCCAAGAACAGCACGACTTCGGCTACTTCCTCAGGCCGTCCAAGACGGGCCAGCGGAATATCTCCTTGAAGCTTTTCACGCATCTCATCCGGCAGCACCTGCGTCATTTCCGTATCAATGAAGCCCGGAGCGACGCAATTGACCGTTATCTGTCTGGAGGCCAGCTCCCTTGCCGCGGATTTGGTCAACCCGATCACCCCGGCCTTGGCTGCAACGTAATTGGCCTGCCCCGCATTGCCAAGCACGCCAACCACGGATGAGATATTGATGATACGCCCGGAGCGCTGCTTCATCATCGGCCGCGTGGCAGCTTTGAGACAGTTATACACTCCTTTGAGGTTCGTTTCAATCACCTGATCGAACTCCTCTTCTTTCATGCGCATGATTAAATTATCTCTTGTTATTCCGGCATTATTCACCAGAATATCAATACGGCCCCACGTATCGATCACCTGTTTGACCATCTGATCGGCTTCATCCGCCTTACCTACATTGGCGCGCACCGTAATGGCTTCCACACCCTTGGCACGAATAAGGTCAGCCGTATCGGCTGCCGCCTGCTCGCTGCCGGCGTAATTGACAGCCACACTTGCTCCAGCTTCCGCCAGCGCAAGGGCAATGCTGCGTCCGATCCCGCGGGACGCACCCGTCACCAGCGCCGTTTTGCCGCTTAAAGGCTTGGACATCATTTATCCTCCTTCAAATCTTTCACCGTTCAGGAAAGCGCCTTAACCGCATTCTCTAACGATTCCATATCACTCACGTTAATCAACGTCAACGTTTTATCTATTTTCTTGATCAGGCCAGTCAGCACTTTGCCGGGGCCGAATTCCACAAACGTATCCACTCCCTGGCCGATGAGCCAGGCCACGCTGTCTTCCCACAGCACAGGGGAGTATACCTGCTCAACCAGCAAGGAACGGATTTCGCCGCCATCATGTACCGGAGAAGCTGTAACATTCGCAACCACGGGAACGGAAGCTCTTGCAAAATCCGCCCCTTCGAGCTTGGCTGCCAGCTTGTCCGCCGCTCCCCTCATCAAGGACGAATGGAAAGGCCCGCTGACTTCAAGAGTAATGGCACGCTTGCCGCCCGCTTCCTCCACCCGTTCGGCTACCTGTGCCACGCCTTCCTTCGTTCCGGATACGACAATTTGCCCGGGGCAATTGACATTTGCAAGCTCAACCGTCTGTCCGCCAGCCGTAATATCGCTGCAGAGAGAAGAAAGAAGACTGCGGTCAGCTCCAAGCACAGCCGCCATCCCGCCCTGCCCGCCGGGGACAGCCTCTTCCATGAACAGGCCGCGCGAACGAACCAGCTCGACCGCATCCGCAAAGGAAAGCACATCTGCCGCAACGAGGGCGCTGTATTCCCCAAGGCTGTGTCCTGCAACGAAATCAGGCTTGATGCCGCTGGCTTTAAAAACTTCATATAAGGCCGTACTGGCCGTGAGCAGCGCCGGCTGCGTATTAGAGGTCTGCTTCAGTTCAGTATCAGGACCTTCAAATATAAGGGTGTTCAGCGAAAAGCCCAAACGCTCGTCCGCCTGGCGGAATACCTCCCTGGCCACCTCGGACGCTTCATATACGTCCTTTGCCATACCTACACTTTGGGATCCCTGTCCCGGAAATACGAATGCCGTTTTGCCCATTCGTATTCACCTCGCTTCTGTAATGTTTACTGATCATAACAAAGTAAAATGCCCATTACCAGATAATATCAAAGTATAATGCCCGTTACCAGACAAGTACGGAGGCGCCCCAGGTCAAGCCGCCACCGAAACCGACCATCAGCACCCGGTCGCCCTCTTTCATGCGTCCTTCCTCTGCCGCCTCGACGAGTGCAAGCGGAATGGACGCTGCCGAAGTGTTTGCGTATTTATCCACGTTGATCACTACTTTTTCCTCAGGCAGATCAAGGCGCTGCATGGCGGATTGAATAATGCGAATGTTGGCCTGATGCGGCACGAACACATCAATTTCTCCCTTGTCCAGCCCGGCTTTTTCCAGCACCACGTCTGTCGCCGTACCCATGACACGAACGGCAAATTTAAATACCTCGCGTCCGTTCATGTAAATGTAATGAAGCTTGTTCTCAAGTGTCTGTGCTGATGCCGGCAGTCTTGAACCGCCCGCCTCCATCTTCAGCAGCGGGCCGCCTGCACCTTCGGCGCCAAGGTCAAAGGATTTGAACCCTCTGCCTTCCGGCACTTCGCCCAGCACAACCGCTCCTGCCCCGTCTCCGAACAACACGCATGTGTTGCGGTCCGTGTAATCCGTAATCCGTGACAGGCAATCCGCTCCGATCACCAGCGCGTTTTTATACATACCAGCCTGGATAAAGCTCGTGGCGGTCGCCAGCCCATATACAAAGCCCGAGCAAGCCGCAGACAGATCAAACGCCGCCGCTCCCTTAGCTCCCAGCTTATCCTGAAGAATACATGCCGTTGAAGGGAAAGTCATATCAGGCGTAATCGTAGCTATGATAATAAGATCCAGTTCTTCAGCACTCATGCCTGCGGATGCAAGGGCCTTCACAGCCGCCTCATATGCAAGATCGGAGGTCGCCTGCTCCGGAGCCGCGATATGGCGCTCGCGGATGCCGGTACGACTGACAATCCATTCGTCGCTTGTTTCCACCATTTTTTCCAAATCGCTGTTGGTCAATATTTTCTCTGGCACATATTTGCCGGTACCGATAATACCGACCGGTTTCAAGTTATTCATTTCGTCACTCACTTCCCGCTGATTTCCTTCGATATGCTTTCGACAAGACGGTTTTGCAGCGCGATCCGCGCCTGTCTGACCGCGTTTTTGACGGCGTTGGCGTCCGCCGAGCCGTGGCTTTTGACAACAAGACCGCTCAGTCCGAGAAGCGGTGCTCCGCCATGCTCGGTATAATCAAGCTTGTTCTTCAGCCCCCGCAGCTCAGGCATCAGCATGGCAGCTGCCAGCTTCGTCTTCAGCGACTTGGTGAATTGCTCCTTGAGCAGCGAGAAAATAGCCCCTGCCGTCCCTTCCATCGCCTTAAGCAGAATATTGCCTGCAAAACCGTCACAGACGAGCACATCGCAGTTGCCTGTCAATACATCCCTCGCCTCCACGTTGCCTACAAAGCGAATCGGAAGCTGCTCCAGCAGTGGATAGGCCAGCTTAGTCAGCTCATTGCCTTTGCCGCCCTCTGTACCTACATTGAGCAGCCCGACGCGCGGCTCGGCCATATTATGCACCTTCTGCCGATAGAGGCTTCCCATCTGGGCATATTGCGCGAGATGCTCGGGCTTCGCGTCCATATTGGCTCCCAGATCGAGGGCCAGCACACCAAGGTCGTCGAGCGTCGGAATCATCGGCGCCAGCGCGGGACGCTCAATCCCTTCCATCCGTCCCACAACAAGCAGACCAGTCGTCATGAGCGCTCCCGTATTGCCGGCGGAGATCATGGCATGCGCCTCCTGCTCCTTCACCATGCGGCCAGCCACGACCATGGAGGAGTCCTTCTTGCGGCGAACGGCCCGAACGGGTTCATCCTCCGCATCTATCACCTCGGAAGCATGCCGAATCGTCAGATTCGTCGGCACCTGCTTCCCCTCCAGCAGCGGTTCGATTCTGCTCCGGTCACCGACAAGCACGATCTCCGTATCCTTCCATTCAGCCGCAGCGGCCAGGCCGCCCTCAACTGTAACCTCCGGCGCGTTGTCTCCTCCCATCGCATCAATGGCGATCCGCATGCTGGTTTCCTCCTTCGCTGTATCCTTCCCCGGTGGAACGGTATATGACAAAGTTCCCCTGGAAGACCATCTCTTCTCCCACATAAGTAAACACTTCTACCTTCGCCTTGCCCTTCTGCTCCGGCTGGGAGCGGACATAGGCCTTGGCTATACATTTCTCTCCCAAATGAACGGGCCGCACAAACCGGATATCTGCCGAGGCGGTCAGCGCAATCTCGTCATTGATGACAGCGACGGCCAGTGAGTTGGCCTGGGCAAATACATAGTGCCCCCGTGCGATGCCTGTCCGTGAAAACACATGCTCGTCACGGATTTCAAATATCGATATGCCG
This sequence comes from Paenibacillus jiangxiensis, assembly GCF_046098255.1. NCBI lineage: Bacteria > Bacillati > Bacillota > Bacilli > Caryophanales > Paenibacillaceae > Paenibacillus > Paenibacillus jiangxiensis. The sequence goes on from NZ_JBJURI010000003.1 coordinate 281,182, forward strand.
CTCTTATCCAACTGCAGATCAACGATATCCCCGATGACCTCATGCAGAGGCAGTGACCGGACCTGATCGTACGAGCGCTCGGCCATCAGCTTCATTCGTTCACGAAGCTCGGGAATTCCTAGCTCCATCCGGTCCAGCCGGATCGTCTGAATGCTGACCTTGAGCTGGCGCGTCAATTCCTGATCCGTAACGAACGGATTGTCTTCAATTAATTGCGACAGTCTCTGCTGTCTTAGTCTCTTCGGCAGCCGCTCGATAGCCAAGCACCTCCTTCCTCCCACACAATTGCAAAGCTTTTCAGATTAAAGAATGTATAAGTTTTCAGCGGAGCTGCAGCTTTCTTTAATCGCAAGAGAAACTACCGCTAAACGCGGTCTGTCTTCTATGAAAGTACGTCGATAGACGTTTTTCTAATAGGAATATATGTATAAGCGGACACACCCGCCCGCCTTTTCTTAGAACCAGGTACTAAGCCAGTATATAGCATCACCCGTCAAAAAGAAAGCCGGGCCGCAAAAAAAATAGCGCCTCACCATGGTGAAGCACTACTTTTCAACATCAAGACGACATGCTGTTAATCATAGCACGCTGCTTCGAATGTTATTGAGAGATAATCTCTCTAGATTTGTATGTTCCGCAAACTTTGCACACGTGGTGAGCAAGCTTCAATTCTCCGCATTGTTCACATTTCACCATACCTGGCACAGCCAGCTTAAAGTGAGTACGACGTTTGTCGCGGCGCGTTTTGGACGTTCTGCGTTGTGGTACTGCCATCATTCCCACCTCCTTATCGAGATCAACCCCGAAGGGCATATGTGTTATCTCATTCAAGACCGGGCAGGACGACTCATGGCCAATCCTACCGTAGCCGGTGAATAACTCATCGGTTATTTCAATATTTTATTTCTTAAAAAAATCTTTGAGGCCCGCGAGACGCGGATCTATCCGCTCATTGTTACAGCTGCAAGAGCCTTCGTTCCAGTTCTGGCCGCAGGTCGGGCACAACCCTTTGCAATCAGGCCGGCACAGCGGTGCAAACGGAAGATGCAGCAGGAATGATTCCTCACAATAGGGAACGGTGTCGAACGACTCCCCTTCGATCATAATGGACTCCATATCCTCGTCCTCGGCATCCGGCTGTTCCTGCCCCTGCTCGAAGCGTTCCGAAAAAGGAATGTTCATATGCTCGTGAACCGGAGTCAGACAGCGGGAGCACAGCGTGTCCAGCTCGGCTGCCAGCGTTCCGCTCACATCAATCCTTCCTTCTCCCTCGCTCACGGCTGCAAGGTCTGCAGTCAGCGGTGAAACTGAAGTGATATCCTTGCGGTGTGTTATCAGCGGCTCGACATTCAAGCTCTCCCGGATCAAAACCGGACCGTCATTCATAGCAACCTTGCGAAAGTGCAAATGCATAATGTATCACTCCAAACAAACAAAAATTATTATACCGATTGAACGAGATGTTTGTCAACACCTTTTCCTTTACACCTTCGAGAGTATTGTGCCTATCGGGGCGCGGGCAAAAGCGCCGATGTTCGTGTACAATGTTATACAACTATTATACCCCGATTGACAAGGGAGTTGGCTTGATACCATGAAAACGCTGGGAATCATCGTGGAATATAATCCTCTCCACAACGGTCATGTCCACCACTGGACCGCGTCCAGGGCCGCGTCCTCCGCGGAGCGGACCGTTGCGGTCATGAGCGGTCCGTTTCTGCAGCGCGGCGAGCCGGCCATTGCGGACAAATGGTCGCGCGCCGAGATGGCCCTGGCCATGGGCGTTGACCTGGTGCTCGAGCTGCCGGCCGCCTACGCCGTGCAAGCGGCGGAATGGTTCGCCTACGGCGCGGTCGCGCTGCTGCACGCGACCGGCATCGTGGACGCGCTCTGCTTCGGCAGCGAGAGCGGCAACATCGCGCCGCTGCGCAGGCTCGCGCGCGTCCTGGCGGCGGAGCCGGCCGAGCTCAAGGCCGGCATCGCCGCGCGGCTGGCGGGCGGCGCCAGCTACCCCGCGGCTTACGCGGGGGCGGCGGCTGCGCTCGCCGGCGGAGAGGCGGACGGCGCGGAGCTGTCCGCCCTCATGCAGCAGCCCAACAATACACTTGGGCTGCATTATTTGATCGCGCTGCAGCGGCTGCACAGCGCGATCGAGCCCTTCACGATAGCCCGCACCGGCGCGGGCTATCACGACACGCTGGCGGCGGGCAGCATCGCCAGCGCCACCGCGGTCCGCCGCCTGCTGATGGCGGGCGGACCGGATGCCGCGGCGCCCTATGTGCCGGGCGCCGTACTGGACATTCTGCGGCGTGAATGGGCCTCCGGCCGCGCGCCGCAGACATGGGAAGCGTTCAGCCGCCCGCTGCTGAACGCCCTGATCACGCGCAGCCCAGACGAGCTGGCCGGGCTGCACGAGGTGACCGAGGGGCTGGAGCATAGGCTGAAGAAGCTACTTCCAGCGCTGCCTCAGCCCTCAGTCACATCCCTGCTGTCAGTGCTAAAGACGAAGCGCTATACGCATGTGAAGCTGCAGCGGATGCTGGCGCATATCCTCCTGAACCATGCTAAGTCCGAGCTGGCTCCGGCCCGGCTTGCGGAGGGCCCCGCTTATATCCGCGTGCTCGGCTTTAACCGAACGGGCCAAGCCATGCTGGCCGAAATGAAGCAGGCTGCATCCCTTCCCGTCCTGACCCGACCTGCAGGGTTTGAGCATCCCTATTTGCAGATGGACATAAATGCAGCGGCCGTATACACCGCGGGCATGCCTGCGGCGGACGTGCGCAGCCTGTACGAGGACTATTACAGGCCCCCTGTCATTTGGCCTTGACCGGCAGTTGCTCCAGATAGCTCAAGGCATCCTCAAGTGTGCGGACAGGCACAAGTTTCATGCCTGTCCCGATTTGCTTCGCCTTCGCTTCTGCCGCCTCCGCATTGTCCTCAGGCACGAAGAAAATGTCCGCATGCTGCCTGTCCGCCGCCACGATTTTGTGAACAACGCCGCCGATCGGACCTACCTTACCGTCCTCACCAATCGTGCCTGTGCCTGCGATGCGGTAGCCTTTGGACAAATCTCCCGGCGTAAGCTGATTAAAGATTTCCAATGTGAACATCAGGCCTGCCGACGGCCCCCCGACGTCAGTCGAGGAAAAGGTGATTTCATGCCCCGTTTCCTCTGGCACGATTTTTTGGAGCGTGGCTATGCCTACCCCAAAGCCTGTACGCTCTTCCCCGGACGCCGTGTCCTTGACCGTCGTAAGCTTCACCTTTCCGCTCACCATGTCTCCCCTGCGGTCCAGCTTAACGTCTGCACTGTCCCCCGGCTTTTTGCCTTCCAGGATGTGCTGAAGATCATCACTGTCCGCCACGGCTTCGCCGTTAACCTCCTCAATTTTATCTCCGGGATGAAAAAACGGGTCTGCCCCTGCAGCCGTCTCCAGCACATAAATGTACTGCGGAACGATTTTGTAGGCTACACCTGCCTTCTTATATGCCGCTTCAATGGCAGAGGATTGCGAATTGTCCATATAATATACCTGCTTGGCCGCATACTCGTCTTCACTGCTTCCCTGCAGGCGGCTTTCCTTGGTCTGCACTTCCGCGTTGCTGTCGACCTTCGCCAGCCCCAGCATCAGCAGATTGGCGTAACTGCCTGATACAGTCGTCATCATAAAGGTTCCGCTTTCTGCAGGATCGCCATTTCTGACCGATACCATGGGCTTGACCGCTTCGGCGCTGCCCGGACGGTAGATCATATACGGGGTCGGCATATAAATCAGCACATAGGCCAATACCGCGATCACGGCGGTATACAGCAGAGTGAACCATAATCGCCGGTTTCCCGCCCTCTTCATATATACTTCCCCCTTCGATATCACTTCAGTAAATCCGGCAGCAGAACAGCCAATGCTGACAAGCACGGTCTGTCCCTGCCCTTTGCCGCATATCCTTATTACTGGCTTGTTCTTTTAGAATAAATAGAATCCCGGAAGGAGGAGCAATATGCAGACAATACAGGAAAAACAGCCCGGCCGGCTGTGGACGACCTGGCTGCTTGGAGCCTGCTCGCTGCTGCTGGTGGCCGCAGTCGTGGCCGCCCCCGAGCAGGTGTATGAGGCTTCAGGACAAGGGCTGAAGCTGTGGTGGAGCATCGTCTTCCCCGCCCTGCTCCCTTTCCTGATGCTGTCCGAAATGCTGATCGCCTCCGGCTTTGTACATGGGCTGGGTGTACTGCTGGCCCCTTTGATGCGCGCCTGCTTTCGACTTCCGGGCCGCAGCGGGTGGGTGCTTGCGCTCGGTATGACCGCCGGCGGGCAGGCGGCAGCGGAAGCGGCCAGGCAGCTGGGCGGCCGGGACGGGCTCGGAGAACGGCAGATCCGCCTGCTGACCGGAATCGCCGGCTTCTGCAATCCGATGACAATTGTGCTTGTCATCGGAGCCGGCTTCCTGCACAGCCCTTCCACAGGTTATATGCTGCTGCTTGTCCATTGGATTACCGGCATGCTCGCGGGTATGATTTCCGTCCGTCTTTTCGGGACAAAAGCAAAAGCAGCACAACAGGGCACGCAGGCCGCAGTTTCCTCCAGAGGCTCTGTCCTCCGCCCTTCCATGCTGCGCGCTTTATACGCCGAAATGGCCGCCGCCCGCCAAAGGGACGGACGCAGCTTCGGCAGATTACTGGGCGAAACGGTGTCGAACGCCGTTCAAACCCTGATGCTTATCGGCGGTTTTATTATATTTTTCGCCGTTATAACCCGGCTCCTGAATATCTATTTGACACCGCAGGCTCCCATGCTGTTGTGGCCCGCGCTGTTGGAGCAGCATCTTGGCGCCCATTCAGCCGTCCGTTTTTTTGGCGATCCCCGCATGCAGGCCGCGGCGATCGGGGCCATCCTCAGCTGGGGAGGGGTGAGCGGACTTATGCAGATCATTGCCATAACAAAGCCCGCTGACAGAGGCTTCTCCTTTGCCATTACACGCTTTCTGCATGCAGGGATGTCGTTTCTGGTGATGCTGCTTTTGTGGAGGCCCTGGCAGCAGTTCACCTCGTTTGCCGTCCCTGCCTATTTGGAGCTGCTCCCCGTTCGGGAAGGGACTGTTGACCATTCCATCGACCGGCTGCTCACGCTTGCTGCAGCGCCGTTTGCCCTGCTGCTCGCAATCCTGGGAGTGCTGGTGGCGGCTTCACTTTTGATCAGTTGGCGGACCCGTCGTTCTTCTCGCTGATTTTGCGTCTGAGCGCTTCTTCCACTTCGGGCGACACCAGGTCGATGACGTTGCCATTGAAATGCGCAATCTCCTTCACCATGCTTGAACTTAAATAGGAATATTTCGGATTCGTCATCATGAAAATCGTCTCGGCCTCCGGGTTCAGCTTATGATTGGTGGAAGCCAACTGCAGCTCGTATTCAAAATCCGTTACGGACCGGATGCCTCTGACAATGACCTGGGCCCCCTTTTGCCTTACATAATTGGCTGTCAAATCACGAAAGGAATCGACTTCAACGTTAGGCATATCCTCCGTCGCCTGCCGCAGAAGGACGATCCGCTCTTCCACGCTGAACAGCGGATTTTTGCTTATATTGTTCAGCACCGCCACAATCAGCTGGTCGAACTGCTTGGACGCCCGCTGAATAATGTCCATATGCCCCATCGTCACCGGATCGAACGTCCCTGGATAGACGGCGATCCTTTTTTTGTTTGCTGGCTCACTCATGCTGCTCCTCCTCGTCTGCCGCCTCTCTATGTGGTTCATCTGCGGCCTCTGTTTGTTCATTTGTCTGCTCCCGTGCCCGCTCATACCTGAAGATGGACACAGCGGTTTCACCGTATACGGCTTTCCGGAGCTGGTTGAAGGCCCCAAACCGCTCCGGGTAGCTGTAGCCGGATTCGTATTCAAGAACAATAACGGCCCCGTCCCGCAGCAGGCCGAGCTCGTCCATTTTTTCCATCAGCTCATCCCCGTTTTTCATACGGTAAGGAGGGTCCAGAAAAACGGCATCAAAAACAGCCCCGCGCTTGGCCAAGGCCTTGAGGGCACGCCCGGCCTCATTGCGGAACACTTCAGCCTGACTGTCCAGGCCGGTTTTGCGGAGGTTCTCCCTAATCACCTCAATGGCTTTCAGCTCCATATCGATAAAAACCGCTTTCTCCATGCCGCGGCTCAGCGCTTCAATGCCGAGTCCTCCGCTGCCCGCAAACAGATCAAGTGCGGTTCCTCCGTCAAAGTATGGACCAATCATGCTAAACAGCGCTTCCTTTACCTTATCGGTTGTCGGTCTCGTTCCCGTTCCGGGAACTGCCTTAAGCGGTCTGCCTTTAGCACTGCCCGATACGACTCTCACGCTATGTTCACCCATTCTCTATGTAGTCTTGACCGTCTGTCGCAGACAGACCGATATGACGTTATCGTAACATATAGCACATCTATATGGAAAATAGCTCATATCTGCCTGACCAAAAGATTTTTCATAAAAACCCCGCACTGCATGTATATTCCTCCCGCAATCGGGTCACAATTGAGTTATCGGCATTTAACCAATGCCGTAGACAACCGCGGAGAAGGCTTACGTTTCCCCATAAGCTCTTCGTCCGGTTTCTCCTCTCCCATCAATGGGCGTCTCGTATGAGACGCCTAATTTTTTTGTTAGAGCTGACCTTATATCGGTTTTTGCCTGAGCCGCTATTTATTCAAGTGAAAAGGAACTGTTGTAACAATGACATCTTTATAGTTGATCAGGTAGGCCCGAATCAGCAGACTTGTCTGGTTATGAAGGATGTTTTCCCACCAGTTTTTTGTAATGAACTGCGGGATAACGACAGTAATGTGGTCCTCCTTCCCCTTTTTCCACTGCACTGTATCGATAAATTTGCGCAAAGGCCCGATAATGCTTCTATAGCTCGATTTGATGGTCACCAGCCTGATGCCCGGATTCCACTTTGCCCATTTCCGTTCCATCTTGGCAATGGATTCGTCGTCGAAGCCGACATACACCGCAACGACCTGGTCAGAGATCGTCCTTGCGTAGCTGATCGTATTGGCGACCACCTTGGTTAGCCCGGCCACCGGAATGATGACCGTATTGCCCTTGATCACCAGCTCGGAATCGAGATCCACGCGCAGCTGCTCCGCCGTATTGTTGTAGTGCCGATTGATCTGTGTAAACAGATACAGCACAATCGGCAGGAAAATAAACACCACCCATACCTGGCTGAATTTGGTGAATATGAAAATCAGGGTGATCGACATGGTTGTCAGCATGCCTACCGTATTGATGGCCAATTTGACGGCCCAGCCTGCAGGCTTGAGCTTGAGCCAGCGCAGCATCATGCCAAGCTGTGACAGGGTAAACGGAATGAATACACCGACGGCGTACAGCGGAATCAGATTTTCGGTGTTTCCGTGAAAAGCAATGACCAGAACGGCAGACATTACGCTCAGAAAGATGATTCCGTTGGAATACCCGAGCCGGTCTCCGCGGACCATGAACATATGTGGCATAAACTTGTCTTTGGCGAGCATGAACGCCAGCAGCGGAAAGGCTGAATACGCGGTATTGGCCGCAAGAAACAGGATCAGCGCCGTTGCCCCCTGAATCAGATAATACATTGTGCTTCTGCCGAATGTGGTGGCTGCGATTTGCGAGATGACCGTTTCCGTCGCGCTTGGCCTTACCCCATACCAGAATGCCAGCAGGCTGATCCCGATGAACATGGAACCCAGGATGATGCCCATCATCATCAGCGTGGCCGCCGCATTGCGTGGAGCCGGGTCACGGAAATTGGGGATGGCATTGGATACCGCCTCCACTCCGGTCAACGCCGAGCAGCCTGAGCTGAATGCCTTCAGCACCAAAAACAGACTGACATTCGATGCTGCCGCTTCAAGGTGAGAAGCCGCAGCCCCGCCGCCGTATACAACATAGTGAAAAACACCGCTAATGATCAGCACAAAGATAGCCACTACAAATAAATAGATGGGAACCGCCAGTACGGTAGCGGATTCGGTTACCCCGCGCAAATTCATAATCGTCAGGAAGATGATCATGATCAGTGCGATTGCGATCCGGTGGTCGTGCAGAGAAGGAAAAGCCGATGTAATGGCATCCGTGCCTGCAGATGAGCTGACCGCCACCGTTAAAATATAATCAACCAGCAGTGAGCCGCCTGCGACGAGGCTTGGTGCCCTGCCCAGATTGTCCTTGGCGACGATATACGCCCCACCACCGCTGGGGTAAGCGAATATCGTCTGCCGATACGAAATAATTAAAATAACGAGCAGTCCCAATACCGCCAGCGATATGGGGACGGAATACCAGAGGGCAGCGGCCCCGGCCGCAATGAGCACCAGCAAAATCTGCTCGGTTCCGTACGCCACGGAGGACAGCGCGTCAGATGAAAGAACGGCCAGCGCTTTCAGCTTGCCCAGTTTTTCCCCTTCAATGTCAGCCGACTTTCTCGGCTTCCCGATCAAAATTCGTTTAAATGTGCTGTACATGCTAATCATCTGCCTTCTCATATGAAGTAACGGCCGCCATATCCGCCCTGCCGTGTCCCATCCTGACAGCTAATACGAGTTTTTCCGAATGGACAATTATTATTTATACCTTTTTAAGGAGAGCTAAACTGTGAAAAAAATTACGGCAGGGCGCAAAAAATCCGCCATGTGCATGGCGGATTCATCGATGAGAGGCCCGGTCTTTCCCCTATCTGTTCCAGTCAAAATCCAGGGCATTGAGAAACGCCCGCGCAATGATCATATGGCCTGCCTGATCAGGATGGACTCTGTCCCATGCCAGGGACGCAGGATACACATGCTCCCACTGCCTGTCGAACGCTTTTTGCGTATCTACGGTGATAGCATCGAACTCATTTGCAATTTCCATCACAGCCGCGCCATAGACGTCCATCGTCGCCCGCATCGGATCTTCAAGATTGGGCTCCAGATAATAAGGCGTCATTAGTATAAGCCCTTTAACCATTGGACGTACCTCTGCAAGCAGTTCCCGCAGCGTGCGCTTGTACTCATCAAGGTATACATGAATCTCCGGACGGCTGAAGGCGTCAAATTGTCTCCAAACGTCGTTAATGCCGATTTTCACCGAAAGCCAATCCGGTTCCTGGGCGATAACGTCGCAGCTCCAGCGTTCCTTTAGATCACGTACAGTATTGCCGCTGATGCCCATGTTGACGACCCGAATGCCGAGCTCAGGATAAACAGCCCGCAGCAGCGCATCCACCTGAGCCACATAACCTGTTCCCAACGCGCCGCTGGAGCCTTCACCGACAGGACGCTGCCGCCCGCAATCTGTAATCGAGTCACCGATAAAAACCAGTTTTTCATTGTTTCCCAGCTTCATGATTCTGGTCCCTCCCCGAAATATTCCATTGTATATCATTTAATTACAAATCAATCCAAATAACATATAAGCACAGCTGCGGCAGATGTTCAAGCGGTTTTCTTCATATTTTGTGTAGACAAAACAAAGGTTCAATACAGCGTTCTGAACTGCTGCGGCGTGAGCCCCTCCACTTTGCGGAAGGTGGCGACGAAATGGCTCGCATCGCGGAAGCCGACCTGCCGTGCCGTCTCCTTGACGGGCAGGACGGTATCGCTGGTCATCAGTTCCTTGGCCTTGCGCAGACGAAGCGCAATCAGATAAGCGTAGGCTGTAACCCCAAGCGACTGCTTGAAAAGGGTATTCAAATGCCGCACGCTTATATTGAGAACGGCCGCCATATCCTCCAGTCCGACCTCGGGCCGGCTGTAATTCTTTTGCATAAAATCAAGCACCGGCGAAATCCGCTCCACGTGCTCGGACAAGGAGGGAAGAGAGCCGGTCCGTCCGTGTTTTTTGAGCAGGATCAAAAATTTGTAGAGGTCTGCGGAAGCATCAAGTCCTGACAAATCACGGTCCGGAGCAGCTGTATTCACAATGTCCATGCCGAAGCTTTCCAGTCCGCTCCCTGCATCCCAATGGTACCAGGAAGCGTGGTTCAGGCCGAGGGACGACATCACAGCAGCAGCCGCAGGACCGCCAAAAGTAATATAAAGAGTTTGCCAATGCGGCGTTGTGCTGAGATAGGCATGCGGTTCGCCGGGGGGAAGCAGCACTCCGGTATGGGGAACGAGCTGCACCTCCGCTCCTCCGAATCGGAATCGTCCTTCCCCCTTCACCGTCTGCAGCCAATGATACAGCGGATATCCCTCCGGACGGTCAACCTCCTCCTGCCCCCCGTTCCAGCCGATGCTTTCCATATATAAAGGAAGGGGCTGCTCCCTGTGGGCCAGAAAATATCTTTTATGCACAGGCTCCATGAAAGTTCTCCTTGATAAGTTCCGTATTTTTATACTAGTCATTACTTTTATTATATTTAAAAAGATAATGAAATGATATACCATGGAATTATTCTTATATGACGAGGTGAAGATTGTGATCAGCAGCAAGCTGCCAAAAATGTTTTACGGAGGCGACTATAATCCCGAGCAATGGGATCAGGCGACACATCAAGAGGATCTGCGGATGTTCAAGCTCGCCGGAATTGATATGGCAACGATCAACGTATTTTCCTGGGCTAAAAATCAGCCGGACGAAAATACATATCACTTCGAATGGCTGGATGAGTTAATCGACAGTCTTTATGAAAACGGTGTCTTTGTCTGCCTGGCTACAAGCACCGCCGCCCATCCCGCATGGATGGCGACAAGATACCCGGATGTTCTGCGCGTCGATGCCGACGGGCGCAAGCGCAAATTCGGCGGCCGCCATAACTCCTGCCCGAATAGCCCGACTTACCGCAAATATTCAGAACGGATTGCCGATCAATTGGCTGAGCGCTACCACAATCATCCTGCCGTGCTGGTATGGCATGTCTCCAACGAATACGGGGGCGATTGTTACTGCGACAATTGTGAGAAGGCCTTCAGAGTCTGGCTGCAAAATAAATATGGCTCCATTGAGGAGGTCAACCGGGCCTGGAACACTGCCTTTTGGGGGCATACCTTCTATGACTGGAACGAAATTGTACTTCCCAGCAATCTCAGCGAGCATTGGGGAGACAACAAGTCCTCCTTCCAAGGCATCTCGCTCGACTATTCGCGCTTCAATTCAGACAGCATGCTGGAATGCTACCTGCTGGAGCATGACGTGATCAAGAAGCATATTCCGGACGCTGTCGTGACCACCAACCTGATGGGCTTTTTCAAGCAGCTCGATTACTTCAAATGGGCCCGCCATATGGACATCGTCTCCTGGGACAGCTATCCTGGACTTAACACGCCTTACAGCTACACAGCCATGGCCCATGACCTGATGCGCGGGCTGAAGGACGGGCATCCGTTCATGCTGATGGAGCAGACGCCAAGCCAGCAGAACTGGCAGCCTTACAATTCACTGAAGCGGCCGGGGGTTATGCGCCTCTGGAGCTATCAATCCGTTGCCCGCGGAGCGGACACGATCATGTTTTTCCAACTGCGGCGATCGGTGGGAGCCTGCGAGAAATTCCATGGCGCGGTCATTGAGCATGCCGGACATGAGCACACAAGAGTATTCAGGGAAGTTGCACAGCTCGGCAAAGAGCTGCAGCAGTTGGGGGATAAGACACTGGACACGCTTGTGGAAGCCAAAGTGGCCATTCTCTTTGACTGGGATAACTGGTGGGCGGTCGAAAAATCCAGCGGACCAACCGTCGCGCTGAAATATGTCGATCAGGTTCACAAGTACTACGCTGCTCTCTTCAATCGTAATATACAAGTAGATATGATCGGTACCGATAGTGACTTTGAGAAATATGACCTGGTCATAGCTCCTGTCATGTACATGGTGAAGCCCGGGGTTGCGGAAAGGCTGGAACGTTTTGTACAGAGAGGCGGCACCTTCCTGACGACCTTCTTCAGCGGTATCGTGAATGAAAACGATCTCGTTACACTCGGAGGATATCCGGGAGAGCTGCGGAAGCTGCTGGGAATATGGGTGGAAGAAATCGACGCCCTTCTGCCTGAACAGAAAAACCGTATTGTCGTGACCAAGGAATACGGTTTGCTCACAGGTGAATACGAATGCGGCATGCTGTGCGACCTGCTGCATAGTGAGGGGGCCGAAGTTCTGGCGGAATATGGCGAAGATTTCTATCAAGGCATGCCGGCACTGACACGCAACCGGTTTGGCCAAGGCAGCGCATGGTACGTGGCCACCGATCCCGACAAGGAGTTCCTTGACAGGCTGCTGAGTGAAATCTGTGAGGAAAAAGGCATTCATCCGCTGCTTGAAGCTCCGGCAGGCGTCGAAGCAAGCATGCGGACCAGGAACGGCAAGCAGTATTTGTTCGTCATGAACCATAACGCTGAAGCGCAAACCTATGATTTTGGAGACAGAAGCGCCCGTGATTTGCTTAGCGGAACGGAAATAACCGGTTCAGTTACGATCAACGGAAGAGATGTGCAAATACTGGAGCTTGCGTAACAAGCACTGAATACAGCTGTGAACGGTGCTGATTTATGTATCCCGTGCCAAGCATTGCCGTGGCGCGGGATATTATCATTAAAGGAGCTGAACTTCTTTGAAACGATTATTATGGATCGGCGGGTTTTCCTACCTGCTGATCGGTCTTGCCCATGTGATTATCGGCTCTCTGCTGCCTGTGCTGCTCACACATTACGGCAGAGATTATACGGATGGGGGAACCCTTATATTTGCCCAATTCGCCGGCTTTCTGATCGGCGTGCTCATTTCCCCCGCCCTGGCGGCCAGATACGGGAAGCGTCCCACTCTCGTGCTGGCTCTGTTTTTGCTCTGCGCCGCACAGCTGCTGTACGCCCTGCTTCCGCCATGGGGCTGGATGTACCTGATAGGCGCGGTGTCAGGGTTCGGCTTCGGCATGGTCGAAGCCGTCATCGGCACCATTGTCATCGGCGGTGTCAAGGAAAGCACCGGCTCGGTGATGAGCCGTCTTGAAGTGTTTTTCGGCCTGGGAGCTTTGGCCATGCCTGCGCTTGCTGGCTGGCTGATCGCGCTTGGCATGTGGAGATTCTCCTTCCCGATCATCGCCCTGATGGCGGCGGTCATGGCCGTATTCTGGTTGACGGCATCCTTCGGAAAGCTTGATCCTGTGCTCAATGAACGGCAGGCTTCTATAGCTACTGCCTCTGGGCGCAAAGTCATATATAAATCACGAATGCTGCCGCTGCTGGCGCTGTTCATCCTGTTTTTCTTTCTGTATGTCGGTACGGAAATGAGTCTGGCCAACTTCTTGCCGTCCATGCTGCTTGAAAGACTACAGCTTGGTGAAGCCCAGGCTGCTCTGAGCGTGACCTGCTTTTGGCTTGCCATGTCAGTGGGACGCGTATTCTCGGGGAAAATTGCGGATGCCTACGGATACGGGCGTTACGTGGTCATCAGTTCGGCTGCCGCAGCGCTGCTGTTTCTGCTGTTTCCGCTTGCGAACGGGACAGCAGGCACCTTTGCCCTCATCATTTTGCTTGGACTTGCGATGTCCGGCATTTTCTCCATTGCCCTCGTGTTTGCCAGCAGAATGCTGCCGGGAACCGAGGACATGACGACAAGTTTGCTGATTGCGGCAGGCGGTGTTGGAGGGGCGCTGCTTCCGCTCTGGACGGGCAGAAGCATGGATGTTGGCGGAGCTGTCTCATCAGCCTGGCTCCTGGCCGTATTCGGCGGCGCGCTGTGCCTGCTGGGCATCGTGCTGTTTGCCATCCATCGGCGGAACAGCAGCGCGAACAGACAAACATTGCTCAATAAAAGCAGCTAGTCCATCTAGAGGTAGTTCAAAAAGTCATCTTTTGATCACGAAGGAAATCAGGAAGCGGACTCGACATCGAATCTTGAATTCAGCCGGGCCTTCCGGGGCTCACGTACCCCAAGTACGCTCCGCTCCTCAGTCCCTAGCTTCATCCAACCTTCTCGGTGCTGAAAACCTGACTTTTTGAACACGAACTTCTATCCAGTCCGTTCTTTCAGTCCGGCCAGTTGCTAGAATCTTGTGCTATAATATGGAAGCCAATGATTTGGTATTATTGACCCGGTCTGAGGAGCTGAAACAAGAAAAATGAGTAAATTTATTCTGTTTTCCCTGCTGTTATGGTTTGTGGGCAATCCCTTTCTGGCGCTGCTGATTTTAGTCGTGGTCATTTATGCGCTGGACCGGAGATTTGTCGGGATATTCCCAAGCCTGACCCGGCCCTGGAAACGGAGACGCAATGAGAGCAAGCTGCGCCAGCAGATCACCTTGAACGCAAATGATGTATCGGCCCGTTTTGATCTCGCCCGCAGCCTGCTTGAGAGGAAGAAGCACGGCGAAGCGCTCAGGCTGCTGCATGACATTCGTTCAAGCTACGAACAGTCTGCAGATTACTGGTGCGCTGTAGGGTCTGCCGAGCTGATGGACGACGACAAGGAGCAGGGTGAAGCCCATCTGCTGCAAGCTCTCGAAATTAATCCGCGTGTACAATATGGCGAGCCTTACCTGCGCCTGGCAGCCGCATTCAGGGACACAGACCATAACAAGGCTCTCGCTTACCTGGAGCAGTTCCAAAGCATACAGAGCTCCTCAAGCGAAGGCTACTATCTGTCCGGCATGCTGTACCGCTCCCTCGGCTTGAAACCCGAAGCGGCCGAGGCGTTTGCGCAATCATTGGCCGTCTATCGCTCCCTGCCCAAATACCGGCGGCGCAGCGAACGCAAATGGGCGCTGCGCAGCTGGTACCGCAAGCTGACAGGCTGACCTGTGCGTAACACTAAAAAAAGGAAGTTCTCGCCAATGTGCAAGAACTTCCTTTTTTCCGTGCTCCACTTTTTTTCCGTCAAAACAGCGGCGCAAAACCGATCCTATCAAGCCGGGCAGCAATCACGCGGTAGCCGCGCCCATTTGGATGGACTCTGTCAACCGAAAGCAACTGCCGCTCCCTGCCCTCAAACTCGTGATAAATATGGGCCACACGGCAGTATGGGCCGCTCATCGAGCTTAGAGACGCATTAAAGCTGCGAATTCCCCAGACGGCTTCAGGCAGCTCCGGGAAGGGATTGTACAGTCCCACGAATCGAATCAGAAACGGCGAACGGCTGCCTGATTTTATGCTGTATAACACGGCAAGAGTCTGACGCAAGCACCCATGCAGCCGAGCCAATTCGGAGCGGATATTTTTGCCCCCGGAGGATCTGGCCAGACGGATCAGGTCATTTCCCCCAATGGAGACGGTTATAATATCAGCCTGCGCCAGAGCGGTTCTGTAGACAGGGGAACTTGTCACATTCCGCAGCAGCTCAGGACAGGTCATTCCATTGACTCCCAAATTTTGATAGAGGACCCGGCTGCCCGAATATCTCTCAATGGACCTCCAATATAACGGGGCAAAACCGTTTCCCGGCAGCGCCCCTGTCCCGGCTGTAAGTGAATCGCCAATGGCCGTATAGCGGTACACCAACTCTCTCACCTCCTGGCCGGCGGATCATCAGATTTTTACTCCCGATATCCTAGCTTATGAGATGAAAGACGGCTGCGGCACGGTATATGCTTATTCTTCGTCCACCATGTCATAGACACAATGGAAAGATTCCAGTCCTGTCAGCGGATCCTCTGATCCGTATACAGTAAAGCTGAGATTCCGGAAAAATTGCGCACCTTCTTCGTCAGTATCCGCAGTGATTTGCTCAGGATCAAGATCCTTGATCAGCTGAAGCAGCATTCCCCGCCCGTAGCCCTTAAGCCGGTTCTCCGGCAGCACCGCGATATGATGCAGATGAATAATACCCTTATCCTTACGCTCGAACCCCAGCAATCCTACGATCAGCCCGTCATCCTCATAACCGTACAGATGCAGACGGTCATCCGTTTTGTAATGGTTAATGATCTCTTTTTCTTCTTCCCTGCCCGCAACGTTGGCATAACCGAGCAGCTCGCGCACTTCGGGCCGGTCCGTTTCGGACTTGATATTTTTAAGCATTCATCTTTAACCCCTTTCATGATTCTCCATCATTACTTCATCCCTACTGATCCATAATCAGCAGCGGCCAGGTGTCAAGCCATTCCTTTTGAAACACACGTATCCTGAAAGCGGTCGTATTTCGAAAACACGGGCTTTTTCTGACTCTCATCTCAAACAGATCGTCAAGGCCAAATGGCGCAACAGTGTGCATAACATCCTGAACGTCCATGTATATGCCTACAGCAGTCGCCGTCTCGGGCCAATACCGCATGGCATCCTCTGCGGAAGCATAAGGAGGATCACCGTTGCGCTCATGCATGCGGGCCTGGTTTTTAACGGACCAGTGGCGGTTGATTTGCCCCCGGTTCAGCAGCTGCTGCAAATGATGATCCCTCTCCTCCAGCGTATTGCCGGGGTCATAATAAATGACATCAATATCATTCAAGGGTGTCAGAGCTACATAACCATGCAGCTTATCCCAGACCCGATTCCTTACATAACCGGCGGCGATGCAGCCCTGCGGAAGGCCAAGCTCCCTGACCCGCTTCAAATCCTCAATCACCAGCGGATCATCCATATAAGAATACAGAAGCTCCTCATGTTTCATGATCATCCCCCTCAAAACACGGCATACAAATCCGTTTGGCAAAAAAAGTACCGGTCAGGCAAACCGGTACGGTAGAAAAGTGTTATATGACAGATACCCCTATAGTGCGTGTTCAAAAAGTCAGGTTTTCAGCACCGAGAAGGTTGGATGAAGCTAGGGACTGAGGAACGGAGCGTACTTTGGGGTACGTGAGCACCTGAAATGTTTCCGCAGGAAACATGCTTCGGAAGCATCCGCTTAGTCCCGGCTGAATTCAAGATTCGATGTCGAGTCCGCTTCCTGACTTCCTTCGTGATCAAAAGATGACTTTTTGAACTACCCTAAAGAGAGCCTTCAGCCGAAAGTCCCAGTTTTTTTAGCAAAACCACAGCCTGCTCCTTCTCCTCTGCCGAAAGCCCGCTGACCGTGTCAAAAATAACCTGCTTGTGCTGCGGAAAAATTTGCTCAAAAAAGTGTCTGCCTTCTTCCGTCAGTTCTGCAAAAATAACCCGGCGGTCGTCCTGAGAGGCGCGCCGTCTAAGCAGGTTCTTCTTCTGCAGCTTATCCACAACATACGTTATATTCCCGCTGGAAATAAGGACTTTCTCCCCGATCTTCTGCAGAGGCTGCGGCCCCCGGTGATAGAGCAGATCCAGTACGCCAAATTCGGTCGTGTTCAAACCATGGCTTTGAATATCACGGTTCGTGCGTGAGGTGACCGAGTTATAGGCACGGGCGAGCACTACAAATAAATTGAGAGCCAATTCATGTTCATCAAGAGTTTTGGACATATTAGAAATCCTCCATACAATTATCTTCATTCGAAGATATCCCAATTGCATGTAGTTGTCAAGTTTGCCGCTGTCTCTTCCCGAAAAAAGCTCTTGCTACGAGAACCCAGCCCAAGCATGCTCCTGCCGTGTTAAGCAGCACATCATCTACATCAAAACTGCCTGCCCTGAGCACCATTTGCAGCAGCTCAAGCAAAAGCAGGGCCGGAAGAAAGCCGGCCAGCATATGCAGCAGGCGCGGGCGACGTTGCATCATGACAGCAAGCAGCGCTCCAACCGGAATGAATACGGCAACATTGCCCAGCAAATTTACTCCCCAAACACTGAACGGGAGAATATCAGCCGACCTTATGTAGCTGGTAATCGTTCGCAAAGGATGTAAATTGTATCTATAAGGGGCTGCAAAGTCCCATGTCCTTCCAAATCCTAAAAACATCCAGTAAATCAGCAGAATCGCATAGATGAGCAGGAGCACCGCCGCTATTTTAGAGCTGCCTGCTTTCATTTCACCCGGATATCCAGCTCTCCGTCGGACTTGGCGATAATGACTTTATCGGCCATCCCGACGAACAATCCGTTGTCCACCACGCCCGGAATGCTGTTCAGCATGGCTTCCAGCTCTGCCGGATCATGGATCTCTCCATACCTGCAGTCGGCGATGTAGTTACCGTTATCGGTAATATATTTCACACCGTCCTTAAGCCGCCACTGCACATCCGGGCAGGAAGCCTCAAGTCTTCTCTTGGTCCATTCGCTGGCAAAAGGCACAACCTCAACCGGGAGCGCAAAGCTGCCCAGGGTATCTACGGCCTTGCTTTCATCAGCGACTACGATAAAATAATCCGTATTGGCCGCAACAATCTTCTCCCGCAGCAGCGCTCCGCCGCCGCCTTTGATCAAATGCAGCTGCGGACTTACCTCATCGGCTCCATCAATCGTAATGTCCAGTCTCGTAATATTTTCAAAGGGAACAATGGGAACGCCCAGCTGAACCGCCAGCTCTTCCGAAGCTACAGACGTCGCAACAGCTTCAATTTTCAGGCCCTCCCTGACCCGTTCCCCGATTTTCTGTATCGCCCAGTATGCCGTTGAGCCTGTTCCAAGCCCAATGCACATGCCGTCTTTGATCGCTTCCACCGCTTTTTCCGCGGCTGTTTTTTTCAAATTCATCTTATCAACTCCCGAGCTTATTGAGTACAATCATTACACAGCTTAGTTTATTGCCGTTCCATCATCAAGCAACCTGCTACATATTATTGGTCTTCTTTTAGATTCAGGCTAATTATAGCGTGTTTCATAGAATTATCCACCACTTATTGATGTTTTTTTGGCCAAAATCGATTATGATAAATTTGTCGGCCATTGTCGATTCATCGCAATTTTGGGAGTGAATTTCGTGTTTAATTGGCGTACGCTTTCTTTTTTTCATAAAAATCTATTGCTGTCGTTCATGAATATCATTCTGATCGGTACGGCACTCATATGCTCAAGCTATTTTAACCAGCGGAACATCCTCACGGATCAGCTGCGCAATCAAATTGAAAAAACCACGGCAGAATGGTTTTCCGGATTGGATGCCGGTCTTGTCCGCAAAGCCGTGAAGGAACAAAGCTATGACGGTCCTGCTCAGACAAAACTGCGGGCCTTTCTGGATGCAGTGTCCGAGCACAATCCCAATATCGAGCATGCTTATATTTTCGGGACAGAGCTTGGCGGGAAAAATCGTCTTGGTACGTCCATTGTTGCCATGCCAACCCCATTGAGACAGGATATGGAGCGGGAATGGAAGCTGGGTGTCGGTGATATGTACCAACAGCCGGCTGAAGTAGCACAGGCCTTGGGCAAAATGCTCGATACGAGCCAGCCTGTGTTTACCGACATTTATCAGGACAGCTTCGGCGAATTCACCACCATCATCTATCCGATCATGGACGAAACGAACAAAAAATTCGCCTATTTTGCCGTAGACGCCGATGCCAGCGCCATTCGCGACGGCCTGCAAAGGCTGCTTGTCCATAATATCCTTATTCTTGCCGGCTTCCTCGTCATTTGTCTGCTTCTGCAGTATCTTGTCGTCAAAGGAACGCTCGCTCCCGTTAAGGCCCTGATCTCAGGCATTGAGGAAGTCAGCCGCGGCAGACTGGACATCCGCATCCAGACCGGAAGGGATGACCTTGGCCGGGTAAATGAAAGATTTAACCATATGATCTGCAGAATGAACGAAATTATGGCAAAGGTACAACAAACCACAGATGAAGTAAGCGAATCGGCCAAGGAGCTGTCGGTGATCTGTGAGCAAAACGACAGCAATGCCAATATCATCAACCGGAACATTAATGAAATTTCCGATAATTTACGAGTACAGGCCAAAGCTACTGCCGACAGTGCGCTCGCGATGTCCGATATGGCCGCCGTGATTCAGTCCGTAACTGAAAATTCCACCAATCTGGCAAGAGAAGCGGAACTGCTGCGGCAGCGGTCTGAGGTAGGCATGGAAATCGTTCATCGCTTGACAGAGAGTGTCCGAACGGCGGATGATGCGCCGGAAATGGTAAAAAAGGCCACCGACGTTTTTATGAACATGCAGCAAGCCATCGCCCAGGTGGCAGAGCAGGTGCAGCATACATGGGCGGCAACGGCCGAAATTTCGGCCGGCATACAGGAAATGAAGGCTTCCTCCGATCACCTGTCTGCCATGATCACCAGTACGGCAGCCAGCAGCGGCCAAATTTCCCGATCCGTGGAGGAGCAATGGGCATCGATCGCCGCCATCACCACTTCGTCCAATAAACTGAGCATGATGGCTGAAGAACTGCAGGAGCTTACCTCTTATTTCATGGTTGCCGAGGAACAGCCGCCAAAAACATAGAGCGTTTGCAGATAATGAGAGTGTCTTAGAAGGGCTGTTGACCTGAGGCATTCTTTTTATTTGTTATGAAACACTCGGCGCTATCTGTACTCGGTATAGAAATCGTCGACAATGTTCTGCAGCACCGAATCAATACCAGACTGGTTAATAACAATGAGCGCAATGACCGCTAAATGAACCGGGTAGAAGCTGATCCACAGCCAGCGTGGAACCGTTCTGCGGAACACCCCCGGGCTCGGCTGAAACAGACTGATGACAATCGTTGAAATAATGCTGAAATGCTGAATCATCGCAAATGGCTGATAGTACGTGTAGCCGATATAACGGAAGTTCCACAGCTCATACAGAAGATTAAGCACAAAATGGGCAATCACCATCCACACTCCCCGCGTATAACGGAAGACCAGTACAAGCCCAAGGCCATATGCGCCATAATCCATATTGGACCATTCCATAAATGCCCCGACAATCATATAAAAGGGAATCATCAGTCCCGGCCTCTTTAGCCTGTCTGCACCCGCCAGCGCCAGCAGAGACACGAGCAGGGTGAAAATAACGTTCAACCCGGCTGTACCAAGCGCAAACATAAAGGGCAACTGTGACAGCAAAGCGAGCACCAATAAACGAAGCATGTAGCGTTTCATATTCCTTGTGTGCACATATCCCAGATACAGGGCAAAGGTGTAAATCGGAAAGGCAATCCTTCCTATAATCCGCCATGGAGCGAGTTCACTCGGGTAAAACGCCGCTCCAATGTGGTCAATCAGCATCGTGATCATCGCAATCCAGTGCAATAGCCTTGCCCCCCCGTCTTCTTATTCGACCGTATTCTGCTGATACCCTCCACCACTCAGCCGGAGCAGCGCGCTGATGAAATTCCTCTTAGTCACCCTGCAAATAGTGATTACCTTCTTGTCCAAATGGGTAATATAACGTTACCAAGGGTTTCTGGAAAGGTATGTAATTGGTACATACTAATTTTACTTTTTAAGCTTGCATGATGCTACCACTAATAAATTTTTGCAGAACGAAGGTTGTTTTCCGAGCATTTTGCAAAATCTAAACTGAGCACAAACACTGAGGAGGAGTTCTTTTCATGAAGTTTTTCTTGGATACCGGTAATGTCGAGGAAATCAAACGTATTGAGCGTCTTGGCCTTGTTGACGGCGTGACTACCAACCCTTCACTGATTGCAAAGGAAGGAAAAGTATTCAAGGAAGTCATTCAGGAAATCTGCGGCATCGTCAAAGGACCGGTAAGCGCTGAGGTTATCGGCCTTAAGGCGGAACAAATGCTGGAGGAAGCTTACGAAATTGCAAAATGGGCCTCCAACGTAGTGATCAAGCTGCCAATGACCGAGGACGGTCTGTATGCCTGCAATGAGCTGACCAAAAACGGAATTAAGACCAATGTCACACTTATCTTTTCCGCCGCCCAAGGCCTGATGGCTGCCAAAGCTGGCGCTACCTTTATCAGCCCGTTTGTCGGACGTTTGGATGATATTGCTGTAGATGGCATGCAGCTGATCCGTGATCTGAGACAAATTCTCGATTTCCATGATCTCAAGTCGGAAATCATTGCCGCCTCCATTCGCAATATCAAGCATGTGGAGGACGCTGCCCTGGCTGGGTCGCATATCGCAACGATCCCTGGCTCCCTCCTTCCTTCCCTCTGGAAGCATCCGCTTACGGACATCGGTATTGAACGCTTCCTGAAGGACTGGGAAAAAGTCCCTCAATCGAAGTAACCTATAATCAGCAAGGCTGCATTCCAATGCGGCCTTTTTTTCTTTGTAAATCTTCCCTCCTATCTGTAACACTATGAAAATTTTCGCAATCTTCCTCCCTATTTTCTTTTTTCTTTGACAAAAGAATAAACTCCCATATATACTTGTTGAGACAAGTATTTTTTTGTACAGAAAGGAGCAGCTATGTATATCACTCCTCATGAACGTTCGATTGGCGCCATTCTTGGCATAACCTACCGCCGCATGAGCCAGCTTTTAATGAACAGATTGAAAGATTATGATATTACACCTGAACAATGGTCCGTTCTGCATCAGATTTACAGGGAAGAAGGCCTGAATCAGAAGGAGATCTCCCTCCGTTCCGCGAAGGACCAGCCGACGACCGCACGGTTAATGGATGTTCTAGACCGCAAGGGCTGGGCGCGCCGTGCCCCATCCGCACAGGACCGCCGGGCTTATCTGCTGTACCTGACCGACGCCGGCCGCAAGTTGATGGAAGAGACTTTGCCCATTGAAAAGCAGATCAGCAGCGAGTTTCTGAAAGGTATTGACGAACGTGATTTTGAGCACTTTATGACCACCCTTCGGCAGATTCAAGCCAACATCACCGAGTTAGAACAGCAAGGAGAGACACAATAATATGCAGCAAGTGAAAGAACCGTTGTGGACAAAGGGTTTTATTGTTCTGACGGTATCGAATCTTTTTTTATTTTTGGAATTACAAATGATCGTATCCTCTATTCCGTCTTATGTAAAAACCGCCTTTAACGCCAACTCCGTTCAGGTCAGCCTAGTCACCACACTGTTTGCCCTGAGCGCCATAGTCGCAAGACTTTTCTCCGCACGGCTCCTTGAGAAAGGACACCGCAGCCAGCTTATATTCATAGGCCTGCTGCTTTCCTTGATCGGAACTCTCGGGTACAGTGTGGCACCAACCATCGCCTTGTTGCTGATCATGCGCATGCTGTTCGGTATCGGCTTTGGCATGAGCAGCACTGCTTTTCCGACGATGGCTTCCGATATTATTCCTGTAAAGCGCCTGGGAGAAGGGATGGGATACTTCGGCCTTTCCACAAGCCTTGCGATGTCCATCGGCCCAACCATCGGGATTTCATTGCTTCAATACAGCGGATTCAACACGCTTGTATTTTCGACCGCATTTGTCATTGTCGTGATCTTTCCACTCGCGTTGTGGCTGGTGAGAAAGCTTCCAAAAGGGCATATTGAGCCGCCGATGGTGCCGCTTGAAGACGGGAAAAAGCCGGGCTTTAACCGCCGCCTGCTCATCCCCGGCGCCCTCAATTTTTTGATGTCCATCACCTACGGCGGCCTGATAGGTTTCATGGCCTTGTACGGCGAAGAGGCTCATTTGGCGCATCCGGCCTTTT
This sequence comes from Paenibacillus jiangxiensis, assembly GCF_046098255.1. Classification (NCBI taxonomy): domain Bacteria; kingdom Bacillati; phylum Bacillota; class Bacilli; order Caryophanales; family Paenibacillaceae; genus Paenibacillus; species Paenibacillus jiangxiensis. The sequence continues at coordinate 304,500 of NZ_JBJURI010000003.1, forward strand.
TCTTTTTGTTTAATGCGCTGGCGGTGCTGCTTGTCAGACCATTTTCCGGACGGATCTATGATCGCTACGGTCATAAAGCACTGCTGCTGCCTGGCTCCCTGTTCCTGATCGGTGGCCTGGTGCTGCTCTCCTTTGCCCATACGGATGCCTGGATGTATATGTCCGCCCTCTGTTACGGCATTGGCTTCGGAGCAATGCAGCCTGCCTTGCAGACATGGATGATCCAGGTCGTGTCCCCCAAACAGCGGGGCATGGCTAACGGCATGTTTCTTAACTCGCTTGATCTGGGTGTGGCCATAGGCGCGCTCATCCTGGGGGTCATTGCCAAAGCATCCGATTACGCGGCCATGTACCGCTTTTCGGCGATTGCCATTGTAATCATGATCGTTATTTACGTTTTGGGAGCATTTAAGCAGACAGCCCCGCAAAAAAGCACCATATAAGAAACACGCCTATCGAGGAACATTCACTGAAGACAGACCGTACTTAGTGATTTTTATTGTTGCGATTAAAGCCCAGGTTTCCGGCAAATGGAGACCTGGGCTTTCGTTATTTTGCCGGCGTTTTGCGCCGTATTCCCGGGACAGCGTTGACAGATCCATGCGGGAAACGGCTTCTCCTTTTCCCGCTGTCTCCGCTCTCCGGATCACCTTGCTTTGGCTTGACAGACATCAACATCAGCAGCGCAGCAATGCCTCCCATCCCGGCCAGCACCCCGAAGAGAAGACTGTGCCCCCCTGCAAGCAGCAGCGATACAGCCGGAGGACCCAAGGAGACACCCAGAAACCGCATGCTGCTGTAAATGGATGTGATGGTTCCCCTCTCCTTCTTGCCGATTCCTTTCGTAATCAGCGCATCCAGACAGGGAAGCGCAAGACCAATGCCGGCCCCTCCCAGAGCAAAGAGACCTGTAACCCCATAAATATTACGGAACAAGCCGATAACGGCAAGGCTTCCGGCCATGAGCGCAAGCCCTGCGAAGCTGAGCCATTTCATCCGTTTCTTATTTTTCCCCGCCGCTTTCCCTCCAAGATAAGAGAACAGGCAAAGGGCCGCCAGCGGAATGGCGAGCACAAGCCCCTTCAGAATACCATGAAGCCCGTAATCCGACTCCAGTGTCTCCGACAGGTAAAAAAGCGTACCAAAAATAATAAGCATGCATATGCAGCCAACGGCAAAAATGGCATAAAGCCATCTTCCCTTTTCAGCCAGGATGTTTTTTATCCCTACTGCAAATTCCTTGATAGTCGTCGAATCCTTCTTGCGCTTTGGAGCCCGGACAATGAACAGCACGAGCAGCATGGAAATGAGAAAAAATCCAGGGATCACCAGCAGCGGAAGATACCAGAGCAGAACCCCCAAAGCAGCCCCCAGAATGGGGCTTAACACTTTCCCAAAAGTGTTGTAGGTTTCAATAACTCCAAGACTGCGGCTGGCCGCTTCCTCATCCTCATACAGATCACCGACCAAAGGAATGACAATCGGAAAAGCTCCTGCCGCACCAATCCCCTGTAATAACCGCCCCCCGATAATGGTCCAATACGCTGCGCCGTCCTTCATCAGCCAGGCACCTGCGGCGGAAACCCCCGCACCTGCAATAGCAATAATTAAGCTCGGAACAATCACAGCTTTCCGACCAAATTTATCGGATAAATAACCTGCAAAAGGAATGAGCACAATCGCCGCAACCGCATACACAGTAATCAGCATACTTACCCGCAAGGAGCCGACGTGCAATTCCCTGCCGATTTCGGGCAAAACGGGAATAAGCATGGAATTTCCGAGTGTTGCCATGAGCGGGATGGAGCCAAGGGCAATCAAATTCAGTTGGTTATGACGCATCCCCAAACCACCTTTGCACAGAATAAAGTTATTGTGGTTGGGCGGCGCCTTTATTATACAAGGCAGTCACCCACCTGCATTTGTGAACAATGACTGTTTGCATTTGGATTTGAACTCATGTATATTGTAGTTAGTGATTGATTAATTACTATATTCAATGGATAAGGATGATTCAGCCTATGGCCAAAAATTCAGCAGTTTCCGTCAGCCGCCAGAACGAAATCATTTCTGCCGCCATCGAAGTTTTTGCGGAAATGGGGTTTTACAGGGCTACCACAGCCAAAGTAGCGGAACGGACAAATATATCACAACCGTACATCTTTAAGTTTTTTTCTACCAAGGAGGAGCTGCTGCGTGTGGCACTGAAGACATCCTGGACTCGGATCTCAGATTCCTTCAACCAGGTCGTGAGCACTGTTCCGTCTGAACTCCTGGAGAAAGAACTCATAACCGCCTATCAGAAGATCATGTATGAACACCGCAATGAAGTGCTGCTGCAAATGCAGGCCCAGACGATTATGGATGCACCGATCGTCGAGGTGATGCGGGAAGGCTTCGACAGCATCAGACAGATCGTGCTTAATGCTTTTGTGGAAGCAGGCATTTCCGAGCCTGCCGAAAGAACGATGCTTTTTCTGGCAAGAGGTATGCTGTGCAACATTTCCATGGCATTGGATATGCCGGAATTAATGAAGACAGATGATTGAGGAAACATACGATAATGAAAAAAATGGGGCTGTCCCATAAGTACTTCCTTGCGCTTCATAAGACAGTTCACTTTATGAAAAAAACAGTAAAATTAAAGAAAAGGCGGTGCCAGGGAGTTCATCCCTGTACCGCCTTTTCTGGCTTTTGGTCCATTACCGCCTTCTTGAGCAGATTGTGGGCGAGCGAAAGCCACCCGACCTCAAGGCTCACTTTTCGCAGGCCTCGAAGCAGAAAACGTCTGAATCCCCGATTGTTTTTGATTTGTCCAAACACACTTTCCGGTTCAATCATTCTCCGTACCGACAGCGCGTACCCTTCCTCGCTTCGGAGTTTCTCGCGGGCTTGCTGCTTGTAATTCAGATACTTCATGCTTACGCTGATTTGGCGATCCCCTTTGGCTTTGGTGCAAGCTTCTTTGAGCGGACAACCTTCACAGCCTTCACTTCGGTAATGTCTTTTGTACACCTCATATCCACTCTCCGTCGTTTCCTTGCTTTCATAACGAAACTGCAGTTTGCGTCCAGCCGCACATGTCCAGATATCTTCTGCCTCGTCGTACTGCCAGTTGTCCAGCTTGCTAATATCTTGCTTCCACTTTTTTGACTTTTCCTTGTGGTATGTGCTGTATTTCACCAAGGCTTCCAGTTGTTCATTTTCCAGGTAGGCGTAGTTTTCTTCTCCACCGTATCCTGCATCTGCGATGATGGTTTTCGGCAACTTGCCAAGCGCCGCTTTGACTTTCTCCAAATGTGGCTTCAGGCAGCGGGTGTCGGTGGGACGCTGATGCAAGCTGTAGCCGATAATGAATTGGTTTTCTGTTCCGATCTGTATGTTGTAGCCCGGCTTGAGCTGGCCATTACGCATATGATCTTCTTTCATCCGCATGAAGGTGGCGTCTGGATCGGTTTTGCTGTAGCTGTTTCGGCTGCCGAGAATCTGTTGCTGAGTTTCGTATTTTTGCATACGGGGAAGCAGGTTCTTACGCAGCACGCGGACCGCTTTCTTTAAAGGCTTGTCTTTCGGCTTCTCTTGCAACCTGGCTTCCAATTGCTGCACGGCGCTCTCTAATTTTTCGCTCGTGAGAGAAGAGGCTTCACCAAGTTCAGGAAGATCCTGCCCTGTATGTTCTTGTTCTTCTTGCTTCTCATGTTCCTCAATGGTGGCAAATAAGGTGTGAACTTTTTCTTGCAGCTTTGCTTTATATTTCACAACCGCTTTGCCCCATACAAACGTAGTGCCATCTACAAAGTAATGGTCGAGCTGGACATATTTTTCTGCAACAAGAAGCTCAAGAACAGCGGTGAAGACCATTTCCAAAACGTCTTTCATCCGCTCGGAACGAAAGCGATTGATGGTACGGAAATCCGGGCGTTGTCTGCCTGCAATCCACATGAACATGACGTTCTCCCGGACCGCTTTGGCGATTTGGCGAGAGGAGTAAATCCGCTGCGTGTAGGCGTAAATGATGATTTTAGTGAGCATTTTGGGATGGTAGCTGTTGCGCCCTCCTCCTGGGTAAGCAGCAGCAAAAATCTGGTCATCAATCCGGTTTACGGCTGCGTTAACGACTCGAACGAGGTGATTTTCTGGAATATCTTGTTCTAAGTCCATTGGCAGATAGAGTTGGTCCATGGTATATTGAATGTACAAAAGAAGCCCTCCTTTGAATGGTTGCTCGACACTTCCATTTTACTAAGGAAAGGCTTCTTTTTCTGTGACAAAATTGAAAAAGGGGCGTCCCTCAGTCATCTACGATGACTTTTGGGACAGCCCCATTTCCATACATCCGGTATTAAAGAGTTACAGTTACAGATCCATTCAGGCCGGCCGGTGTAATGACAACCCCTTGGCTTCCCTGCTCGCTGCTTCCTCCGTCAATACCTGACAGCTCGCTGATCCCGCGCAGCACGACGCTCCAAGGCTTGCCGGCTCCTTCGGACACGATGGACAGTTTTCCGCCTTCACGCTTGACGGACACAGTCAGCTCCACTTCTCCGGCTGTGCTGCTCACAACGCTCTTGGCAGAAGCGCCATCTTCCAGCTCGAACAGATGAAGCTGAACGCCATCGGCATAATCATAATCCGGGCGGCTGTCTTCACGCCCGATTGCGATCAGGCTGTTCGGCTTCACCAGCAGCGGCAGTGTCATGAAGCTGTGGTTTTCCTTGCGCCAGCGCCCGCCTTCCACGACTTCCCCTGTAAGCAGGTTCGTCCAGCGGCCTTCCGGCAGGTAATACTGCACGCTGCCTTCCGCGTTGAAGATCGGCGCGACCAGCAGCGAGTCGCCGAACATGTACTGGCGGTCAAGCGCATGTGTCGTTGGATCGTCAGGGAACTCCAGCAGCATCGCCCGCATCATAGGCAGCCCGCGTACGGAGGATTCCACGGCCGAGCTGTACAGATACGGCATCAGGGAGCATTTCAGCTTCGTAAAGACGCGCACCACGTCCACCGCTTCCTCGTCAAACAGCCATGGCACACGATAGGATGAACTGCCGTGCAGCCTGCTGTGGGAGGACAGCAAGCCAAATTGCACCCACCGCTTGTAGACATCAGGTGTTGCCGTATTTTCAAAACCGCTGATATCGTGGCTCCAGAAGCCAAATCCGCTCAGTCCAAGCGACAATCCTCCCCGCAGGGATTCAGCCATGGATTCATAAGTGGAAGAGCAATCGCCACCCCAGTGAATGGGGAACTGCTGGCCTCCGGCGGTTGCGGAGCGCGCAAACAGGGCTGCTTCATTTTTGCCCAGCTTCTGCTCCAACAGTTCGAAAACAGCTTTATTGTATAAATGAGTATAATAATTGTGCATTTTATAAGGATCGGAACCGTCATAATAGACAACATCGGTCGGGATTCGCTCGCCGAAATCGGTTTTGAAGCAGTCGACGCCCTGGTCAATCAGCGCTGCCAGCTTGCCTTGGTACCACGCCACCGCATCCGGATTGGTGAAGTCGACCAGTCCCATGCCCGCCTGCCACATATCCCACTGCCATACACTACCGTCGGCTCTTTTTACCAGATATCCGTTCTCCACGCCTTCATCGAACAGAATCGATTTTTCCGCAATGTACGGATTAATCCAGGCACAGATTTTAAGGCCTTTCTCTTTCAGTCTGCGCAGCATACCTTCCGGATCGGGGAACATATCCTTATCCCACTGAAAATCGCACCATTGGTACTCCTTCATCCAGAAGCAGTCGAAGTGAAAGACGGACAGCGGAAGATCGCGCTCAGCCATGCCGTCCACGAAGTGGTTGACCGTCGCTTCATCGTAATCGGTCGTAAAGGAGGTTGTCAGCCACAGGCCGAACGTCCACGCAGGCGGAAGCGCAGGCTTGCCGGTCAGCTTCGTATAGTTGTCCAGCACCTCTTTCGGATCTTGTCCGCCGATAATGAAATATTCCAGCGTTTCGCCTTCCACACTGAACTGTACCTTGGATACGTTCTCGGATGCGATCTCGTAGGAGACGCGCTCCGGGTGATTGACGAACACGCCATATCCTTTGCTCGACAGGTAGAAAGGAACATTTTTATACGCCTGCTCACTGCTTGTTCCCCCGTCTTCATTCCATATATCCACGATCTGTCCGTTTTTCACAAATGGTGTAAAGCGTTCGCCCAGACCATAGACATATTCGCCGACCCCGAGCTCAAGCTGCTCCCTGAAGTACGCTTTTTCGGCTGGATCCTTGATATAACCCGGCCCGCGGTAGCCGCTGCCGGTCATCCGCTTACCGTCATAATAAAAGCCGACATTCCAACCCTTGCCCCGTCCGACATGGACACTGAGCTTGCCGCTTTGCAAAACAACCTCTTCCTCCTGCTCGGAAATTTGCACTTCCGTAGGCAGCGTTCGGATGTCGAACTCCGGTCCTTTGTTCACAAGTCCTTTATGGTGATTCAATGTTACCCGGATGACATCGGGCATCGGAGAGCTGTAGGTTGCCTTCAGGAGAGTTCCGTTCAAGGTATCTCCTTTACGCTCAATACGTCTGGTGGCGGCATACGCCGTAATGGAAGCGCCGTTCGTGACAATATCGCGCACATCCGCCGGGTTTTGAATTTCATAGCCTTTACGGATCATCCAGTAGCCGTCTGTAAATTTCATTGCTTGCTTCCTCCTTGTATCATCTGCATCGGTATAAACTACTATAGTATTTGGAATTTGCTGAATTCTTAATTATAATAATATTGATTCAAGAAAGGGTTTTCTTTTGATATTTTGATGAATTGTAACAGAATATTGATATATTTAATACGTTTGGCTCCTGGAGAAAAAGAAAAAGGCCGGATCTGCCAGACCCGGCTTGCAATGCGCGTAT
>NZ_JBJURI010000030.1:0-91096 GCF_046098255.1 Paenibacillus jiangxiensis
AGGAGCCGTATGCCTTAATTGGGCACGTACGGATCTGTGAGGGGCGTGAGCCGTGAGGTTCACGTCTACTCGACCAGTATGATATCGGCAAACTTGCCAAAAAGGGCTGCAAATTCCTCAGAACCCAGTAGCTACAATGGTAAGTACATCCTTTTCGGGATTAGGCCGAGTTGGTAAAGTTCCTCTGCAATCTAGCGTGTCAGCACCATAAAATTTTTTCGGATGGGAGATTTACAATAAAGAAAAAATACTGTACTATATTTTTATAAATTTAGAAATATAGAATTAGGCGAACGGAATGTACACGGAGGTAGAGGAACGCTAAAAACCTGAATCGCGAATTGGCGAATTAATAGGCACCTTATCTGAAGACGTAAATTTTTTTGGTCAATTATTCGATATTTTTAGAAATATAATAATTGATTTGAATGAATGGAGACCTGATGGCTTTGAACTATTTTTTGGCAGGAGAAGTTGATCATTGAAAACTGACAATGAAGTCAGGTTTAGATCTGTTACTCAGTCATTGTCCAGTTTTGAGAGTTCAACTCTCAGCCGCTATTATAGAAAGGTGGAAAACGACATGATAAAGTTCGTCTACATGATTAATCGGATCGAGGGGATGAGTGTTGATAAGTTCGTAGAATATCATCGATTTAACCACGCCCCCCTATTTACCTCGATCCCGGAGGCCAAGAAGTATGTTCGAAAATATGTGGTGTCTCATCCGGTTGCAGCCGAGGGCTATCCCCAGCCCGCGTATGATGGGCTTACTGAAATCTGGTTCGACGGTTGGGCCGACCACGATGCGTTCTTCGCGTCGGACAACTACCTGCAAAAAGTTCAACCCGACGAAAAGAAGTTCATCGACTTCAGTTCTGTCGGTGTCATGGTCACAGAAGAGAAAGTAGTACTCTAACTTTGTGAATCGCCCGTCGTATCACCGCAATTGGTGCCGCTGAGGAGGATCAACAGTTCGTATTACTCCAATCCCGAAGGTACTTGGACCCAAAATCCTAAGACAGTAGAATGCTGCCAAGCAACGAAGAGCACCAACACAATTCGACAGTGCTCTTCGTTGCTTTCTGGCGTGCCTTGAGGCATGCATTTTCTTACCGGAGAAAGTCCGGTCGCGGAAGTCCATTAGGCGTTGGCCAACTGCATGGCAGGACCAAAAAATTCATAGTGAATACGCTCTTCACCCATTCCCATGGCCCGCAGCTCACGAATGATGCTTTCCATGAAAGACACCGGTCCGCATACATAAGCGTCGCCCGTAATATCGACATACTCTTCCAGCACGGCACGATTGATAAAGCCATCCGGCTGACTGGAATAAAAGGTATTGTACTTGACATTGCTCATTTCCACGGCTTTTTCCTCAATATCGCGCTGGAAGGCGGCGAGCTCTTCATTCCGGGCGGCATGCAGGAATACCGTCGGACGGTCAGGTGTCAAATTGGAGACAGTCTCGAACATGCTCATCATTGGCGTAATACCGACTCCGCCCGAGATGAAGGCAACCGGAGTTGTTTTCGTTGTGTCGAGCACAAATTCGCCGGCAGGCGGGCTCACTTCAATCGTGTCACCTTCATGGACCTGTGTATGCAGATACACGGAGACAACGCCGTTAGGATCATTGTCCGCTTCCCGTTTCACGGAAATGCGGAATTCGTCCGAGTTTGGCGCCTGGGACAAGCTGTATTGACGGATCATCATATATTTCTCGCCCGGAATCGTAACACGGACGGAAATATACTGTCCGGGCCGGTATGCAGGCACGCTTAAACCGTCTGCCGGCTTCAGATAGAATGACATGATATTTTCGCTTTCCTTCACCTTTCGGGCTACAATGAACGGCTTGAAGAAATTCCATCCATTCTCCTGCTCCCTTGCTTCCTGGTACATTTCTGACTCAACCCCGATAAATGCATCGGCAATAACGCCATAGGCTTCCTTCCAGGCGTCAAGAATTTCTGCGGTAGCCGCGTCCCCAAGCACCTCCTTGATCGCCTTCAGCAGATGTTCACCTACAATCGGGTAATGCTCAGGCTTGATGCCGAGGCTCACATGTTTATGTGCAATCTGCACGACGGCAGGGAGGATATTTTCAAGATTGTCGATATGAACGGCGGCTGCATATACAGCATTGGCGAGAGCGGTCTGTTGGCGGCCTTTTGCCTGGTTGGCATGGTTGAAAATATTCAAAAGCTCCGGATGAGCTTCAAACAGGTTCCGATAAAAAACCTTAGTAATCGTGGTTCCGTGTTCTTCCAGAACAGGGGCGGTTGATTTGACGATTTTTCGTTGTTCTGCAGTCAGCATAATAGGAAGCCTCCTTAGTTAAAATTTTTATTAATAAAATGATTGTATTTCAAAACTAAGGACAAATTTGTGATTGCACTCACAACATTTAAATTTTTAAGTAACAGCATAACATTTCCGTGAAAAAAGAAAGCGCATCCAATAATGACGCGTAAGCAGAGGATTTTATTGACAATGTCAGATGGGTGTGGTTAACTGAACATTGATGGTAATGATAATCAATATCAATGCCAATTTTTATTCATATTTGAATAGAGAGAAAGGAAGAGGGGACATTGTTGAAGGCGAAGAAAAGCATATTCATGCTGGCTGCAATATTCATGATTGTATTTGTTCTTGCAGGCTGCGGGGGGAATGAAGCAGGCACCACCTCTGAAACAGGCCAGTCAGCAGCGGCAGGACAGCCTGCGGATCAGGGGGATGTCCGGGTCATTGAGCATGCCATGGGCAAAACCGAGATTAAGGGCACACCACAGAGAATCGTGACTTTATATCAAGGAGCTACAGATGCTGCCATAGCCTTGGGAGTCAAGCCGGTAGGCGCTGTGGAATCCTGGCTGGAGCAGCCGTTTTATACATACATCCGCGATGATCTCGACGGGGTTGCTGTTGTAGGGGAAGAAACGCAGCCGAACTTGGAGGAAATTGCGAAGCTGAAACCGGATCTGATTATAGCTTCCAAAACGCGCCATGAAGAAATCTATGAACAGCTATCCCAAATCGCACCAACCGTCACCCATGAAACGTTGTATAAATTCAAGGAGACTGTTGACTTAATGGGGCAAGCGCTGAACAAGGAAGAAGAGGCGAAGAATATTCTGGCCCAATGGGATGAGAGGGTGGCCGATTTTAAAGGTAAAATCAGCGCCAAGCTCGGAGATAAATGGCCTATTGAAACATCCGTCCTTAACTTCAGAGCAGACCATGCCCGGATTTATGTAACCGGCTTTGCCGGAGATATTCTCGATGAGCTGGGTTTTGTACGCTCCGAATATTTGCAGCAGGAAGCTGATAAAGGAACGGTCGTGATCAGGCTGACGGATAAGGAAAGCATCCCAAGCATGAATGCCGATGTTAATTTCGTGTTCCTGTCGGATCCTGGCAATGATGAAGCGGTGCAAAAAAATTATGAGGAATGGACGAAGCATCCGCTTTGGAAAAATCTTGACTCGGTAAAGGCCGGTCAAGTGTTCCAGATTGATGAAGTGGCCTGGAATATGGGCGGAGGCCCGCTTGCCGCGAATCTGATGCTTGATCAGCTCTATGCACACTTTGGATTAGATAAATAAACATGACGCATTTACTTTCCAGCCGAACTGCTAAATATGCGGGCTTAATTCTTGGTTTGTGCATCTTTATCGTCTCTTTTGCTGCAAGCATTGTGTTCGGTCAAACACCCATTCCACTGAAGACTGCTATAGAAGCATTTCTGCATTTTGATGACCAGTCCACTGAACATATCATTTTGACGACATCCAGATTATCCCGCGCCATTATCGCAACCGTGATTGGCACAAGCCTCGCGGTTGCGGGAGCGCTTATGCAGGCTTTGACGAGAAATCCGCTTGCCTCACCAAGTGTGTTTGGCCTCAATTCCGGCGCCGTTTTTTTTGTTGTGCTGGCGCTCTCGTTTTTTTCGGTGTCTTCATTAACGGATTATATGTGGGTGGCATTTATCGGTGCAGGCATTGCGGCCGTTTTGGTTTATTTTCTGGGTTCGCTTGGCAGAGACGGCCTGTCTCCAATCAAGATTGTGCTGGCCGGAGCGGCTATTAACGCTTTATTCGTTTCTTTGTCGCAGGCTTTATTGGTGATCAGCGAGCAAAATTTGGAAGGGGCGTTATTCTGGCTGGCGGGTTCCGTAGCCGGCCGGTCAGTGGATATGCTGATGCCTCTTCTGCCGTTCATGATCGGGGGATGGATTGTTGCATTCCTGTTGGGGCAGCCGGTGAACATCCTGACTTCGGGGGATGACATTGCTAAAGGCCTGGGGCAGCGGACCGTTGCAGTTAAGGCTTTAATGGCGGTGGTCATCATTGTTCTCGCTGGAGGCTCCGTTGCGGTTGGCGGTTCTATCGCATTCATCGGTTTGATTGTGCCGCACATTGTCCGCGGACTTGTCGGAATCGATTACCGCTGGATTATTCCGTATTGTGCAATCCTCGGCGCTAGCCTGCTGCTGCTCGCGGATGTTGCTGCAAGATTCATCATCATGCCGCAGGAGGTGCCTATTGGTGTGATGACCGCACTGATCGGAACCCCTTTCTTTATCTATATCGCACGCAGGGGGTTCTCCAGAGAATGAACAAATATATTACACTGCGCACCCGATCAGGAAAATTATCTTTTCTGGTCGAGAAGAGAACACTCGCCGTGCTTTTGATGCTGTTAATCCTGCTGGCAGTTTTTCTTGTGGCCGGTTTATCGGTTGGAAGCACCCTGATTTCGCCGCTTGAGGTCATCAAGCATTTGCTCGGTGCGGGGAATGAGGACTATACATATATCATTGATACGTTGCGGCTGCCGCGCATGATGCTGGCGATGCTGGTCGGAGCTGCACTGGGCGTATCCGGACTTATTTTGCAGGGGATGATCAGAAATCCGCTGGGCTCACCGGATATTATCGGTGTGACCGGGGGAGCATCTGTGGCGGCGGTCATATTTATTACTTACTTCGCCGGTACGGTCAGTATCGATTGGCTGCCGGTGGCTGCGATTGCCGGAGCTGCGTGCATTTCAGCACTTATCTATCTTTTGGCTTGGAAAAGCGGGGTTACGCCCATCCGGCTCGTACTTATAGGAATAGGTATGGCGGCCGCCATGAGTGCCATGACCACGATGATGATGGTGCTTGGCGATACTGTATCCACTACCCAAGCTTATTTGTGGTTAACCGGCAGTGTATACGGCGCTAAATGGGATGATGTCTATGCGATGCTGCCCTGGGTATTGGTGTTCACCCCATTATCTCTGTTCTTTGCCAGAACGGCCAATGCTCAGGAAATGGGAGATCAGGTGGCTGCCGGTTTAGGAGTAAAGGTGCAGCTGCATCGCTTCGTGCTTTTATTTATTAGTGTCGCCTTGGCGGGATCGGCGGTTGCCTATGCCGGAGGCATCAGCTTTGTTGGTCTGCTTGCTCCTCATATATCCAGAAAGCTGGTTGGCCGCTCATTTGGCAGCCTTGTGCCTGTGTCGGCGCTGATCGGAGGCATGATCGTGTTATTGGCGGACGTAGTGGCCCGAACGGCCTTTCTGCCATCGGATCTTCCGGCAGGCATTTTTGTATCCGGCATCGGAGCGCCGTTTTTTATATATCTGCTCTTCCGCAACCGTCATCAGTGAACAAAGGGGATGAACATATGCCTTTACTGGAAACCCAGGCATTAACGCTGTCCTACGGGAGCAGCCCGATTATAGATGAGCTTCATTTGCAAATCCCCGAAGGGGAAATCACCGTCTTCGTCGGAAGCAACGGGTGTGGGAAATCCACCTTGCTTCGTTCATTGGCCCGGCTGTTAAAACCGCAAAAAGGGGCGGTGCTGCTTGACGGAAAAGCGATTGCCAAGTCACCGACCAAAGAGGTTGCCAGAAATATCGCCATTTTACCCCAAGGACCGATTGCCCCTGAAGGATTAACCGTGCTGCAATTGGTGAAGCAGGGAAGATATCCGCATCAAAACTGGCTTCAGCAATGGTCGGAGGAAGATGAGCGGATGGTGGACAGGGCGATGGAGGCTACGAAAATCAAGCAATTTGCGGACAGGCCGGTCGATGCCCTCTCCGGCGGCCAGCGGCAAAGAGCCTGGATTGCCATGACTCTTGCCCAAGAGACGGATATCCTGCTTCTGGATGAACCGACGACTTATTTGGATCTGGCTCATCAGGTTGAAATTCTTGATTTGCTGTTTGAGCTGAACGAACAAGAGCAGAGGACCATTGTGATGGTACTGCATGACTTAAATCTGGCTGCCCGCTACGCCCATCATATGGTCGCTATCCACAACAAGCAGGTTTATGTCCAGGGTAAACCCGAGGATATCATTACACGTGAAATGGTTCAGGCGGTATTCGGCATGAGCTGTGAAATTACCATCGATCCGCTGTTCGGGACACCTGCGTGCGTTCCGCATGGCAGAGGGAGGAAGATCACCAATGCAGAACGTGCAAATTTCGCACTTTAGTCCGGAAGAATTGCAAATATTAGCGGAGAATTATCGGCTGTCTCCAGGCAGACAGGCTGATAGCCCATTATCTGTTCCAGCGGAGGAGCTGCTGGATTTGGAAAAGTGCCGGGCTTATCTGGAGCAGGCAGCAGCCATTTTTCAAACTCCTGCCGTTGCTGCCGCGGCATCACAGTTTTCCAAGCGGTATGCCTACATGACGATGGCATCCGGTTTGTATGCGATGACCATGTTTAACAAAGGAATGAATTATGGGATTGAAAATTGCCATATGGAGTCCGTATTCCAAGGCAGCTCCTGGCTGCCTGAAGTAAGTCTGAGCGACCGGTACGTCACGCAACCTGCAGCAGAACAACGGGACGAATGGCGTGATCGCGTCATCAGCAGCATCTTCGCTGACAATATAGCCAAAGTGTGGCGTTCCATTTCCAAAGCCGCCAGAATTCCCGTTGCTACTTTGTGGGAGAACATGGCGATTTCCCTGTACTGGCTATATGAGCAGCGGATGGTGGAGGAGGCCTCGGAGGAGCAAAAGCTGCAAATCCAGGCTGATTTTCATTATTTGCTGCATGAAGCGCCGGCACATTTGTTCGGAGAGGAGTACAATCCTCTGGCCAGATTCAACAATCCTGAAATGATCATTACCTCCTCAAATATCCCCAAGCGAAAGCGCAAAACATGCTGTCTGCTCTATAAAGTTTCCGAGGACCATGGCTACTGCACAACTTGCCCCTTAAGAAAGGAGTAGTCCATTGACCACGCGGGTGGCCGTTATGCCACCCTATCAACCTTCCACTCTTCAGCTCTCATCATTCACGCATTTTCCACAGGCTTCAACAAAAATATGCACAATGTGTTTCACAGATATTGACAATGATAATCATTATCATTTATGCTGAGATTACCAGCATATGACTTACAAAATTTACGGAAGAAGTGATTTTTTGAGCGATTCCCGTCCAAATATCAAATCAACAGAGGGGAGTTTTTATTGAGCGAAAATAGGATTCATAACATCCAAAACAGGCTGATTCTTATTAAGGCAAAAGAAATGGGGATCGAAGGCAAGCTGCTTATCCCGGGCTGTGAGGATTTTTTGACACTGAAATATAAGGATAAAGAGCTGATTATCAATAAAACCCGCTCCGACCGGCTGCCGCTGATCGCCGGATTGCTCGCCAGAAACAAGGATGCCTGCAGTCTTTTACTACGAAGAATGGGTCTGCCGGTGCCGGAATATATGATAGTAGCCGAGATGAGCGGCGAGCTGCCGGATTTTCTGAACAGAAATAAAAAAGTAGTTGTAAAGCCGCTGGATGCCAGCCGCAGCACTGGGGTAACCACAGGCATCGAAAGGGAGGCTGACCTTATAGATGCCATCCATACCGCAAGATTACATAGCGAGCTGGTCATTGTACAGAAGCACATCTCAGGTTATGACTGCCGGGTGCTGGTGATCAATGGTGAGGTGGCAGGTGTGCTGGAGTATCAACCGGCGTTTGTCGAAGGTGATGGTAACTCCACGATCGGGCAGCTTATAGACAGTCTTAATGAAGAGCGACTTGGGCGTCACGGCGCAAGGGAATTCGAAACCTTGAAGGTGATAAGAAGAGATTCCGAACGCCTGCTCAAGAACCTTGCAAGTCAAGGCAGGACACTTCGGAATATTTTGGAGAAAAAGGAACGTGTGCAGCTGTTCTATAGCAGCGATATTGAAACGGAGGATGAAATTACAGAAATCGTCATTGACCGTACGGAGGAGATATGTAAGGCGAATGCTGAAATGGCTGTGCGGGCTGCACAGGCATTGAATATCGACGTAGCGGGCATTGATTTCCGATGCGAGGATATAAGCCTGCCGTTAAATCCGGAGTCTGAAGGAATCCTTGAGGTTAACGCTTTACCTGATCTGACTGACCATATCTTTCCGTTCCGGGGAAAGTCCAGAGACGTGGCGGGGGTTTACCTGCGGTATCTGTTTAAGGAATAATGCACGGCATCTGATCTCATCCGCCTTACAGGGAAACTGCTCGCCAGACTACTGAAAAAGGAAGTGTACGAACCATGATTCCGGTAAATGTCGAGAATGCATACTTGCAAATACAGAACGAAAAAGAGTCCAATGCCAGGTCCTATCCGCGTCATTTCCCGCTCGTGATCAGCAAAGCGAAGGGCATGGTGGTGACGGACGTTGAAGACAGACAATATTATGACTGCTTGTCAGGGGCAGGCACGCTGGCACTCGGACATAACCATCAAGTCGTGATCAGGGCTATTGAGGACGTTTTGGACAAGCAGATCCCTTTGCATACGCTCGATTTGGCAACTCCCTTAAAAATCGAATTTATGCAGGAGATTTTCTCCATACTTCCTGAAGGCTTACGAGATACGGCTAAAATTCAGTTTTGCGGCCCGACGGGTGCGGATGCCGTGGAAGCCGCCGTCAAATTGGTGAAGAACGCAACCGGAGGAAAATCCATACTGGCCTTCCAGGGCGGCTATCATGGCTCGACACAGGCTACCATGTCCATGAGCGGCAATCTGGGCAAGAAGCAGCATCTGCAAAGTCTGCTGCCTGATGTGCACTTCCTGCCATTCCCCTATGAATACCGCTGCCCCTTCGGCATTGGCCGGGGAGAGACGGCCAGAATCAGCGCCAGATATATCGAAAATGTATTGGATGACTGCGAAAGTGGAATCGCTGCTCCATGCGGTATGATTCTGGAGACCGTGCAAGGGGAGGGCGGCTCCATCCCCGCGGATATTGAATGGCTGCGCGAGATAAGACGCATCACTGCCGAGAGGGGAATTCCGTTAATCATCGATGAAGTGCAAACCGGAATTGGCCGCACGGGCAAAATGTTCTCTTTCGAGCATGCGGATATTGTTCCGGATGTCATGATTAGCTCCAAAGCCATCGGGGGAGGCTTGCCCATGTCGGTTGTGATTTACAAGCAGGAGCTGGATCAATGGAATCCGGGAGCGCATACAGGCACATTTCGTGGCAATCAGCTGGCCATGGCCACAGGCTTGGCGACCTTAAAGTACATGAAGAGTAACCGTGTGCTTGAAAATGTGGAGCAGCGCAGCAGGCAATTTTTCGCTTACCTGAACAGCCTCAAAGCCAAATACGCTGAGATCGGCGATGTGCGCGGAAGAGGGCTCATGATAGGTGTGGAGATGGTCAATCCATCAGCCCCAAAAGATCAGCTCGGCCATTATCCGCCATTTGGGAAGCTGGCCTCCCTTGTGCAAGAGCGATGCTTTAAAAACGGGCTGATTATTGAAGTAGGCGGCCGTCACTCCGCAGTGATGCGCTTCCTGCCACCGCTTACGGTTACAGAGCATGAGGCTACGGAAGTGCTGTATATATTTGAGAAGTCTATAGAAGAAGCGATAGGCATGCTGTGATTAACAGGATGAAGGCCGGAAAAGCAAACAAACATATCATTTTATTGGCTATTGCGAGCGGCGCTTTTTTATTGGTTTTGACGAACAGCGCTTTTAATGTTTTGCTGCCTGAGTTTGTGCGGATCTACGATATCTCGGCGGCTCTTGGCGGATGGATGATTACCCTGTACATGCTGGCGATGACGATGACCATGCCTTTGACCTCGCTCATCGTGGACCGGATCGGCAGAAAGAGAGCCTATATCATGGGACTTGCCGTCTACTGCGTGTTCTCTATTATGGGCGGGCTGTTTTATAAGCATATTGAGGTTGTATTGCTCGTACGCCTCATGCATGGTGCCGCCGCCGGGCTGATGATTCCTTTGTCGCTGGTGCTGCTGTTTGATCATTACGGTCATGAAATGCGCGGCAGAATCACCGGATTATGGGGGATGCTGCTGATGGTCGCTCCGGCCATCGGTCCGACCCTGGGTGGCTTGATTATGGAATTTGGCGAAATCAAGTATTTGTTCTGGATCAATGTCCCCTTTGCCCTTTTTTCCCTGATTTTGTGCTGTACGCAAATTGCATCCTACCAGCCGAACCGCCGTAAAACGCTTTACCCCGAAGGGGTGGTCCTGATGCTCTTTAGTATTTTCGCTATGAGTCTGGGGATTCATCTCATTTCGGTGAAGGCTGTTTCACTATGGCTGCCAGTAACACTGATGCTGCTGGGGACAGCAGCGGGAGTCCGTTTTATACAAAAAGAGAATGGCAGAACCGAGCCGTTAATCCGCTATCGGCTGCTGCAAGGAAATCCCGTTTATGCAATGACGGTGCTTATTTCCGCCATACAGGATTCCGTTATGTTTGGTGTCATTTTTGTACTGCCGCTGCTGCTGCAGGAGGTTTTTCATTTCTCGCTTGCCATGACAGGAGCCATATTTATTCCGGCAGCGATATTTACAAGCATGTTCTCCTGGATTGGGGGCAGCTTCGTTGATAAAGGCAAATCATTAAATTTTATTGCATATGGCATTGTGCTCATTGCCGGTTCCGTGCTGGTGTTTGCCTTTTTTTCTCAGCAGGTGTCCTTTATCGTCATTGCTCTTATGATGGCGGCCAGAGGAATCGGAAATGGCTTGTCCAGTTTAACGATAACTACGGTCGGGCTTAACTCATTGCCGGAGGAGGACTTGCACGAAGGCTCCGTGTTATCCAGTACGATCGAGCGTTTGACGTCCTCATTTGCGGTTATGCTGCTGGCCGTTTATTACGAAGTCCGCTGGCAAGCGATAGCATCCGCGGGAGAGACTGCCGAGCTTGCGAAATGGCTTGCCTTGAAAGAAGAGTGCTTAACTTTAGGCATCCTGATGCTGGTGACATTGCCGCTTGTTTTAGTTGTGAAAAGGAAGAAGGTAGCTATCGATGTTGGAAACAGAAGACAATCTGCAGTCTGAAATAAAGGCCAATTTCCATCAGTGCAAGGTATTGTTGAACTGTTATATCCGAGAATTTTGCCAAGAGCATCCTGAGACGATCTCCATTGAACCTGATGAAGGTACGTTCAAGCTTCGCTTTCGGGCAAGCGAGGTTCAAATTTGTGGAAGATTGGCATTCTTCTCAGCAGCGGGAGAGCATGAATATGAAAGTTTTTATGTGGATGAAGGAAAAGCGCTGCACTATGCTGATTTGGTCCGTTGGATTATCCAAGAGCTGAAGCAGCATGACCCGTCCATTACGGCTGAACGGTCCGCTGATTTCGCTGCCAAAACAGAGAACAGCTTTCATAAGCTGGCTCTGTTTCTGAAGCATGCCGCCGGCCAAGAGGTAGGGGATTACCTATCATCCGAGCAATCGCTGATTTATGGCCACCCGTTTCATCCTTTTCCCAAAAATACAATGGGGTTTAGCGAACAGGAAGTAATGGCCTATTGTCCGGAGCTGCACACCTCGTTTCAATTGTGCTATTTTGCCGTGCGGGAGGATGTCTTTGCAGAAGAATGGTTGGCGGATGAGCGGCGAATGGATTTTTATGAATACGTGGATGTGCAGGTCCGGAGCATGCTTAAGGATAAAGGCCGCAGATATTCCATACTGCCCGTTCATCCCTGGCAGTACGAGCATGTTCAGACGGTTCAGGCTGTGCAAGAGTATATCGACCAGGATAAGCTTATTCCGCTCGGAAGTTTTGGACCCATGGTCTATCCGACCTCTTCGGTGCGAACCGTGTATATCCCTGAGATGCAATGCAACATCAAGCTCTCGCTGAATATACAAATTACGAATCTGCTGAGGAATAACGACCGGGAGCAAATGCGAAGAACCATGGATGCGGCAAATTATTTATTAAGAAAAAGCTGTTTTGCACAGGAACCGAATACCCGCATTGCTTATGAGACAGGCGTCTGCACGTGCCGGTTCGCTAATGATGATATTACCAAATTGTTTACGTTAGCCTATCGTGCCGTCGATTTCGATGAATCGTCCACGTATGTCCTGTCCAGTCTCGTGGAAGTGCCCCTGGCAGGCGCGCGGCCGCGGCTTTTTTCACTGATCGGCAGTCAGGACATCAACAAATGGTTCAGACGTTATCTGCAAATTTCCTTGCTGCCCATCGTTCGTATAGCCGAGCAGGAAGGGATTCATTTTGAGGCTCACTTGCAAAATTCTTTATTAACGATCAAGGATGGGATGCCTCATACCTTTATGATCCGCGATCTGGAAGGAGTCAGTGTGGACAGGGAGAAGGCTGGCACTGACGAGGAGAAGAACGGACCGCTGTTCTATGCCAAGGAAGAGGCTTGGGCGCGAACGGCGTACTATTTTTTTGTCAATCATTTAGGCTCCCTGATCCATGCGATTGCATACGGTGCACGGGCTCCGGAGGAGCGTTACTGGAAGCTGGTCCAGGAAGTGCTGATGAAAGAAAATGCGAGGCAGGAGAACGAGTTTGTGCATTATTTGCTGAATGCCGATGCCTTCTATGCGAAAAAGAACCTGATAAGCTGTCTTGCGGGAGATAGTGAAAGACCATCTTATATTCCGGTAGTCAACGTAATGAAGCGGATAGGGAGTGAAACGAATGCAGACGATAAGCAGCTTGCATAACGAGGAGGCCTCGTGCCTGGAGGATGTTAGTGAAAGAATTATGCGTCAAACGCTGGAAGCCTTCATATATGAAGGGATTATGGATGTTGATAAATCAGGAAAAGAGAGGCTATTTACAGGGAAAGCGGCAGACGGAGGCAGTGTCCGGTATTCGTGCCAGGCAGACGAGAAGTGGTCTTTCGGCAGAATTAAAATTAAACCGGGCTCCATTCGGAGAGAAGGGGAGGTCTGCCGCAACATTTATGTTTTTCTCGAAGAAGTGATTCAGAATAAGCTGGATGGGCTGCTTGTGGATCAATTTATAAAGGAGCTGCTGGAAACCCTGGTGAAGGACAAGCAGTCAAAGGAGCTGCAGCCAGAGCGAATTGCCCGGGAAGAGAGACATTATGAAGCTTTGGAAAGCCATATGACGGACGGGCACCCTTATCATCCAAGCTACAAATCCCGGATCGGCTTCTCTCTTGCAGATAACCTGGCTTACGGTCCCGAGTTTAACCAAAACGTACATATCCGGTGGATCGCGGTAAACAGGGAACTGGCGGATGTTTCTACAGAAACGTCCCTGGATGAAATTTACCGTCAGCATATTAAGGAAGATGAAATGACCCTGTTCAAGCAAATTGTGCAGGAGCGGGGCAGCAGGGATAAACAGTACGTTTTTCTGCCTGTGCATCCGTGGCAGTGGGGGCATCGGATTCAATCTCTTTTCGTTCAGCAATGGGGGGATAAGGATATTGTTGATCTCGGAGCTTCGAGCAGTGCTTACAGGGCACAGCAATCGATCCGTTCCTTGTCCCATCGCAGCAATGCCCAAGCGAGCTATATTAAACTTGCGCTGAGCATCACGAATACTTCAACAAGCCGCATCCTGGCTCATCACACAACGCAAAATGCGCCGCTCATCAGCAGCTGGCTGCACAAAATCATTCAAAATGATCCGCTGCTGCAGCGGGAAGGGTTTCAAATTTTAAGAGAGGTCATGGGAATTTCATTTCGCTATGATGAACTGCCTCCAGTGCAATATCGGTTGGCTTATGGAACGCTCGGTGCCATTTACCGTGAGAATATCTCGGCCTGTCTTGAAGCTAATGAAGAAGCGTGGCCATTGAATGCATTGTTTTATACCCAAAGAAACGGGGAGCCCTTTATTCAAGCGGCAATCGATCAATATGGAATCGGGCCATGGAGTGAAGCGCTGATCCGCACGGTAACACTGCCGATCATTCACCTGCTGTATGCCCACGGCATTGCGCTTGAATCCCACGCCCAAAATATCATATTGGTGGTTGAAAACAATTTTCCAAAAAGAATCATCGTCAAAGACCTGCATGATGGCGTCCGTTATACGCCGGACAAGCTGCTGCGGCCGGACTGGGCGCCGAAATTACACCCCGAACCGGAGACTCACCGTAAGTTTAATCGATATTCTTTTCTCCAGACGGAATCGGTGGCGGAAGTAAGAGATTATACCTTTGATGCTTTTTTCTTTATCTGCATGAGCGAAATCTGCTTTGCGCTTGAGAAATTTGGATGGAGTGAGCTTGAGTTTTGGCAGACGTGCGCACAAACGATTCTAAACTACCAGCAGGAGCACCCGGAATATCAGGAACGTTACGAGATGTTTGATTTATTTTCAGAAGCTGTGCTTGTAGAAGAGATGACCAAGAGAAGGATCTATGGAGACGGAGAGCTGTATTTCCGGAATGTGAAAAATGCTTTGCGATTGGCAAAGGATCTACTGTCATGAGAAAAAACAGGCTGAAAGAAAAAATAAACAGAAACGAAGCGGTTTACGGTTTATTCGTGTCGATACCGCATCCGATTGTGGTCGAACTGATCGGCCATGCGGAGTATGACTTTGTCATCATCGATTATGAGCATGCGTCAACCAATATGGAAACGGTCGAGGAGCTGGTCCGGGCCGCAGAGCTGCTGGAGATTACACCGCTTGTGCGCATATCGAGGGTGGACCGGATTGAAATCTTGAAGGTGCTGGACTGCGGCGCCCAGGGAATTGTCATTCCGCATGTGGAACGCAAGGAACAGGTGGAAGAGGCTGTTTATTATGCCTACTACCATCCCATTGGCGGAAGAAGTCTGAACAGCGGCCGGCCAGGTGTATTCGGAAAATACCCGTTAAACGAATATATAGCAGCGGCAAATGAAGAGATCATGATCGTGCCGATGATCGAAAGCGCAGAGGGCATTCGGCAAAGCGAAGCGATTTTGTCAGTGCCGCAAATCAGCTTTGTGCTGGAGGGGGCGGCAGATCTGTCCCAGTCGCTGCAGGTGCCGTGGAATACGGAGCATACGGAGGTGCAAAGAAATTTGATGCAGCTGTTTGAAGCAGCGCAACGCTCTAATGTCCCATATGCCGCCGTTTCAAGAAGTATAGACGGTCACAAAAAATGGGCGGCAAAGGGTGTTCGAATTTTTGTGCTGGGAGATGACCGGAACACTGCTTTCAGAGCCTACGGACAAAAGCTGAATGAATATCGAGGGACTGCCGGAGGGGAAACATGAATGAGAAGGTACTAAGTTTGATCCACGAGCTGCGGGAAAAAAGCAGTAAGCCGATCTGCGCTTATATTTACGATCTTGACGGCATCCGGCAGCATGTCAGCAACATGTTAAGCGTGATGCCTGCACAAGCAAGTCTGTTTTATGCAATCAAGGCCAATCCTGATTCACGAATCATAGAAGCTTTGTTGCCGCTCGTGACAGGGTTTGAAGTAGCGTCGGCCGGTGAGCTGCTCAAGGTGAGAGGGGTATCCGCAACCGTTCCGGTTTTATTTGGAGGACCGGGGAAGAAAGACTATGAGCTTGAGCTGGCGCTCAGCCATAATGTGTCCTATATCCATGTAGAAAGCCTGCTTGAAATAAGAAAGCTGATCCTGCTGGCGAGGGAGCGGAAAAAGGATACACATGTGCTGCTGCGCATTAATCTGAGGACAGATACATTGCCACAGACGAAGATTCAGATGGGTGGCCGTCCAACCCCGTTTGGGCTGGATGAGCTGTTCATTGGAGAGGCTATTTCCCTGCTAAAGGGGGCAGACAATACTCATGTTCACTTCAGCGGTTTTCACTTTCATTCCTTATCCAACAACCTGCAGCCGGATGTGCATGCAGACATGGTTCATTATTATCTGCAGAAGGTGGCGGAGTGGAAGAGCAAATACGATTTAGACATTAAAGTCATCAACGCAGGCGGCGGAATCGGGGTCTCCTATGATGATGCGCCGGGTTTTGACTGGCAGCGATTTACCAGCTTGTTAGCACAAACTGAATTTCCGTCCGGTTTGGAGGAAGTACAACTCTTTTTTGAGCCGGGAAGAGTGATTGTCGCCGATCACGGTTACTACGCTGCAGAGGTTGTGGATATTAAGCCGTCACAGGGGAAAAATTTTGCTGTGATCAGAGGCGGTACACATCATAACCGATTGCCTGCCTCGTGGGGGCATAATCATCCGTTTTACGTTGTTCCTGTTGAAAGCTGGCCCTACCCATTTCCAAGGCCGGAAATCAGGCAAGGGAAGGTTACGGTCGTTGGCGAGCTGTGTACGCCCAAGGACCGGCTTCATACGGATGCCGAAGTGGAAAGCTTGCGTGTAGGGGATGTGTTGATTTTTGAAAAGTCGGGCGCCTATTGCTGGACGATTTCCCACCATGATTTCCTGGGACACCCGCATCCGGAATTTTACTATATTACGGGAGGGGAATATGAATGAGGCAGCATGGCACAGCTCAGGTTCAGAGCAGAACAGCTGAACAGCTGATCATGAAGGACTTGCTGAATGCGTTCATCGCGGAGCGATTTTTTAGCATAAACGGGGACTCTGTATCACCGCTCTCAGCAGTGCCCGCCAATGTCCGGCAGCTTTATCCCGGGTATGTAGACGCTTTGGTATACACCGGTGAAATCTGCTTTCTGATCGAGGAAAGCTGCAGGCAGGGAGTTCAGTGGGTACCGGATTCCCCTATATATCACTATAAAAATCAAGAATGGGTTGAACTGAACTCGCCGAGCGAGCTGGCTCAGATCGTGCTGTACAGCTCATTATCCCCAGAGGCTTATGCACATCCGGGAGTACTGGAATTTTTGGATGGATTGAAGATGACCGTTCAGCAGTTGAACCTGAGCCTGCAGCGGTTGGCGGACCAGCTTGTTTCTGTACCCGAAACGCCTTATGACTGGTATGTGACTGGAGAGCGAATTGCCTCGCTGCGTGACAGGCCGTTTCACCCGCTTGCGAAAGCAAAAACAGGTTTGTCAGCGCAGGACTATCAGCAGTATATGGCCGAATTTGCAAAACCGATTGGCTTGCGGTGGGTGGCAATTAACAATGATTCCATTACCAAAGGATGCCCGGAAGGCAATTTAGAAGCGCTTGATGTGTTGAACGAGCTGGAAAGAGCGGCCATTGAAAATGAATTGGCGGAGAAAGGCATATCCAAGCAACAGTACACGATCATCCCCGTGCATCCCTGGCAGCTGGAAAATATCATTCAGCCCGATTATCAAGCGGAGATCGGGGACAAAACTGTTGTGATATTGGAGGTACAAGCAGGCCAATTTCTGGCGACCTCCTCGGTACGCTCTTTATCAGCGGTGGCTGCATCAACCCGAATGTTAAAGCTTCCTCTAAGCGTGAAATCGCTCGGCGCTGCCAGGTACCTTCCTGTTGTAAAGCTGCTGAACGGCTTGGCCGGTGAGCGGATGTTCCGCCAGGCCATAGCCTGTGACGAAAAGCTCGCAGGGCGGGTATTTTTATGCGAAGAACAGCATTGGTGGGGGTATATGCCTGAATCGATGGGGTTATTCGATGATCACCCCCGCCATTTAGCGGCACAGGTGAGAATTTATCCGCACGAAGTTTTGCAGGAGGAATATAAAATCATACCGATGTCCTCATTGGGTGTGGTACTGGCCGGGAAACATCATTTTCTTAGCACCATTTTGGGAGGAACACCTTCCAAAGCAGAAGTGCTCGCATTTTATACAGAGCTTTCAACAGTATTTTACGATATCGTCATGAGATTATTTAAAGTGGGCATTGTGCCGGAGATCCACGGGCAGAATTGCTGCCTTGTCCTGAAGGATAACAGAATCGTTGGCCTGCTGTTCCGGGACCATGATTCAGTGCGGCTGCATCAGCCGTATTTGGATAGGCACGGGATCGCGGACCCGGGTTATCATATCAGACCGGGGTATTCCAACAGTTTATACAATGAAACACTGGAAAAATTGATTTTCTATGTCCAAACGCTCGGCACCCAGGTCAACCTGGCTTCAATTATGGAAGCCTTGTCCGAGGCTTATAGGATTCCGGAAAGCATCTTTTGGAAGATAACAGAAGCGAAATTAAGGGACGCCTTAAATACCATCGATATTCCGGAGGCGGACCGGAGCAGGCTGCACAAGGCGCTTTTTGAGCAGAAGGAATGGCCGGTAAAGCTGATCATTCGACCGCTCTTGGAGGCCGACGGTGTCCCGGGAGCGATGCCGTCCGGAAAGGGCAGCGGGTATAATCCGTTTCATTCTGCTTTAAAAAATAGCTTTTAGATACAGAGGCGGTTTCTGATCATCAGAAGCCGTCTTCTTTTTGCGGTTATCGTATAAAAAGGATACAATGTAGGATGTAGATCGGAGGTACATACGTGTTGAAAAGAAATGCATTGTTTTATGTGGGGTTGCTGCTTGTCTGTATGGGATTGGTAATTCTGCTGCCGGCGTGCGACAAAGGGCAAACCCTTCAGTCCCACGAAGCCAATACCAACAAGACAGGCAGCTCTCAGCAGGAGGGGGCAAAGGCGGTAATGACACCTGCCTCAGAGGGGAAGCCGAACAGCCCGGACAACGGCTCACTGCCTGTGATCGCCGATCCGGATGCGGTAACCGTGCTGGTGAATAAACAGATCAGACTCCCGGAAAATTACATCCCCGCTGATTTGGTTTATCCGAATGTCCGCTTTATTTTCAAAGAAAAGATTGAGAAACGGATGCTGCGCAAAGAAGCCGCACAAGCGCTTGAGACGATGTTCACTGCCGCAGAGAAGGACGCAATCTATCTCGCAGGGGTGTCCGGTTATCGTTCGGAGGCGAGGCAGAAGGTTATTTTTAATCAGTATGCCGCCAAAGACGGCGAAGAAAAAGCCAAAACCTACAGTGCCTATCCGGGGACAAGCGAGCACCAAACCGGACTCGCCATCGATGTTTCAGGCAGTGACGGAAAGTGTGCAGCAGAGTCCTGCTTCGCGGGCACACCAGAAGCGAAATGGCTGGCAGCCCATGCGCCCGATTACGGATTTATTATCCGCTACCCGGAAGGTAAAGAGAAAATTACCAGTTACAAATACGAACCGTGGCACATCCGCTACGTAGGCATTGAGTTTGCCAAAGAGATTAGCACTAAAGGAATCACGCTGGAGGAATACTTTGGAGAAGCTGTACCTGTGACGGCGCAGCCTTAATGATCCGGTTCAATTCACAAAAAAGGGAAGGGGGACGTGATCCCCTTTCCGACATTTTCTTAGCAATTAATTGATCGGTTGCTGAACACCGTTGAACCATACGGATTTAATGGACAAGCTATCCGATATCTTGGTAGTCGGGTCGCCATCGACCAGCACGAGGTCAGCACGCGCGCCTTCGGCGATGCGGCCGCGGTCATGAAGATGAAAGCGGCGGGCTGTTGTGGAGGTAGCCGCCCGCAGTGCTTCCAGCGGAGTGAAGCCTGCCTTAACCAGCAATTGCATTTCATGATGAACGCTGGCACCGTGGGCAAGGCCGCCAAGCTGCGGCACGGGAACCGGAGAAACATCCGTACCGACCAGAATATCGACCCCGGCATGGTGCAGATCCATCACGTTTTTAAAGCTGTTCTCCATATTTCCTTGTGGAAAGGTGTTGAAGCTGGAGTTCAGGATATCGATCCATTCCGGACTTAATTTGGAATACACGCGCGGATCATCAGCTAACTCTGATGCCGAATTTCCAATGATGGAGGCATTCAATACCAGGCATGGTATAACAAAAGCGTCTGCCTCTGCGATGGATTTTACCAGCTCCGGTGTTGACTCTGGCCGATCCATAAACAGGTGGCCCAAACCGTTCACACCGAGCTCGATTGCGGTTTGTGAGGACCGAGCAGTTAATACGTGGGCAATGACCTGTTTATTAAACTTGTGGGCTTCGTCCACGGCTGCTTTTAGAATGTCATCGCTTAATACAGGCAATCCGGGTGCGCCCATAACCGTTCCTTCTTCAATCATGATTTTAATATAGTCAGCGCCATTCTCTACTTGGGCACGCACATGTTTGATCGCTTCTTCGATCGTTGTAACCTGCGGCACTTCTTCGTGATCATGAGCATAAGCGGCCAGCATCGCCTCCCGTTCTGCTTCTGATAGCTTCTCCAGTTCCTTCATTATAAACTCAGGGATTTCACCGTCATCCGGCAGCAATTCATCAGGATGACCGCCAGGAGCGGTAACCGCCGTACCGGCAGAACGAACATCTGCGATATCATGCAAATTTTTCAGCTGTATCTCGCGGCCTCTTTTCGTAAAATCACCATTCATTTCGAGTTCCGTCGTGACACCGAATTTTACTGCATCCCGTAATCCGCCGATGGAAGTATGGACATGTGCATCAATCAAACCAGGCAGTAATGTCGCATTCTCCGCATCTATCACCGCTGCTTCTGCCGGAATTTCTCCCCCAACTGCAATAATTTTTTCCCCTTTGATGACCACAGTTCTTGCATTGATCACATTTTCCCCGTCAAAAATGCGAGCATTGGTAATAGCCGTAATCTTTTCCGATGAAAGGTTTTGCTTTTCGTTTGTCATAACATTGCCTCCTAGTTAATTTTCGAACTGAACATATACTAACAGTTAGAAAACTAACTGTCAATAAATTATCTTTTGGTTGCATTACCATTATAGGCTTAACTTCGTTCGAATGTAGTTGGATTGACAGTCGAATGAACTATTTGTATAGTTGTTTTGTTAACAGTTAGATTCCTAACGTTTAGATGTGAATTAGGAGGATCCGAATGATGGCCCGTAAGGACACACCTTTTTTGGATTTGATGCAGGTGATCGGCCTTAAGTTGAAGAAAAGAGCGGATGATAGTATCAAAGAGCTGGGGTTAAATGCTCATCAGGGCAAAGTAATCAGCTATATTTATGAGAATCAGGATAAGGCTTTAATTCAAAAGGACCTGGCCGACCGATTTCATCTGCGCGGCGCCAGCATAACAAGCATGCTGCAGGGCCTTGAAAAAAGAGGATTTATTGAGCGTAAAATTCCGGCCAATAATGAGCGGCAAAAAAATATTTATGTTTTGCCCAGAGGCATTGAATTAATTGAAGCCTTTGATGAATCCTTTCAAAAGGTGGAGGACGATATTGTCCAACCTCTGACAGAAGAGGAGAAGCAGACGCTCAAGGAATTGCTGATAAAAATCAACCAACACCTATAATATATTCCGCCCGGTCCCCGCAACAAAAAAGTTATGAATAAGGCAAGCCTGACAATGTATATATCTTTCTTAATAAAAAGCGATTTGCGGGGTGGAGCATGAAACCGGCGTTTGAAAGTCCTTTTCAAGTGTATGTAGTAGAAATGTCTTCAATTAAAACGTTTATTCTGCTCGAGATCGGTTTGGGAACGCTGATTTATAACCTTTGGCTGGTGGTGCTTCATAATGCCCTGCTGGCAGGATCCAGCGGTTGGGTGACGACGGAAGTCATCAAGCGGACACTCAAGCTGCTCAACCTGAGAATTTAATTTCTTTTGTTGTCCATTCAGGATGCCTGAACGCTTAAACTCACTGTAATATACATTTTGCCCGGTATGGAATGAAGGCTCGATAAAAGTTTTATTAAAAGCCAATTGGATCTGGCCTCCATACCAGCCCGCAGGGAGGCGCTGGAAAGCAGGATGGCGCTAATTGATGAATTTGACGAAAGCTTCAGTGTTCTCAGTGCTCTGCTGAGTGGGATCGAAGAGGAGCAGCTAAGCG
Source organism: Paenibacillus jiangxiensis (assembly GCF_046098255.1). NCBI lineage: Bacteria > Bacillati > Bacillota > Bacilli > Caryophanales > Paenibacillaceae > Paenibacillus > Paenibacillus jiangxiensis. Next base: position 22,040 of record NZ_JBJURI010000030.1, read on the forward strand.
CAGAATGGACATTGAAACAGGGAGAACAAATTCTGTTTGAACAGCCGCGGCTGCTTGCGCTGAGAAGTATCGGAATAAATCATATGATTCATTATCGGGCTCAGATTACCGTCTATTTGCGGCTGCTCAATCAGCCGGTGCCCGGGCTTTATGGTCCTTCCTCCGATGATATAGCGGCGATGGCCCGATAACGAAGAACTTTATATTGCACTTTGGTAAAAGGTCAAGAGCCGAGCGATATGCCCACAGTTCTTGGCCTTTTGTGCTGGCATTCTGAGCAATTCCCTTGTAGGTTCTAAAAAAACAGTTTGGGGCAGAAAAATGGAGTTAGGGTATAATACACGAAGGGAAAGAAAAAATAACGACGAAAATTTAATGAAAATAGGTGCTGGTATGACAGAGAATAAAGTAATCCAGAAAGCAGGCTGGAATTTCGATAACAGTTATGTAGAGCTCCCGCAATTATTCTACAGCAGACTTCAACCCGATTCCGTGCGCTCCCCCAAGCTTATAGCATTTAATCATTCCTTGGCAGAGTCTCTTGGGCTGCATGCTCAAGCTTTGCAAAATGAAGAGGGGGCAGCGATATTTGCCGGGAACGTTATGCCCGCGGGGTCTTTGCCTATTGCCCAGGCTTATGCAGGACATCAATTTGGAAATTTTACGATGCTGGGTGACGGGCGGGCGGTTTTGCTTGGTGAGCAAATAACCCCCGACGGCAAACGGTACGACATTCAGCTCAAGGGTGCAGGCAGAACGCCATACTCCCGCGGCGGAGACGGCCGGGCTGCGCTTGGTCCGATGCTGCGTGAATACATCATCAGCGAAGCGATGCATGGACTTGGAATCCCCACCACCCGCAGTCTTGCGGTAGCTGTAACGGGAGAAATGATAATTCGTGAAACGGAGCTGCCGGGCGCGGTTTTAACCCGTGTCGCTGCCAGCCATTTACGTGTCGGCACCTTCCAATATGCAGCGGGGTGGGGAACGAAAGAGGACCTGCGGGCATTGGCAGATTATACACTGTGGAGACATTTTCCTGATGCTGATTTAGGAGACAACCGCTATCTGGCTCTGTTACGGGAAGTCATCCGCCGGCAGGCTGCGCTGATCGCGAAATGGCAGCTCGTCGGCTTTATCCACGGAGTGATGAACACGGACAACATGGCTCTTAGCGGAGAAACGATTGACTATGGACCTTGTGCCTTTATGGATGTATATAACCCGGGTACAGTATTCAGCTCGATCGATGTTCAGGGGCGCTATGCCTATGGCAACCAGCCTCACATCGGTGCCTGGAATTTGGCCAGATTCGCTGAAACCTTGCTGCCGCTCTTGCATGACGAGCAGAAGGAAGCAATCCGGCTAGCCGAGGAGGAGATTGCAAATTATCACGAGCTGTTTCACCGGAACTGGCTCTCGGGAATGAGGGCGAAGCTGGGATTATTCAATGAAGAAGAGCAGGACCAGTCGCTTGTGGATGACCTGCTTCGCTTGATGGAACAGCACCAGGCGGATTATACCAATACATTTCTGGCGTTAACTTTTGATAATCAGGAGGACAACGCTCTGTTCGGTTCCTCTGAAATTACTCCTTGGCATGAACGGTGGCAGGAGAGACGCGGCAGACAGGAGGAATCCCTTGATTCTTCCCGGGAGCTGATGCGGAGCAGCAATCCTGCGCTGATTCCCCGCAACCATCGGGTAGAGGAAGCGCTTGAGGCTGCTGTGCAGCATGAAGATTTGAGCGTGATGCAGCGGCTGTTGGAGGCTCTTTCCAACCCCTTCGCGCATTCCCCCGAGCAAGCGGAGTACTGCAAGCTGCCTGCACCATCTGGACGACCGTACCGCACCTTCTGCGGCACATGATTTTATATAATTTTGGAAAAGAACGCATTCAAGTGAAAGCCTGAGTGCGTTTTTTTAGCTGATTTTATAATATTCCTTGACAGGAATATTCCTGTAAGGATATATTAAAGGCATGAATTCGAAACTAAACTAAGGAGCGCCGAATTGATGGAACATTCTAAATCATCCGGAAATACAATCACCTCTGTAATCGACCGGGAAATTGTGGTCAACCGTTTATTTGATGCGCCGCGTGAGCTGGTATTCACAACATGGACGGATCCCGAGCATTTGACCCATTGGTTGGGGCCGAAGGGCTTTACCATCACGGTTCAAGAATTCGATGTCAGACCTGGGGGTGTATGGCGTTATATCATGCACGGTCCGGATGGAACGGATTATCTGAACAAGATCACTTATCGGGAAGTCGTAAGTCCGGAGAAGCTCGTGTATTCCCATGGAGACGGTGACGAAGATGAGTCGTTCCGGGTTACGGTTACCTTTGCGGAGCAGGGGAAGCAGACCGAGCTTACGATGCGGATGCAATTCAAAACAGTAGAGGAACTGGAACAAGTGGTTAAAGAGTATGGAGCGATTGAAGGAGCCAAATCAACGTTTGACCGTCTTGCAGAACGATTGAAAATGGTTACAGGAGGCTGATGTTTGATGAAAAAGCTTGCGATTCCCTATTGGATATTCACAGTGCTGCTGGCGGCATTAATGGGTATAGGGGCGATTCCTAATATGATGTCCGTCCCCGATGCGGTGGTCATGTTCGAGCACTTGGGCTATCCTGTCTACCTGCTTCCTTTTCTTGGGGCTGCCAAATTATTGGGGGTTGTGGCCATTCTTGTTCCAGGCTTTCCGCGAATCAAGGAGTGGGCGTATGCCGGATTGTTCTTCGATTTGGCGGGGGCCATGTATTCAACTATCGCTGTGGACGGATTCTCGGGCGGGACGCTTGTTTTCCTTGTCGGTTATCTGTTGATCGCGGGATCTTATGTTTATTACCATAAAAGACGGAAATCGGCCGTGCAGAATTCAATGAACCCGCTGGCGGGCAGCACACTTCAAGTGAAGTAAAATACCAAATTTATGATTTCCCGGAGGAGCATCATGTCCAAAACTGTTGAGTTAGTCATCACACGCACGATTAATGCGCCAAGGGAACTTGTATTCGAAGCGTTTACGCAAAAGGAGCATTTGAAGCATTGGTGGGGTCCTGCGGGTTGGGAGATGGAAGTGATCAAGCAGGATCTTCGTCCAGGGGGGATCTGTCATTACTGCCTGCAAGCTGATGGAAATGTGATGTGGAGCAAGTTCGTTTACCGGGAAATTGCCGCGCCTGAGAAGGTGATCTATGTCAGCTCCTTTTCCGATGAAGAGGGCAATACAAACAGGGGACCGTTCAGCGAGACGTGGCCGCTGGAGGTTCTGAATACTTTGACATTCTCAGAGCAAAATGGAAAGACGATGATCACTCTTCACGCAGTGCCATTAACTACAGCAGAGGAAGAGTTAGAAACCTTCAAATCGATTCTTGACAGCATGCAGCAAGGCTTCGGGGCAACCTTTGAGCAATTGGATCAGTATTTGGCAGCCAAGGGGTAAAAGCAATGTTAAATATGGGGATGAACAAGCATACAGCCTGTTCATCCCTTTTTACATCAATTGGATTCGTTCAAACAGACGGACGATTAGGAATATGGAATTTGCCCATATTGGTGTTCGTTGTCGGATGCTCTTTGCCGCTCTCCACATTGCTGCTTTTGTCCGCCGTTGACTGCATTTTTTGCTTTAAGGATTTGTTTTTACCCAAATTTGTTACCTCCAGGGAAGTTTTAATGTTACATTAAACAGTATGGATGTTAGGACAAAATCCGATTCACTTAACCAAGCTTAGGCCCGCAGATCCGTCAGTTGAGGGGAATCGATGTCGGCCAGCGGCTGTCTGATAATTTTGACCTCATAAAAAGTAATCTTGTTGTCCAATATGAAATCCGGCATCTCGCGGTGGGAATGAGATTCACGGAAAGCATCGCTGTGCGTCCATGCCTGAAAATGCTCTTTGGAGACCCAGCGCGTGCTGATCGTAACCTCGTCATGGTCTTTGGTGTTCTCCGTTAACAGCACCTCCAGTCCCAGAAATCCTTCCATCATTTCCACTTTTCCCGTTTTGTTAAAACGTTCGATCAGTTTGTTGGCATTGCCTTTTGTAATTTGCGAGGTGTTCGTTACAATCATCATTTTTGAATTCCTCCCGGTTTATTTAAGTTCGTCACAGGTATAATAAGCGGGTATCCGTCGATCACGGCTACATTAGCATCAATCTCGTAGATTTCTTTCAGAAATGCAGGTGTAAGCAAAACTTGCGGACTATCTGCCGCGGCAACAACGCCGTGTTTCATGGCGATCATATGATGGCAGTAAGCGGCTGCCTGCTGCAGATCATGCAGGACCATTACAATCGTGATCTCCCATTGCTCATTGATCCGCTTCAGCATATTCAAAATGTCCAGCTGGTGGGCGATGTCCAAATAAGTAGTCGGCTCATCCAGCAATAAAATATCCGTTCCTTGCGCCAGCGCCATGGCAATTCTCGCCCGCTGCTGCTCACCCCCTGACAGAGTGTAAAACAGTCTCTCCGCATGCCGGCTCATGCCAACGGCATCAAGTGCAAATTCGACCGCCTGGTTATCTTCACGAGTATGCCGCTGCTGAAACAGCTTCTTGTAAGGAGTACGTCCATAAGCGACGAGCTCTTGTACCGTCAGATCAGGTAGGGAGTCTCTGGTCTGCGGAAGCATGGAAATATGCCGGGCCAGCTGTCTGGGCGAAAAAGCGGAAGCAGGCTTTCCGTGAATGAGAATTTCTCCGGCATCGATCCTGATCAGACGGGTGATCGTTTTTAACAGAGTGGATTTGCCGGAACCGTTGGGACCGACTATAGCCGTTATGCGTCCTGGCGGAAATTCAGCGTTAATACTTTTCAGTTGAAAGCCTTGTCTATGAAGCGAAATATCTTTAACGGCAAGTGTGTTCTCCTTCATCTGATTTTCCCCCGTCTCCTGAGCAGAATCAAAAAGAATGGCGCACCCAGCGCGGCCAGCAAAATTCCCGCAGGAAGCTCAATCGGATCAAACCAGGATCTGGCGATCGTGTCTGCAAGGACCACCAAAGATGCCCCGCCCATGACGGATAACGGGAGCAGGAAGCGGTAGTCGTCTCCAATAACAAGCCGGATGGCGTGAGGGACGACAAGGCCGACAAAACCGATCAAACCGGCCACACTGACGGCCGTGCCGGCAAGGAAGGATGCAAGCAGCATGAGCAGGAGCCGCTGCAGCTCGATTCTCTGACCAAGCAGCCTCGCGGATTCGTCCCCCAGCTGCATCAGATTGGCCGGACGTATCGCCGGAATCGTCAGAAGCAGCCCTATCAGGGCATAGGGAGCCATGAAGGAGAGATGATGCCAGCTTCTCCCGTTCAGTCCGCCGGATAACCATGAGAGGACCGCCTGTACACGATCACTGTAAACAACCATAACTCCATTCATAACAGCACCGAGCAGGGCATTAACGGCAACGCCGGCAAGAATAATTTTGACTGGCGAAGCTCCTTTGTCCCAAGCCATTCCATAGATGACAAGCGAGGTGGCAAAAGCTCCGGCGAACGCCGCTGCCGGTAGCAGGTAGCTGTATTGCGGCAGTGCCACCATACAGATGACGGCTGCCAACCCTCCCCCGGAAGACACACCGATAATGCCCGGATCAGCCAACGGATTTTTCATTACTCCCTGAAGCAAAGCACCTGAAGCCGCAAGACAGCCTCCCACCAGCATTCCGGTCAGTATGCGCGGCAGGCGCAAATCCATAATAATCGTTCCATAGCCAGAGCTGCCTCGCTCAAGTATGGCGGACCAAATGTCCGGAACTGTGACGGGAATTGAACCATAGGTCAGTCCATAGACGCTTGCTGCGATAAGAATGAGGGGGGAGAAGAGTAACATGAGATTGCGCCTGTTCGTTCTTTGCCGAACATCAATTGCATTCATTTCACTGTCTCCAGCAAACCACGCAGCTTATCAAGCGCTTCTGTCACCTTGGTGCCAGGATTAGTTCCGAACAGGTCGGAAGGAAGCACATGAACCTGTCCGTTCTTGACCGCGCGAATCCCGTTCCAGGCCGCATTTACCTGCATTTCCTTGAAAAACCCGTCTTTAACCGCCTCTGGCTGTCCATGCGTCATGATTAATATCACTTCAGGATCGGATTCAACAATTCGTTCCGTGTTCAATTGGGCGTAGTGGGGGAAGCCGTTCAGTTCAGGGTAGTCAGATGCGATATTTACTCCACCGGCCAGCTCAAGCAAATCACCGCTCAAGGAATTGGGTAGTGCCGCCAAATACGTTCCGGGCGCTCCATAGATGATCAGGACCCTTGGCCGGGAAGGAAGCTCTTCATTCCGGAGTTTCCCGATTTTGTCGTCAATAGCCCGCACGAGTTCTTCTGCTTTGCTATGCTGATCAAGGATTTCACCCAGCAAGCGTATCTGTTTCTGGATATCAGCAACTGAGTTCGCTTCGGTCAGGATCATGTGCGAGCCAATGCTTTCAATCATCGCGGTATCCTTGGCGTTCAGTACGGCATTGCCGAGCACAAGATCCGGCCTTAGAAAAGTAATTTTCTCAAGATCAAGCTCATGTGTGGTTCCGACCTCTTCAATCTGCGATAGCTTTGCTTCTACGGAGGACGTCGGTCTTCCGACCAGATTGCCGCCGAGAGCGTGAACAATGTCCATATCCCCACTGCTTAGCGCTACTATTCGCGTCGGGGGATAAGGCACCGTCACCTCTCTTCCTGCAAAATCAGTCACCGTAATTGTGGCAGCCTCTGATGGCTCCTCTGCAGAAGCAGACTGGGCCGCAGATGTTTGCCCTTCAATGGAACCGCTGCCAGCCCCGCATCCGGTCAAGAGAAGCAGGATCACGGCACTTACCAATACAGCTTTATTATTCATAAAATACTCCTGTTCCTGAGAGATGGGGAGGAAGAATGAGGAAGAAAATGCTGTATACTTGGATGATAATGAAAATCATTATCACTGTCAATCTCAATTTCGCGTTAGCTAAAAATTTTATTTTTTTGATTGACACCCCCATGAAGAGTGGGATAATATCAAATCGCAACCGCACCTTATTTTGTCACTGGGGAGGGATGCCATGGATTGCTGGTGTGATTAGCCGATTGCCGGACAGGTTAATAGCTTGAAAGAAACCGAGGGGGAGAGTTCACGGTTGCAGGAAAGCAAGAAGAGATGAGGAAGAAGTGTTCTGTAACAACATACAAGCTGATAGGATCATTTTTTTTAAGTTATAATTGAGAATGATAATCAATGAGAATTGCATCCCTGTACTTGTATGATTCATTCAATGAGAGAGATTGAGAGGAGGAAAAGGGTTTCCATGAAGAGGTGGAAAGGAGTTCCAATCCTTTTCTTCACTGCGGTCTTAGGCCTGGTATTATGCGTTACACCCAAGGTCCAGGCAGAAGCCATTGCATTGCAGGATGGAGAATACAGCGTAGACTACAACATTTTAAAAGCTGAAAACGATTCGGTCTCCATGGCAAACGATTATTTTGAAAAACCGGCTGTGATCCATGTGAATAACGGGAAGCTGGAGGCGGAAATCCGGTTGAACCACAGCGCCTGGATCACAGAGTTCAAGGTTCCGGATGGCGGTGGATATGTTGATACGACTACGGTCAGCAGCGATAGTGTTGCTGATACACGGGTAGCACGTTTTCCGCTGCAGAGCCTGGAATCCCCGCTTGCCGCTAAAATCCATGTGACCGTTCCATCCGTAGATTATGACCATGATTACACGATCCGCTTTGCCTTTGATAGCAGCAGCATTACTCCGGTGAAGGCTGAAAAATCTGCTGCTGCAAAAACTGAAAACAATGCTCCGAATTCGGCAAGTACTGCTGCTTCCGGAGCGAATGATGGTCCGGGGAACCGGGTTCAGGCTAATGCTCAAGAAGTTAAGTCATATAACAACGCTTTAAAGAGTGAAGGGTCGAGCGATCAAGTAATCAATCCGCCAACAGCGGATGCCGCTCCAATTGCTGCATGGGTGGCTGTTTTTGCGGTATCGCTTTTGTTTTTGCTCCGGCGATTGTTTCTGTCCAAAGCCAAATAAAATTTTTTATAAAAAGGAGATTGATCTGATCATGAAAAAAAACTTGCTGCTTAAATGGTCGTTAATGGCGTTCGTAGTGTTTGCATTGCTCTTGCCTTATGGTGCAGCCGGAGCCGCTCCTGCAGACGGGAAATATACGATCAATTACACCGTACTGAAGGATGGAACGGACAGCACTTCCATGATGGACAGTTATACCGTGAAACCGGCTAATCTGACGGTTACCGGAGGCCAGGCTTATGTGACCTTCACGCTGAAAAACAGCTCTTGGATCACCAAGTTCCAAACCGAACAAAACGGCCAATATGTTGACGCTGATGTCGTCAGCAGTGACGCGGCAGCTAACACCAGAGTCGTTGGCTTCCCGGTTGCCGATTTGGATGCCAAGCTTAACGCTTATACGGAAGTGGTTATTCCTGTCCTGAACTACAACGGCAAATATGAAGTGCAGCTGAAGTTTGATACAGCAAGCATCACTCCTGTAACTCCTTAATAAGCCATGAACACCGTAAAATTAAGGATTGAGGAGAGCTGAATGAATTGAACAGGTTATTTAAAAAAGCGGCATTGATGTTTACCATCCTCTGCCTATTGCTGGGTACATCGCAAGTTCCTTCGCTCATGGGCTCGGCCTTTGCTGCCACGGAGGCACCGCTGGCGAAATTGACGGGCAGCACAACGGCAAAAGCCGGCGACTCATTACAGGTAGAACTGCAATTCAGGGGTGTCACCGACAGCGTATATCAGAATGTATATGAGCTGGAATCGACGATCTCGTTCGATGAAGAGCGTCTAGAGCTTGTGTCGGTTGAATCTGCTCTTGCCGATTATTCATTGTCCTATGACCAGACCGCCGATGATCAAGTGCATCTATCCGCGTCTGTGGATTCAGAACAAGCAGCGACCAATGCGAATAACACGTTTGCATTGCTGACATTCAAGGTGAAGCCACTGGACGAGCCGGCCTCTGCAGAGGTAGCTTTGGTCTCCGCATCGATTTCCAATGAAGGCGGAGATACATATCGCTTCAGCCACACCTCTGCGTATCAGGTGCAGCTGCAGCCGGAAGATCAGGCAGCTGTAGGCGTGATTCCTGATGGAGAATACCCGATTGGCTTCAGTATATTGAAAGATGGCACGGATGACATTTCAGTCATGCAACAGTATGTTGATACTGCGAGCGGCAAACTGACCGTAAGCGGAGGCAAGAAGTTCGTTTCATTCAAGCTGCTGCAAAGCGCGGAAATTACCAGCTTTAAAACGGAAGTGGACGGGCAGTTGACAGAAACGGATACGATCAGTGAGGATGCCGGCGCCAATACCCGTACCGTGCGTTTTGAGGTTACTGATCTGTCGTCCAGGCTAAACGGCTGGGTGAAAATCTACTGGGATTTAACAGACGTGGTGGGTGCACCTTTTATCTATGATGAGGAGTACAACGTTGATCTGGCTTTCGATACCTCCGGTGTACCGGTTGAATATCCGACAGAGCCTGAAACGCCGGTAGAAGGAACCCCGGATAAGGAATATGCCGTTGATCTCAAATTTTTAAAAGACGGAACAGATGAAACGTCTTCGATGAACAGATATGTTGAGCCTTCAAGCAGCATGGTGTCCATCTATGAAGACAGAAAATTCATCACGTTTACTCTGCTGGACAGCTCTTCCATCACTGGCTTCAAAACGGAGCAGGACGGTGTGCTGACCGATGCTGAAGTTATCGGCGAAGATGCTGCCAAGAATACACGTACTCTGCGATTTGAAGTCGGTGACCTTAGTGAACGGATTAACGCTTTGGTTCAGGTTCACGTTGTTTTGGGTAATGGCCAGGTCTACAGTGCTGAATATCAGGTCGATATTCAACTGACTGCCGATGAAAATCCTGGCGGGGAGCCAGTGGATCCCGAGGTTCCGGAGCCGGCGAATCCTGGAATCCCCGACGGTGAGTATCCAATCACCTTTAACATTTTGAAGGACGGTACGGAAGAAACGTCGGTCATGTACCAGTATGTGGATGCAGCCAGCGGCAAGTTGACCGTGAGCGGCGGCAAGCAGTATGTTTCATTCAAGCTGCTGCAAAGTGCGGAAATTACCAGCTTTAAGACGGAGAAAGACGGCCAGCTCGTTGAAGCCGAGACCGTAAGCAAGGATACCGCAGCGAACACGCGGATGGTACGGGTTGAGGTCGCCGATTTGACATCCAGGCTGAATGGCTGGGTGAAAATTTATTGGGATTTGACGGACACGGTCGGTTATCCGTTCATTTATGACGAAGAGTACAACGTCGATCTGTCATTCGGAGAGGTAGGAGTGCCTGGAACAGATCCGGGTACAAGCAATCCTGATCCTGGAACTCCGACAAATCCAGGGACCCCGACCACTCCGGAGACACCTGCACCAGCTCCAGGCGGGGGCGGCGGTGTACCGGTGGAGACCGGAGACGGAATTTACAGCATCCGCTTCGGAGCATTTTATCCGGATGGAGTCCAGAAGTCGCGAATGGCCGATTATTTGGCCAGTCCTGCAACACTCATCAAGGAAAACGGCATCAACCGGATCAATATGACAGTGAAGGACAGCTCCTACATCACCAGTTTGCAGGTCTATCATGATGGTTCATACGACGAGGTATCGACGATCAGTGAAGACTCGGGTCAGAACACACGTGTAATTAGTTTTGAGGTGGCTGATTTGAATGTGCCTGTAGATGCCAAGGTCAAGGTGGAGATTCCGGCGTTGAATTACTATGGAGATTATGATTTTATCATCAAATTTTATCCTTCTACGATCGAAGCCGGGGCTCCGGATCCTTATATAGGCGAATCGCCGACGGTAAACCTCCTGGAAGACGGGGAATACTCCGTTCCATTCGAAGTGAAGGAAGAGGATGGTAAGAAAATTTCTTCTGTCAGCGACAAATTCGTTAGTCCTGCAGGTTTGACAGTGAAAAACAAGGTGAATACCGTGAGCATGACCATCCGGGACGGCTCTTCTGTGACCGAACTACAGGTGGACGGGGGTAAGTCCTATAAGGATGTCTCCGTTGCATCACGCGACGAGAAGCAGAACACCAGAGTGGTCACATTTGAAGTGACAGACCTGACAAAGCCGGTGTATGCCAAAGCGAAGGTGTCCGGAAAAGAGTATGCACTTCAGTTTGTCTTCAATGTTGGAGACCTGGAGGAAGGGTTGCCAAAACCTTACGTTGAGGCGCCTGTAAAGGAGCCGGCATTAAAGGATGGAACCTACACTGTGGATTTCAGCCTTAAAGCACCGACAGGAGTGGAACAATTCTTCAGCAGAGGTGCAGGCTTGAAGGTGAAAGACAACAAAGTCTATGCACAGCTGCTGCTGAATCACAGCTCATCCATCAGCAAATTTGAGGTGGAGCTTGACAGTCAATTTGCCGGCACTGATGCGGTGAGCTCTGATCCGGTATCTGATACCCGTGTAGCGGGATTTGCTCCGGACAGTCTGGTCAAACCGGTAAAAGCCAAGCTTCATATCGTACATCCAGCAGTTGTTGCTTCTGCAGGCTACCAGCTTCCTCTGTTCCTCAGCTCTAATAATGGCGTTACAGCTGTTGGTACAGAAGCATCCGCTGCTGTGGCCGAGGCTCAGGCTGTGGAAACCGTAGCAGCACCATCTTTGCCAGCCGATGGCGAGTATGAGGTTGAAATCACTTTCGATGCTTCGAGCATTACTGCTGTTGATGAAACAGCTGCAGGCAGTTCGGAAAGCGGATCAGACAGCACCGGAACTTCCGGCACTGCTGCATCTGACACCACTGGCTTACCGGAAGTGGAAAGGGCGGCTCCTGTTGCAACGACTGCAACCGATCCGGATGTGGATCAGAAACCTGAAGCAGGAAAAGAGGGCATGCCAGGCTTCGACCGTAATGCCGATAAGATTGTACAGGCAGAGCTTACGGCGGGTGACCCTGTCGCTGCTGAAAAGAGAAGCACAGGGCAAAATCCGGCTACTGCTGATACTGCGCCTCTGGCCATTTACGTGCTCCTCCTCGCAGGCTCGGCATGGATTCTGATCCGGCACCGCAAGGCAATCAGAAAATAGATGGAGTATCCCATAAAGCTATAGTGCTGGTGATATTTTCACATTGGTCTTGGTGCGCTTAACCCGCGCATCAAGACTTGCTTTTTAAGAGAATGGAATGCACACATTTTCAGCGGAGCCGAACAGTTCTATATTCGCTAGAAAAACTTCTGCTATGAGCGATCTGGCTTCCTTGAATGTACATCGATAGATGTTTTTCTTATTGTATATCGATAGACGATTTCTTTAGGAGATGGCTTATGTTAAAACCGATTTGGCTTACACTGATCAGCATGCTGATTTTGCTCGGAACGACAGCATGCGCATCCGGCAGCACCGAGCCGTCCGTGTCGGCATCCGCGGAAAGCTCCGGCAATGAACCGCGAATTGTATCCACAACAGTGGCAATTACGGAAATTATGGATGCATTGGAGCTGGATCTTGTCGGGATTCCTACAAGCAGCAAAGAACTGCCTGAACGGTACAGGGATGCTGTTCCGGTGGGCAATCCGATGAGTCCCGATCTGGAAAGAATCCGTGCCCTGCAGCCAACCGATGTGCTGTCCGTCACGACCCTTCAATACGATCTTGAACCGAAATTTTCCGGAGCCGGTATCCCGTCTGATTTTCTCAATTTGCAAAGCGTAGCCGATATGCAGCAGACAATCCGAAGACTTGGGGAAGAGTACGGACACGAGCAGCAGGCTGCAGCGATCAGGGGGCAGATTGATGCGAAGCTGGCAGATATCAAACAGAAGGTTGAAGGAAAGAAGCAGCCAACGGTGTTGATTCTGCTTGGCGTGCCCGGCAGCTATCTGGTCGCGACGGAGCATTCGTTTATCGGTGACCTGGTGAAGCAGTGCGGGGGCATCAATATTGTCCAGGGAGAAAAAGTCGAGTATTTGGCTTCGAACACCGAATATTTGCAGCAGGCCAACCCGGACATTATTTTGCGGGCGGCTCATGGCATGCCGGAGGAAGTGGTGAAAATGTTTGAACAGGAATTTAAGCAAAACGATATCTGGAAGCATTTTAGTGCCGTCAAAAATGATCGTGTCTACGACCTGGAAGAGCGTTTGTTCGGAACGACCGCCAATCTGGCGGTGGGCGAGGCGCTGGATGAGTTGATGGGTATGATGTATCCCGAGAGCTGAAAATTCAGGATTATTGGCAGCAGATAAATACTGAGCGAGATAGGAAGTAATCTGTATGAATAAAAAAATATGGAGCTTTGCGATTGTCATTGTGCTCTTGATTTATATGATCGTGCTGTCTGCGGTGACAGGCAGTCTGAAAATCGGCATGCTTGATTTTGTGCGCGGACTGTTTACAGGCGGGAATGAAACCGTGGAGGTAATCAAGGATTTGCGGCTGCCGCGGCTTATTGTCGCGCTGTTCGCCGGCGCGTGCTTCGCGGTATCCGGCGCGCTGCTGCAGGCCGTCATGCGCAACCCGCTGGCAGATGCCGGCGTCATCGGCATCGCATCAGGCGCCAATTTTTTTCCGACCGTGATGATTGTGCTTGCGCCGCAGCTGTATTATTGGTCTCCACTGTTTGCCTTTCTGGGCGGTGCACTGGCGTGTTTTCTCGTCTACACTCTTTCATGGAAATCAGGGCTTAGCCCCATCCGCATCGTGCTGGTTGGCATCGCGGTGAACGCTATGTTCACCGGATTAAATGAGGCTTTCATGATCAGCTGCAGCTATCTGCTTGGAACCAATCCCGATGCATCGGTATCCTCCAACATTTCCATGGAGACATGGAAGGATGTGCAGATGATTTCGACATACGGATCGGCCGGGTTAATCATATCTGTCATGCTTGTAACCTGGTGCAACATGCTGGCGCTGCAGGACAAGACGGCTGCTAACCTGGGACTACGCGTGACACGGGCCAGACTTGTCATCTCGGCGGTGGCAGTGCTGCTTGCGGGCGTGGCGACAGCTGTGGCCGGTGTCATTTCGTTCGTCGGACTGCTTATCCCGCATATTGCACGGCTGCTGGTAGGCTCGGATTACAGGGCAGTGATCCCGTTTTCCGCGCTGCTGGGTGCACTGCTGATTCTGACGGCAGATACCTTGGGACGGACACTGGTGGCTCCTCTGGAGATTCCTGCATCCACGATTATGGCTGTCATTGGCGGTCCTTTTTTGATTTTTATGCTGAGAAGGGGAGACAGGGTCTATGGAAGTTAGGCAGGTTACATTCACTTATGACCGCAAAGTAAACCGCCTGCATAATATTGCTGCGGATATCCCGGCCGGACAGACAACGACAATCATCGGGCCGAACGGATGCGGCAAATCGACACTGCTTGGTATCATGTCCAGGAACTATCAGCCGCAGAAGGGCGAGGTTGTGCTGGATGGCAAGGCGATTCATCAGTATGCCCCCAAGGAGTTTGCGCAGAAGCTGGCGATTGTCCACCAACATAACGAAGCACCTGCCGATCTTACCGTGGAGAAGTTGGTCAGCTATGGCCGTATGCCGCATCGGGGCTGGTTTTCGCCGGATCACGATTCGGAAGGGGTTGCCATTGAGCGGGCATTGGGGAGCACGAATTTGCTGTCCAAGCGGGCCTTGACGATTGACAGCCTGTCCGGCGGAGAACGGCAGCGGGTGTGGATTGCCATGGCACTTGCCCAGGATACCCAGGTGCTCTTTCTGGATGAGCCGACGACTTATCTGGACATGTATTACCAGATCGAAATCCTGGAGCTGGTAAGGCGGTTAACTACGGACTTTGGTATGACGGTTGTCATGGTTCTGCATGATATTAATCAGGCGATCCGGTACAGCGATCATATTATCGTGATGAATGACGGCTGTATTGTGGCTCAAGGAGCACCATCCGATGTGGTTACAGAGGAAATGCTCTTTTCCGTGTATGGTGTCCGCGCACATTTGCGAAGAGACACTGAGGCAGGGCTGTATGTCCTGCCGGCAGGCATAGGATGAGAAGGGATGCAGCTATGCTGGCACATTTGACTGTTATATACCATAAGCCGATTGTACAAAAGGCAATATGGCTGCTTTGGGCCGCTATTTTCCTGGTCGCCGCATGCAAGCTGACTGCTTATGCAGCCGACTATTATACGAACCGCCGGAGTTTGGCGGAAGCAAGCCGAATTTATCATCAGGAAGCAGTGGTCCCAGTTCCGAATTCAAATGGGGCAGAGAATAATGAGGCGGCAACTGCTGGTAAGACGAGACCGCAGTTTCAGCCTCTCTTGGCTATCAATCAAGATATTGTCGGCTGGCTGACGATTGACGGAACAGAGGTGGATTACCCGATTCTGCAGGCTGCAGACAACGAGTTCTATTTGACCAGGAATTATAAAAAGGAGCAGACAAGGGCAGGCAGCATTTTTCTCGATTTCCGGAACCGGATTGATGGGGCAGATCGGAATACCGTTATTTACGGTCACCGGATGAAGGATAATTCCATGTTTGGCAGTTTGAAAAAGTATCTTGATAAGAAATACTTTGATGCGCACCCGGTGATTTATTATGACACGCTGTATGGCAGCTACGACCTGGAGATTTTTTCAGTTTACCGCACAACGGCCGAGGTGAATTATATACGCACCTCCTTTAATTCGGAACGTGATTATGCCGAATTTATCGAGCAATCGAAGGGGCGCTCCGAATATGAGACAGGCGTCCAAGTGAGTACGGATAACCGCATTGTTACGTTATCAACCTGCGATTATGCATTGGATGCTGAAGAGGGCAGGCTGGTTGTGCAGGCCAGGTTGGTGGATAGAGAGTAAGACTGTATAATGAGTTATACTGGTTTACAAACTGAAAACTTACCAGGAGGTCGTGATGATGACGGAGCAATACATATTTCGTTAGGTCCGCGGTCCCCCGCCGTATCCTGTTTCGCACCTTTTATAACATTAGATCGGGAGGACGAACATGGATATTTTGATTAGAGAGCTGGCGGCTGGGGACGAGGACCGGGGGATAAACATTAATGACAGCTTTATCGTGAATTCTGCTCTTGTTCTTTCCATGACGGGACAACAGATTGAATATACGGTGAAAGAGATACCCGCTTATGAGAAAAGCTACGATAATGATCAGTTTGCAGAAGAGACGGATTATTCGGAATACATTGGCAACCCGGATCAAATCTGTTATTTGGCGCTCGCGGAGAATCGGGTCGTGGGCCAAATTCTTTTGCAAAGGAACTGGAACAAGTATGCGTATGTCGCAGACATCAAAGTTGACACTCATTACAGAGGATACGGCATTGGCCGGAAACTAATCGAACAAGCCAAGAGCTGGGCGAAGGAGTGCGGTATGCCAGGAATCATGCTGGAGACGCAAAGCAACAATGTCCAGGCTTGCAAGTTCTATGAAAGTTGTGGATTTGTTATCGGCGGTTTCGACTCCTACGTATACAGAGCACTTGATAAACCAAGCGACGAAATCGCGCTCTACTGGTATTTGGTGTTTTATTAAAAAATATCAGCTGTAGTTGCGAAATTTAAATTAAAAAATATTAATTGTATGCGTTGACAAACGGATGAAACCGTTATATTCTATACACATCAAACAGAATAACAACCTAGGATTGTTACTGGTTATGCAGGCAAAACCTAAGTCGTGATTAAAAGTGGGGCAGAAATGCCGACCCTATTATCATGGCTTAGGTTTTTTGTTTGCCTTGATTTCCTGTAATGTACTTTTTAACTACAAATTGGGGGTATTAGCTGTGAGCTACGAAAAATTAGCCAAAGAGATTGTGGAGGGCGTTGGCGGCGAAAAAAATGTCGACTCGCTTGTCCACTGTGCAACACGGCTGCGCTTTGTCCTCAAGGACAATGCCAAGGCAGACAAAGCCAAGCTGGAGAAAACTGACGGAATTATCACGGTAAAGGAAAACGGCGGACAGTTTCAGGTTGTCATCGGGAATACCGTTCCCGAGGTGTACGCAGCCATCGGCAAGGTCAGCGGCATTCTTGACGAATCCGGCTCCGGTTCAAAGGAAAAGGAGAAAAGTGGTAAAAAAGGTTTTGGAAGCGTAATTGAAGTCATCTCCAGTATCTTTGCTCCACTAATGGGCGTTATGGCCGGTGCCGGTATTCTTAAAGGTTTGCTGCTCATTGCCAGCAATTTTGGCTGGCTGGACAAGGCCGGTTCGACATATACGATCCTGTACGCCGCTGCGGACGCGCTGTTTTACTTCCTGCCTGTGCTGCTTGCGGTGACTACGGCGAGAAAGTTCGGCGGAAATACGTTTACTGCCGTAACGATAGCAGGCGCTTTGCTTTATCCTTCGGTCATTGAGCTGAAAAATGCAGGGGCGGCAGCAGACTTCTTCGGTATTCCTGTGATCATGATGAGTTACTCGTCCACGGTTATTCCGATCATCCTGGCGGTCATCGTCATGAGCAAACTGGAGAAGTTCTGCAACCGTGTCATCCATGAGAGTGTTAAGAACTTTGTCACACCACTGATCTCGCTGGTCGTAATGGTGCCGCTTACTTTGATGGTATTTGGACCATTCGGGGTTTATGTCGGAAACGGCATTGCATCTGTATTGCTTGCGGCATTTTCCTTCAGCCCGCTCATTGCGGGGGCGATTTTGGGCGCAACCTGGCAGATGCTCGTTATTTTCGGTGTTCACTGGGGCCTTATTCCGGTATTCATTAACAACATCGCAGTATATGGAAAAGACGGCATCAAACCGGCAGCAACCGCTTCCGTTTTTGCACAAGCCGGTGCTTCCTTAGGCGTCATGCTGAGAACGAAAAACAAGAAGCTGAGAACACTTGCAGGTTCCACTACTCTGTCAGCCCTGTTCGGTATTACCGAACCTGCCGTTTACGGGGTAACCCTGCCGCTTAAGCGCCCGTTCATCGCAGGCATTATTGGCGGCGCTGTGGGCGGCGCCATCATCGGCCAGGCCGGTACGCAGGCGTTTGCTTCCGGTGCTCCGGGACTGCTGACCCTGCCAATTTTCTACGGTCCAGGCGGACAAGGCTTCCCGGGTCTGATCATGGGGATTACGGCATCGTTCCTGATCTCGGCTGTTCTGACTTACATTCTCGGATTTAAGGATCCTGTCGAGGAGGAAGAAACGGCTAAACCCACTGCTGATAAAGACAACGCTCCAGCCAATGCCGCCGGAAAAGCCAGTGATAAGGCGTTTAGCCCGCTGAGCGGAACTGTAGTTCCATTATCGGAGGTTCCAGATCCGGCCTTTGCTTCAGAAGCCATGGGCAAGGGTGTTGCAATTGAGCCGGCTGCGGGGCGGATCGTCGCTCCGTTTGACGGAACGGTAACCGTTGCATTTAAGAAAAAACACGCTTTGGCTGTCGTTTCGGATAAAGGCGCGGAAATTCTGGTTCATGTGGGCATCGATACAGTGAAGCTGGATGGCCAGCACTTCACGTCCCACATTCAGGAAGGCGACCGTGTTAAAGCAGGACAGCTGCTGCTTGAATTTGATGTGGAAAAGATCAAGGCTGCCGGTTATCACACGGTTACACCAATCATAGTAACCAACAGCCATGATTACGCAGATGTGCTCCCGCTTCAGCAAGGAAAGGTACGCGAGGGGGATGAGCTGCTGCAGATCATTGGCGGAGATGAAACTGGTGATCCGGAATAAGTGTTATTGAAATAAACAGGCTCCTGCTCTCATCAAGAGGGCAGGAGCCTCCTTTTTTATCAGGCACCTTTCTATAGAGATGCTGTTTCCTGCTTCTCAAGCACTTTTATGATGCTCGTAAAGCTGTTGTTATGGTAGCCCTCCTGCATGCCTCGTTTGAAAAGCTCCAAAACTGCCGCAGGCAAAGAAGAGTCAACACCTGCTTCCTCCGTGGTATGGAGAACATGCTCCACACTTGCCAGGCCCATAAACAGTCTGTCCACATTGCCAGGGTGCTCATCCGCGTCGATGCGTGGCGTGTAGAACTGGATGAATTGAGGCAGTGCGGCTGTGATGCCTGATGCCGTAGACAGGAACTCTTCAGCCGTGATTCCATTTTTCTTGGCTACTGTGATCGCGTGAAAATAACTGACCATTGAGGTCCAAAATATATCCATTTGCAGCTGGTAGTAAAGCGCAGCCAGCCCTGGTTCTTCGCCGCGGTAATCGGTACTGGTGAGAACCTCCAATGTTTTCTTGTTGGCTTCAAACACTTCTCTGGGTCCGCTGTAGAAGGTGAAGGACTCAGGGCTGCCGATACCGGATGGAGGCACCTGTACTCCTCCCGTGATATGAATTGCTCCATGATTTCCCAGCCATTTTGCAGCTTCACGCGCTTTATGTGGAGTATCCGAGCTGAGGTTGACAATTACCTTGCCCTGCAGGGAAGCGGCCGCAGGCTCGAGAATAGTGTACATCGCATCGTAACTCGTCAGGCTCAGAATCACCAGCTCATTGGCTTCCAGCGCTTCGGTCACACTGGAGGCTTTGATTGCGCCTTTAGCAGCAAGTTCATCAGCTTTGCTTAAGGTCCGGTTCCATACGGTTAATTCATAGCCTTCATTCAGGAAAGCGTTCCCCATCGCCTGGCCCATCGGTCCGAGACCAATAAGAGTCACTTTTTTTGATCCTTGCCCCTCAAGATTCAGGTTTAAATTTTTTTGATCTGTCAAGGCTGACAGCTCCTTTCTAATGAGACTAATAGAATGATAAAGTATGACACCAGTGTCAAAGTCAACGCGTTTTTTCCGAAAATGAACCTTCAGCTCCCAGATTTGTGCAAACTATTGTATAATCCTACTATCTTTAAGAAGCATGCATGTATCCGTAGTAGTTTACTCTAATCAACGGAAGGGGAGTTCATCGAAATGGAAGCTAATACGAACGAAAAAAAGCCTTTTTTCACCAACTATATCAACCAGGTTCCGGAGGGAAACATCATTGAGATTCTGGCCGATCAAATTGAAGAAACGCTTTCCATTCTGCAGCCTCTGGGCGAAGATCAAGCAAACTTCAGATATGCCAGCGACAAATGGAGCATTAAAGAAGTGGTTGGTCATTTGACAGACAATGAGCGGGTATGGACTTATCGGCTGCTTCGGATCGCACGCGGCGACAATCTGGTCTATCCTGGATATGAGCAGGATCAGTTTGTCAAAGAAGCGCAGTTTGATCATGTTCCTTTTAAGGATTTGCTCGAAGAGTTTGAATCGCTCCGAAAATCAACGCTTTTCATGGTAAAAGGGCTTCCGGCAGAAGCGTGGCAGCGGCAGGGTGTCCTCAACCAGGACCCTCTGACGGCAAAGCAGGCGGCTTATGTCATTGCCGGCCACGAGATTCATCACATGACCATCCTTAAAGAGCGTTATCTGCCTGAGTTCCGGAGTTAGATACTCCTGTCGTGCTGTGTGACACAAAATATATGAATACAGTTGTATTGATGTAGGAAATCATAAAACCCCTGTCTATTGTTTATTGAAACAAGTCAGACAGGGGTTATTTGCATCCTTCCGTAACCAAATCCGGTGCTCATACGTCTTCTATATATCCGCTATTGACATGCTTCAGTGGAACTGATTTAATTATGTAGACCAGTTGTTATAATTTTTAGGGATGTGGTTCCATTGGGCGAAAAATCTAACCCTAAAGAGGCGATTGTCTATACAGCGGCAAGGCTTTTCTTTTCTCAGGGATATCATGCTACCGGCCTTAATCAGATCATCAAGGAAAGCTGTGCGCCGAAGGGGTCGTTGTATCATTATTTTCCGAACGGCAAAGAAGAGCTCGCGCATGTGTGCATTGGGAAGGCGAATGAGCATATTGTTCACAAATTTCGGGACACATTTGCCGCATATGACAATACAGGGGATGCGATTCGGCATTTTATTCATGAGACGGCAGATGAGGCGGAGGCTGCCGGATTTACCGGATTTTTGCCATTCAGCTTCTGGGCGGCAGTTGAAACATCCTGTATAAGCGACAAGCTGCGCAAAGACTGTCAGGAAGTGTTCACAGCCTGGCAGGACATCATTGCGGAGCGGCTTCGTATGGACGGCTTTGAGGAGAAAAAAGCTCATGAGATGGCGCTGCTGATCCTCTCCATGATGGAGGGCGCGCTGATTATCAGCCTGACCCATCAGAGCAAGGAACCATTGCTGAATGCGGCAGATTATTTGTCAGTTATGACGAAGAATGCTGATTTGCTGAATTAAACAACTAAAAAGAGATAGATACACCAAGGAGGATGGAAACGTGGAGGCAACCATGAAAGCTGGTTCTGTACAGGATCAGCAGGCAACAAAGCAATACAAGGTCATCCCGATATTATTTGCAATGCTGCTGAGCGGGTTTATCGGCCTGTTCAGTGAAACGGCTCTTAACGTGGCTATGACACCATTGATGGGCATTCTGCAGGTAGGGCCAACAACGATTCAATGGCTGACTACCGGTTATTTGCTGGTGATGGGAATTCTGGTTCCGGTTTCGGGACTGCTGCTGCAGTGGTTCACTACCAGGCAGCTCTTTACGGCATCATTGATTTTCTCAATTGCAGGAACGATCGTGGCTGCGCTCGCGCCGAGTTTTGAACTGCTGATGGTCGCTCGGGTGCTGCAGGCGGCAGGTACGGCGCTGCTGCTTCCTTTGCTGTTTAACACCATACTGGTCATTTTCCCGATTGAAAAACGCGGCTCCGCGATGGGATTTATCGGTCTTGTCATCATGTTCGCACCGGCCAGCGGGCCGACGATTTCCGGATTGATTCTGGCCAACCTGACCTGGCACTGGATTTTCTGGATTTCACTGCCGTTTTTCGTTATTTCTCTGATATGCGGATTAATATTCTTGCCTAATATTTCAAAACTGACCAAGCCTAAAATTGATATTCTGTCCATCATTCTGTCTACAATCGGCTTTGGCGGAATCGTGTATGGTTTCAGCAGTGCAGGCGGTCATGGGGAAGGCGGAGGCGGCTGGTCAAGTCCGGTTGTTATTGCTACCGTGGTCATTGGCGGGCTGGCGCTGCTGGTGTTCAGCATTCGCCAGTTGAGAATGAAAGAGCCCATGATGAATCTTCGCGCATTCAAATTTCCAATGTTCACGATCGGTCTGATTCTGATCTTTATCTGTATGATGATGATGCTGTCATCCATGTTGATTTTGCCAATGTACCTGCAGCAAGGTCTTGCCTTGAGCGCTCTGACAGCTGGTCTTGTGCTGCTGCCCGGCAGCTTGCTGAACGGATTCCTGTCACCGGTGATGGGGCGTCTGTTTGACAAATTCGGTCCTAGATGGCTGGTCATTATTGGCCTGGTCATTGTGTCGGTTATTCTGTTTGTGTACTCCAGAATCACGCCGACAACACCATATGGATTGATTGTTGCCATGCATGTGCTTATGATGATCGGCATCTCGATGATTATGATGCCTGCTCAGACCAATGGCTTGAATCAGCTGCCACCCGAATATTATCCTCACGGTACGGCGATCATGAACACCCTGCAGCAGGTGGCGGGAGCGATTGGCACAGCGGTTGCGGTAAGCATTCTCAGTGCTGGCCAGATAGGTTATCTGAGTCACGCAGCCAATCCTGAAAGTGCTGAAAGCAAGCTGGCTGCCTTTACGGCCGGTGTACAGCACGCTTTCACTTTTGCCTTTATCCTGGCATTGATCGGGCTGGTCTGCTCGTTCTTTGTGAAACGGGTTAAAGTAAACAACCAAATGGGCCAGCAAGGCTCCACGCATTAAAATAATCATATATCCACATAGAGCATTTTAGCTGTGACAAAATACACCCTTCAGAATTAACATCTGCTTTCCGAAGCATGATTGGAATTCTGAGGGGTATTTTTGTTGTGAGAATGCATAACCGTTCTTTTACCTGTACATAGTAAAGGCGAATTCTACTCAGCAATGGAGGTTCTTCCTGAATGAATATTCAAAGAGCACAGGAAATCGCGGCATCTCCCGTAATGGCGAATGTGCTGTGTGATGGAGCACAGATCTATATTCAGCATGTAGACGAGCAAAACGAGACGGCACGCATTTATCCGCTTGGCAATCCGCAGGAAGAGCGGGAAGTGCCTTTATATGCATTAACGGAGCAAGATTAGAGCTAAGAATAAAAGGAGAGAGCCAGCAATGAAGGAAAATAAATATAAAGTGGCCGAGGCAGACCGCTTGAATGATCATGACCGTACAGATGATGTGGTGAGGGAAGTGCCAGCAACGACGAATGCCAGCGAAGCAGTGGCGGCAATTACCTCACACATCAATAAATACGATGTGCCTGATGAGCTGGAGAAGGATAAATAATTCAACAAGCTTGAAATAAAACCGGGTAGAAAGCTTAAGAACCGTCAGATGGTTGGCTCTGACGGTTTTTTTAATCCGGTGCTTAAAATTGTAGTTGCACAAATCCGAAATATCGGATAAAATTCAAATCAAAATTATAGAAGCGCTTTCATTTCATCGAAAACTCATGAATTAAGTTTGGTAAATAATCGATTTTTTTTATTTTCTCCTTTGTGGAAGCGCTTCTATATTTTCAACCATATTTGTGAAGGGGAGGTATTAAATATCTGCAGCTTGGAATTGGGCTTATTGAGAAGAGAAGCTTAAACGGTTAACAACAAGGTTTTCAACAAAGGGGGAAACATATGAGCACACAGAATGCTAGTGTCAAAAAGAGCGAAATCTTGCTATATTCTTTTGGCGGATTTGGTTCCAATCTTTTATTTGTGTTTACAACATCCTTCTTAATGTACTTTTATACGGATGTTTTTAAAATTTCACCGGCCGCCGTCGGTACGGTATTTTTAGTTGTCAGGTTGATTGATGCCTTTTTGGATCCCTTGCTGGGAATGCTGACAGATCGAACAAAGAGCAGATGGGGAATATATCGTCCCTGGTTAATCTTTGGTTCGCCTTTTCTGGCAATGACAACCCTGCTATTATTTACTGCTCCTGATTTAAGTCCGTCAGGCAAAATCGCTTATGCCATTGCGGTTTATGTTGGTTATTCTTTTGTATCCTCGGTTGTGAACATCCCTTATCATGCATTGAGCGCAGTGATAAGCAATGAACCCGGTCCCAGAAACTGGCTTGTTACAGCTAAAAATTTTATGGGCAACCTCGGAAGCCTGGCCGTATCCGGTTCGGTACTGCCGTTAGTCGCATTTTTTGGGAGCGGGCAAAAGGGATGGTTTTTTGCGACACTCCTGTTCTCGGTATCCACAATCATTTCCTATTGGCTTTGTGCTCATGGTTCAAAAGCTTATGATAATAGCGAGATTATTGCAAATAAATCCTCGAATTCACATAACGAACATCCTCCGTTAAAGGAACAAATTAAACTCATTTCACAGAATGGACCGCTGCTGGCTTTGCTGATTGCAACCGGAGTAAAGACGGCAGCCATGATTATCAATTCTGCTGTAGCGATTTACTACTGGCAATATAACATGGGTCGGCAGGATTTATATTCACAATTATTTATTTGGGGAACATTGCTTGCGATTCCTGTATATTTTGTTGTCCCCTTTTTAGTGAAAAAGTTTGGCAAGAAAAATGTATTAAATGTTAGCTGCATTGTTACAATCATCCCATCGGCTATACTGCTAATGACTCCAACTGAGTATGTAACGCTCATATTTGTTTTATCTGTTTTGGTTAAGGTTTTAATTCCGTTTACCGCATTACTGCCGTGGATGATGCTGCCGGATTGTGTCGATTATGGAAAATGGAAAACAGGAATGAACGGTTCTGCTACAGTGCATTCCACGATGATTTTCACCAATAAAGTCGGGGCAGCCGTTGGAGGTATGCTGTCAGGGACATTATTGGCATCAGTAGGATATGTTGCCGGGCAACAGCAATCACCTGCAGTATTAAGCATGATTAATCATATGTATTTTCTTGTGCCCATCATCGGCTTTGCATTTAGCGCCATTGTGATTTGGAAGTTTTATTCGATTTCGAATACGTTTTATTCAAAAATTATAAAAGATATAAGCGAGAAAGAAACGAAGGCGGATACAATTGGAGTTTGAATGGAAGGAGAACGCTTTTCATATGAAAAAAAGACCTCATATTATATTGTTTAATCCGGATCAATGGAGAGGCGATGTACTGGGCCATATGGGGAATCCAGCCGCGATTACACCTAATCTTGACCAGCTTGTTGCCCATGATGCCGTTTCTTTCAGAAATGCTTTTTGCCAAAACCCGGTGTGCACACCCAGCCGTTGTTCATTTATGTCCGGATGGTATCCCCATGTGAGAGGGCATCGGACAATGTACCATATGATGAACCCAGACGAGCCTGTATTATTAAAGTCGTTAAAGGATGCCGGTTATTATGTGTGGTGGGGAGGCAAGAATGATCTTGTTCCGGCAGAGAACGGATATGAAGCTTATTGCAATACCAAATATGTACCCGAAAAAAAGCCATTGCCGATGTTTGGAGGAATCCACGGGGAGAGTGGCTGGCGAGGGAGTCCTGACAGTGATACGTATTATTCGTTCTATATCGGGGAGCTTGAAAAGGGCAATGATGAACCGTATTATTACGATTCGGATTGGGCCAATATTTTAGGAGCAATTGATTTGATTAAAAATGCTCCTGAAGATCAACCTTTATGTATTTATTTGCCCATTTTTTACCCCCATCCGCCCTATGGTGTGGAGGAGCCGTGGTTTAGTATGATCGATAGAGCTCTCTTGCCTAAGCGAATCTCTCATGACAAAGTTACAGGACCTGAACCATCCATGCTTACGGGGCTGCGGGAAAAATATAATATGCAAACCTGGTCGGAAGAGCGGTGGACTGAGCCTAGAGCAACTTACTATGGCATGTGCGCCCGGGTAGACCATCAATTTGGCATGCTTATGGAAGCGCTTAAAGAGGCAGGAATCTATGACGATACGGCTGTGTTCTTCTTTTCAGATCATGGTGATTTCACCGGGGATTACGGGCTTGTTGAAAAAACACAGAATACTTTTCCAGATTGTTTGACACGAGTGCCGTTTATTGTAAAACCGCCGGTCTCTGCCAAGATTAAACCAAGAATCAGTGAAGCCATGGTTGAATTGATTGACTTGACGGCTACTGTGCAAGAGTATGCCGGTATCATACCGGATTACACGCATTTTGGCCGGACGTTGACTCCAGTTATAGCGGGCGAAAGGGATAACCATCGGCATGCCGTCTTCTGTGAAGGAGGACGCTTGCACGGAGAATTTCATTGTAATGAATCAGCACCCGCAAACGGAGATCCCTCCATGCTGTATTGGCCAAGAGGCGAGATGCAGCGAAGCGAGGGACCGGAGCATACGAAGGCAACGATGATTCGGACAGAGAAATACAAGTATGTACGACGATATTATGAGACGGATGAATTGTATGACCTGGAACAAGATCCCGGAGAGACGGAAAACAGAATTCATGATGGGAGCTTGACGGAGGTGCTGCTTGAGTTGAAAGAAAGGCTGCTGGACTTTTATCAGGAGACCTGCGATGTCGTACCTCATGTAAAAGCAAGCAGGGAGACAAGCAAGTGAACCGGGTTGCATAAATTTAATTTATCCTATAAAATAAGGTTTGTGGAAGCGCTTCTACAAATCTTATTTTCATTATATTTCTTATATATTAAGTAATAACTTATTTTATTATTGAATTGTGGAAGCGCTTCTTCAAAATCGAGCAGATTGCATACGCCAGGGGAGGAAGTTCATGCCTGAGCTAACTTTTTGCTATACTGAAAAAAAACATTTCTGGTGGTATCAATCATGAACACTTCTATTTATGATGTAGCAAAATTAGCCGGCGTATCCATTTCAACGGTTTCCAGGGTTATCAACGAGAGCGGTTATGTCAGTGAAAAAACCAAAACAAAAGTAAATGAGGCTATGAAGAACCTCGGTTTTGTACCAAGCATCACAGCGCAAAATCTGGTCAAGCACCGCACCAAGCTTATCGGAGTTTATTTTCCGCATTATATGAGTTCTATGGGATTTACAAGCACGTATTTCATGGAATTTATCCGCGGGGCCAATGAGGTCATTATGGAAAAGGGGCATCATCTGCTTCTGATCAATGAGCCAAAGGAAGAAGAAGAGCTCCTGTCTGGCGGGGTTCTTCCTCAATATACAACGTTTTTGAAGCAAAAGAGGATTGACGGGCTGCTTATCGGAACTGCTCCCTTGAAAACCTCCTCATTTTTTGAGCTGGTCAAAGATGATGCACCCATGGTGTACATCGGAGAAAGGCTCGTTTCTGACCGGGGGCTTAACGTATACGCCCTGTTTAGGCAAAATGTGTGGCAATCGCTGGATTACCTATATGAACGAAAGCACCGGAGAATAACCATTTTGTACATTGCAGAATCCCAGGTCTCCACTTATGTAACTGAGTACAGACAGAAGAAGAAGAACGATCCGGAATTAAAAGTGGATGTCCGGCAATGCCCAATGGACGTTGACTCCTATCTTGAGGTGGTTACGGATGTATTTAAGCATCCCGAAAGGCCGACTGCTTTGATGATTATGGATTTGGCCAAAGTGCAGCCTGTCATCAATTATGTAAACAATATTGGGCTGCGTGTTCCAGAGGATGTGTCCATTATTTCACAGGAGCATCATTTAAAAGACGGCGAGCAGTGCTTCCCGGCTGTAACCAGCGCCTATGTCCCTGTATATCAAATGGGGCGTGAATCAGCCATGTTATTGTTCGAATACCTGGAGGAGAAGGAAGCTTATAATAAGCAAACCCTTTTATCTCCACAAATCATCGAACGCCAATCTGTTGCTGAGGCTAAAAAACCATAGAGAAGCCTTTCTATTAAATATGAATGGAATAGGCACGAAGGAGAGGAACTTTTATGAAGGCTATTATGCTTATGTTCGATACATTAAACCGACGTATGCTTCCTCCTTATGGCTGCGACTGGATCCATGCTCCGAATTTTCAGCGTTTGGCCGAGAGAACGGTTGTTTTCGATCATGCTTATGTTGGCAGCATGCCGTGCATGCCGGCAAGACGGGAGCTGCAGACCGGCAGGTATAATTTCCTTCACCGCAGCTGGGGACCTATGGAACCATTCGATGATTCCATGCCTGAGCTGCTGAAAAATCACGGTATCTATACTCATATGGTGACCGACCACCAGCACTACTGGGAAGATGGGGGCGCTACTTACCATACCCGCTATAATTCCTTCGAGCTGATACGGGGGCAAGAGGGGGACCCGTGGAAAGGGAGAGTTGCGGACCCGGATATACCTGAAATGATCGGGATGAAGGAAATGCATCAGCTGATTCGCCAGGACTGGGTAAATAGAGGTTATATGCGGGAGGAGAAAGACTTTCCGCAGGTCCAGACCATGGAAAGAGGAATGGAGTTTATTCGCGATAACGCGAAGGAGGACGGCTGGTTTGTGCAGATTGAAACCTTTGATCCGCATGAGCCGTTTTTTGCGCCACAAAAGTACAGGGAGATCTATCCTCATGGGTACAATGGCAAACACTTTGATTGGCCGCCTTACGGTCCGGTAAAGGAATCCAAGGAAGAAATCGAGCATGTCCGTTATGAATATGCGGCACTGGTGAGTATGTGCGACCACTATCTGGGGAAAGTGCTGGACACCATGGATGAGCTTGACCTGTGGAAGGATACGATGCTCATCGTGAACACCGATCATGGATATTTGTTGGGCGAGCATGACTGGTGGGCTAAAACAATCATGCCGTTCTATAATGAAATCGCTCACATGCCAATGTTTATTTGGGACCCGCGCAGCGGCAAGAAGGGAGAGCGCAGACAAAGTCTCGTGCAGACGATCGATCTGGCTCCGACGCTGCTGCAGCTGTTCGGGGTGGACATTCCAAAAGACATGCAGGGCAAGGACCTGCAGGAAACGATCGCTTCGGACCAGCCTGTGCGGGAAGCCGCGTTGTTCGGACTTCATGGGGCACATGTCAATGTGACGGACGGAAGATATGTATACATGCGGGCCCCGGTATCCCCGGACAATACGCCGCTGTATAACTATACACTCATGCCAACACATATGCGCAGCAGATTCTCTGTCGAGGAACTGCAGGACATTCAGCTGCAAGAGCCGTTTTCTTTCACCAAAGGGGTGCAGACAATGAAGATCAAAGCTGCCGGTAACGGTTTGTCCCATTCCTTCGGTACGTTATTGTTTGATGTCGTGGAAGATCCGCTGCAAAATCACCCGATACAAGACGAGCAAGTAGAGCAGCGAATGATCGGGAAGCTTAAACAGCTTATGGATGAAAGCGAAGCTCCTGCTGAACAATACGTCCGATTAGGGTTATAATAAGAAAGGAATACTAGAAACAGAAATAGAAGTAGAATAAGCATCAAAGGGGGGGAGCGGAATGGAACCGACAAAAAGCTGCTGCGCCGCAAGCCGCGAACAGCACAAGAGCGATGCGGGAGTCAGCCCTGTCGAACCGACTGCGGCAGTCAAGGCGGGACGCCCGTACCCAAAAGAAAAGCTGATCCTCATTAAGGGTGGCGAATTTCAAATGGGAACAAACACGCCGGACGGCTTTCCGTCCGATGGGGAAGGACCTGTGCGCACAGTCAGGGTGGATGATTTTATGATTTCTCCGTATGCGGTGACAAATGCTGAATTTCAGGCCTTTGTCCAGGATACGGGTTACATTACAGAAGCGGAACGCTTCGGCTGGACGTATGTTTTTCATCTGCTCGTTTCAGAGGAAACGCAGAAGAAAGCGAGCAATGTGGCGCAGCAGACACCCTGGTGGATTGTTGTGGAAGGAGCCTATTGGGCCAAACCGGAAGGCCCGGACTCGACTATTGATGATCGGTTGAATCACCCGGCTGTCCATATTAGCTGGAACGATGCGGCTGCATATTGTGCATGGTCCGGCACGAGACTGCCGACAGAAGCGGAATGGGAATACGCGGCGCGGGGCGGGCTGACCGGTAAAACCTATCCGTGGGGAGATCTGCTTAAGCCGGATGGAAAGCATATGTGCAACATATGGCAGGGTAAATTTCCCGTTAAAAATAATGCCAGTGACGGATATATCAGTACAGCTCCCGTGGATGCCTATGAAGCAAACGGCTATGGACTGTACAACGTGTCAGGCAACGTATGGGAGTGGTGTCAGGATTGGTTTAGCCCGTCCTATCACCGGACAACTTCCTCCACGAACCCAATCTTCAAAGAGGAGACAGGAAGACGGTCCATGCGCGGAGGCTCTTACCTGTGTCATCGCTCCTACTGCAACCGATATCGCGTAGCGGCCAGAAGCAGCAATACACCGGACAGCTCCTCCGGTAATTGCGGATTTCGTGTGGTTGCGGATGTAAATTAACCTTCAAAAAAGCAGGCTGTCTCTATGGGTTTAGAGATGCCTGCTTTTTGCTTGCCATACTATCCTAAATCTTCTCACAATCCCCTGTACGGATCCTATGAAAGCGGTTATAATTGTGCCCACGCAACCAGAGTTTGACAGGTTTTACCGGAAAATCTGATGAATGCAGGTGTGAAATCCCGAGATGTTAAAGTTCAACTTTTATACAAAAATCGTCACATTGGCGGTCATTATGATGATCCCCATTATGCTGCTCTATTTTTATTCCAATAAAATCACGACCGATGTCCTGAGCGAGGAACTGGGCGCCTCGAACATCAATCAGCTGGTGTTCTTTCAAAACCAGGTGAATACGAACATTGAGCTGGTGTCTTCCTGGCCGAATCTGCTGATCCATGATCCTGATATCCTGAGCTTTCAGGATATTTTTCTGGAGGACGAGTACCTGAATCTGGATGCCATCAATCTGGTCAAGCGCATTCAGACCAAGCTGAGCCTTCAGGAAAGTTCGTCCAATTGGGACAGCAGCATTTCCATTTATTCGCCGTCGCTGGGCAGGGTGGTTACCGAGCGGGATGCGCAAAGGTATGAAGCAAAGGACTTAAACAAGGAGATCAGGCCGGGCTGGCAGGTCGAGAAAGTCGCGGAAGATGAGGGAGAACGGTTCGTGTTTTCCTGGTACACAGTGTCTCCATTCTCGGCAGAGCGGCATCCGGAAACAGCCAATACGATTATTAAAGTGGAGTTCGACAGCAGCAACATTCAGGACATGCTGGACCGTTTTAAAAGCGATGGTCGTGGCGATCCGTTTTATTTCAGAAAAGATATGGGGGTCATTTACAACCGCACTGCGAATCATGAGCTTATTGGCCGGCTGCTGAGGGATATGGGAGGCGGCCAGCTTAAGGATGGTGAAAAGCGGATATTGGAGGTGAACGGCAATCAATATATGGTCAGCATGGTTTTATCTGAGGACACCGGATGGTACCTGATCGACTATATGCCGCTCTCCGAAATTATGCAGCCCATCGATCAGTCCAACCGGTTGTTTTATGTATCCGCAGGCGGATTGCTGCTGCTCAGCTTCCTTGCCGCTTACATGCTGTATTCGCAGGTGCAGGTTCCCATCCGCCAGCTGGTCGCGGGCTTTAAGAGGCTTGCGGCCGGAGATTACGCTGTGCGTATGCAGCTCAAGGGCAGCCATGAGTTCAGCTTTTTGGCTGATCGGTTCAATCAGATGGTGGAGCAGATTCAGCAGCTTTTTGAAAAGGTGTATATGGAGAAGATTCATGTCCGGGAAGCACGACTGAAGCAGCTGCAGTCGCAGATTAATCCCCATTTCTTCTATAACTGCTTCTCATTCATGACCAGTATGGCGAAGCTGAAGAAGCATGAGGCGGTGATTGCCATGTCCCATCATCTGTCGAGATATTACCGCTATACGACAAGACAGGAGCGGGAGCTTGTGCCGCTGGAGGAGGAGATTGAATTTGTTACCCACTATCTGGAGATCCAGAACATGCGCATGCCCCGCCTCAACTACAGCATCGATCTGCCGCAGCAGGTGGGCAGGCTGTCCGTTCCGCCGCTCATGCTTCAGCCTCTTGTGGAAAATGCGGTTATCCATGGCATCGAGCAGCATGCAGAGAACGGTCTGATTCGCATTACGTCGGAATTCGATCAAGGCTGCGTGAAGGTGCATGTGGATGACAACGGCAGGGGCATGGGCGAGATGGAGATTTTCGCGCTGGAACAGAAGCTGCACCGTCCAATGGATGAACACATGGGCTGCGGCGTATGGAATGTATACCAGCGCATGCGGCTGCGGTTCGGCGAAAGCGCGGGTCTCGCTTTTTCCCGTTCTGCATACGGCGGTTTAAGGGCAACCCTGTACTGGACTGATTCTGAATCTATAAGTGCACTGGAGGAAGACGGAAGTGATTAATATATTGCTGGTTGATGATGAGACCTATGTAACGGAAAGTCTGGCCCTTACTCTTCCATGGGAGGACATGGGCGTTAGCGGGGTTTTTCAGGCGGCCTCGGGCGCAGAGGCGCTTTCCGTTATGGAGGAGCAGGATATCGATATTCTCGTTACGGATATTCGCATGCCAGGCATGACCGGGCTGGAACTGATCGAAGCGGCAGGCAGTCGCTGGCCGCATATCCGCCGCATTTTGCTGACAGGTCATTCGGATTTTGAGTATGCAAAGAAAGCGATTCAACTGCAGGCCGTCGATTACATATTGAAGCCGGTCAATGATGAGGAGTTGGTGGAGAGCGTAACAAACGCAGTTGCTTCCTTAAAGGAAGAGTGGGAGGCCTTTGAGAAAATGCACAAGCTGATGTACAGCCGTAAAACGGACATTGGCATTTTGCGGACCCAGCTAATGCATGATCTGATGCTGGGCAGGCAGCTGTCAATGAGAAGTATTCAGGATAAATTGAGCGCTTATGAGATCTCCTTTTATACCGATGCTCCCGCCGTTATGCTATTGATCCAGCTTGGCAGACATTTTACGGATATGGACCATCATTCGGTTTCTCTCATTGAATATGCGATCGGCAATATTTCGGAGGAGGTTTTTGCGGGCGCTTTTCATGTGTGGCATTGCAAAGCTCCGCATGACTGTCTCGTTCTGCTGGTGCAGCCGAAGGAGGGGAACCGGAGCAGCACAGATTGGGGTACGGATGATGCCCGGATACGCCGGGAGCGGCTGGAGCAGGATGTCGAACTTTTTCGCAAGCATGTCAGCAGTTATTTGAAAGGGAGCGTTACTGTGTTAATTACAGACTGGTTCAGCTTCCCGGAGGGGCTGCCGGCAGCATACCGGACAGGATTGAGCTCGCTGTATTTGTCGCAGCATGCTGAAGCGGGGGCTGTGCTCTTTCTTGAAGATCAGCCGAATCGGCCCGCAGCAGTAAAGCCTCTGGAAGCCTTATATAAACCGCCGACGCTCATACACCTGCTGGAATCGATGCAGTGGGAGGCGGCGGGCAGTAAAATGGAACAGGTTTTTGCGGAGATGGAGAACAACGCCTATTCACGCGAGCATCTGCATGAGATGTATTTGTCTGTAACCAATGCATTTATGTACATATCTCACAAACAGGGCCGCCTGTTCTACCAGCTTGATCAAACCGGGATTGATCCGCTGGCTGTTCAGGAGGTGATTCATTCGCTGCCGAAGCTGAAGGAGTGGACACGTGCGGTCATGGACAGGCTGAAGAGGGAGCTGGCGGCGAATGAACAGCAGTCCAAGCGATTTGTAATCAAGCAGGTGCAGGAGCTCGTGTCCAACGACAACGGTCAGGAGCTGTCCGTCAAGACCATTGCGGACCAGGTATATCTGCATCCTGTATATTTGTCCAAAATTTATAAGGCGGAAACTGGCGAGGGATTGGGGGACTATATCATCCGCATGCGTATGGAAAAGGCGCTGTATCTGCTGAAGCATTCGAACAAGAAAATCTATGAAATTACAACCGAGCTGGGCTATCAAAATCCGCAATATTTCAGCAAAATGTTCAAAAAGCATTACGGAATGACGCCAAACGAGTTCAGGGATCAATGATGTTGGCAAAGGTGCAGAAATGTTCATTTAATGACATAGGCCGGTGTGACTTAGCCCTCTATAATGACATTGTAGAACTGTAATGAAGGGGGAACATTCATGCAAGCCTTTTCAAGAAAACGCTTCCTGCCTATGCTTGCCGCCACTTTGGTATTGGGTGCAGGTCTTGCCGGATGCTCGGGGAAGGAAGCTGAAAGCAATTCATCCGGCGCGGTAAATACTGAAAACGTGTACAAAGAGAAGTACGACCCGGAAGTTACTATTAAAACGGTATGGGGAGTAGACCCTCAATTGAAGTTCAAGAACGGCGAGACGATTGAGAATAATGTCGCCACCCAGTGGGCCAAAGAGAAGTTCGGGATTAATATCCAATCTCTCTGGTCGGTAACGGATACGAACGGTGCATTTGCCACCAAGCTGCGGCTGGCGATGTCATCCGGACAGGAAATGCCGGATGTGGTGACCATCGGTACGGAGAACAATACGCTGGCACAGGACTTGATCGATTCAGGTATGTATGCGGAAGTGGGGCCGTTATTTGATAAATATGCCTCAGACACCTGGAAGGAAGCGATGAACCAGGACCCGCAGGTATGGAATCAGTACACCCGTGACGGCAAGAGAATGGGCATCCCGGTGCTGGATTTTGCCTACAACCATGATTATGTGTTGTGGATTCGCCAGGACTGGCTCGACAAGCTCGGTTTGACACCGCCAAAAACGATGGACGAGCTGGAAAAAGTCATGGATGCCTTCAAAAACCGGAACCCGGACGGCTTGTCACCGGACAAAGTGATCCCGCTCAGCATCGGCTTTAAAACGTCCATGAATACCTGGATGGGTGATCCGTCATGGGTATTCGGCGCCTACGGTACTTTGCCACAGCAGTGGAATGCCGGAGCAGACGGCCAGCTGGAGTACGGCTCTATTCATCCAGGGATGAAGCAGGGGCTTGAGAAGCTCAAGGATTGGATGAGCAAAGGTTATATCCCTAAGGAAGCAGCTCTATGGGACGAAAATAAAACGGCTGAACCTACTGCTGCAGGTACGGCAGGCATTATTCCGGGACCTTACTGGATGAGCGGCTGGCCGCTGCAGGACACGGTGAAGAACGCACCGAACGCCGTGTGGAGACCAATTACAATTCCGACAGGGCCGGACGGCACGGCCATGCGGCATGGCACCCAGTTTACGAACGGTGTTGTGCTGATCAACAAAAAGATGGAGCATCCTGAGGCCTTCTTTACGTACCAGAACTATCTCTTTGATCATTTCGCGACCTCCGACCCGGACAGCGAATTTAAGAATGGCCTCTTTAAAGGATATGACTACGATCTTGATGCGAACGGGAAGATGGTTCCCATGGACCAGATTGAAGGCGGTTATGTGAATGTAGTGCGTTATTTGCTCGTCCGAGACGGGGCGCGCATTCCGGACGCTCAAATGAAAGCTCTGCTCAAGTTGGCTGAAGGAGGAGAGCCGGTGACACGCCTGGAAAAAGACGTTGCGGTAAACTACGGCAAGGACACACCTGAAGCGGCTCAGGTCCTTCTGCAACAGCAGGATATTTCCAAGAAAAATATGTTCACTGGACCGACTACGGAAACGATGAAATCCAAGCTGGACTATCTGAACAAAATTGAAAGCCAGACTTTTAATGAAATCATTTATGGCAGACAGGCGCTTGATACGTTCGATACGTTCGTGCAGACCTGGAAGGCAGGCGGCGGCGATCAGATTACGGCAGAGGTCAACGAGTGGTATAACAGCGTAAAATAACCCAAACCTCTTCCGGAGAGCCTATAAGGTAGTGGCGCGAGTACGAAGGATAAAAGGTCAAGAACGGAGGGGAAATCTACTGTTCTTGACCTTTTTGCTGAATCAAAAATCGAAGGAGATGGGCCATTTCTTTCTTGGTATTAAATAGGGAGATGCACGCAGCAGCGGAGAGAACGAAGCAATTCCGGAAAAGCGGAGCGTTCGCCTTTGGCCCGGAGGGTCAACAGCGATTGGAGGAATGCTTCGTTTTCGGAGCGTCTCCCCACGTACGAAAGTATGACTAAACTCCTCCGGCCGATAGGAAAAAGAGGTTGTATTTGTGCCATTTATATTGGTTTCAAGCGCTGTTTTGGGCGGCCAGGACGTTGCTACAATTGACATATAGATTGAAGCTACAGGGGGATCTTTCATGAGAAGTTTGCGTAAAACATGGCCGTTTCACGTCATGCTGCTGCCCGCGGTCATCTTTCTGATCATTTTCAGCTATATTCCGATGGGCGGCATCGTCATGGCCTTTCAGGATTATAAGCCATGGCTGGGGATTGACGGCTCGGAATGGATCGGCCTGGACAATTTCCGTTACTTGTTTGAACGTGAGGACAGCGTTCAGGTCATCTGGAACACGCTGATCATTGCTGTCCTCAAAATGGTGTTCAACCTGCTGGTCCCGTTCGTATTTGCCATATTGCTGAACGAGATCCGGCAGGTTGGCCTGCAGCGTTCCATCCAGACGCTTGTCTATTTGCCGCATTTTCTGTCCTGGGTCATTCTTGGCGGCATTCTGATTGATCTGCTGGCAGCCGATGGATTCGCCAATCGGGTGCTGGGCATGATCGGTTTCGATCCTATATTTTTCCTCGGGGATAATAACTGGTTCCGTTTTACGGTCATTGTATCGGATGTCTGGAAGGAATTTGGCTATAACACGATCATTTTCCTGGCCGCGCTGGCCGGTATCAATCCTTCCCTGTATGAGGCGGCTGAAATGGACGGAGCAGGCCGCTGGAAGCAGACCCTGCATATCACGGTGCCTTCCCTGCTGCCCATGGTAATCGTTGTCGGCACGCTGGCGCTTGGCAATGTGCTCAACGCAGGTTTTGACCAGATTTTCAATCTGTACAATCCGCTTGTGTATGAAAAGGGCGACATCATCGATACATTCGTGTACAGAACAGCGATTCTGAACGGAGAAATGGGCTTTGGCACCGCGATCGGACTGTTCAAATCGGTCATCAGCATGATCCTGATACTGGTGTCATACCGTCTAGCCTACAAGTGGGCCGGCTACCGGATATTTTAAAGCAAAGAGGGAGAGCTATGTATCAAAAAACAGTGCCTTACCGTATTTTTAATGTGTTTAATACCTGCTTTCTGATCCTGCTGGCGTTGATGTGCATTATCCCGCTCATTCATGTGCTGGCCGTATCGTTCAGCGCCAAGGCGGCGGCGGACGCCAATCTGGTCGGCTTGTGGCCTGTCGATTTCTCGCTGGAGGCCTACAAAAAAACGATTGATAACCCGGTTTTTCTGCATTCCATCTGGGTGTCCGTCAAACGGACGGTGCTCGGTACGGCGCTGACATTGCTCGTGACCTTTCTGGCCGCCTACCCGCTGTCCAAGGAAACATCTGTATTCCGCAGCAGAGGCATCTATTCCTGGCTGTTCGTATTCAGCATGGTGTTCAGCGGCGGGCTTGTGCCTTTTTACATCGTCATTCAAAAGCTCGGCCTGATCGACAGCTTCTGGGTAATGGTGCTGCCAAGCGCGGTGAACACGTTCCTAATCATTCTCATGCTCAATTTTTTTCGCGGTATTCCGAAGGAACTGGAGGAGGCGTCTCTCATTGACGGAGCGGGGCATTTCCGCACGTTGTTCAGCATCTACCTGCCGGTGTCCCTGCCGTCCATTGCCACCATCGGCCTGTTCAGCATGGTATATCATTGGAATTCCTGGTTCGACGGACTGCTGTATCTCAGCAATTCCAAGGACTATCCGTTAGCTACGTTTCTGCAAACCGTCATCATCCAGCGGGATATGAGCTCCATGAGCATGAGCCCGACGGAGATGGAGCTGCTGTCGCAGACGACCGTGAATGCCGCACAGATTTTTATCGGGGCAGCACCGGTGCTGATCGTATATCCTTTCCTGCAGAAATATTTTGTTAAAGGAATGACGCTGGGCTCTGTTAAAGAATAAGAGCGGTTTTCTGGTTGTCAAAATATCCATAATATTTCCAAAACATCCTGTTTTCTTATAGGGGTGACGAATACAATTAGCTGCATAGACATTACCTTACATGAGAAGGAGGATATGATTTTGAGGAACAAGCCAAGATTACTGATGCTGCTCGTTCTTTGTGCTTCTATGATTATGTTTGCGCCAGGTCCGCAGGGAAATAACAGAGCGTCCGCTGCGCCCGCTTTTGCCAAAGGCGCGGATATCAGCTGGGTTGCAGGCATGGAAAAGCAGGGGTATACTTGGAAAGACAAACGTGGTGTTCAGAAGGATGTTCTACAAATTTTACGGGACGACTACCAAATCAACTCGGTACGCATTAGGGTGTGGGTAAATCCTAATATGAATGATTATGCAAACGGATACATGAACGCGGACAAGGCCGCCGAGCTCGCGGCCCGCGCCAAAAAGCTGGGCATGAGCGTCATGCTGACACTCCATTACAGCGATTCCTGGGCGGACCCGGGGCAGCAGACCAAACCATACGCCTGGAGAAATTTTACCTTCCAGCAGCTTATGGATGCGGTGTGGGCCCACACGGTATATGTCATGAACACGATGAAGGAGCACGGGGTGACGCCGGATTGGGTGCAAATCGGCAATGAAACGAATAACGGCATGCTGTGGGAAGACGGGAAGGCATCGGTCAATATGAAAAACTATGCTTGGCTGGTGAATACGGGTCATAATGCGGTAAAATCGGTAAGCAGCAGCACCAAAACAATTGTTCACTTGGCCAATGGCTTCGATAATTCTCTATTTCAGTGGAACATCGGCGGTCTTGTAAGCAACGGGGCCAATTTTGATATTATCGGCATGTCGCTTTATCCTTCCGCATCGGACTGGTCCACAAAGGTAACACAGACGGTGAGCAATGCCAATAATATGATCGCCACTTACGGCAAGCCGGTGATGATCACGGAAATTGGCATGGATTATAATGAGCCTGCCGCAGCCAAAAGCTTCATTTCCGATATCAAGACGAAAATACGCGGCATCGCCGGAGGCAAAGGGCTGGGCGTATTCTACTGGGAACCGGAAGCCGTACCGGGTTACAATGACGGCTATAACAAAGGAGCCTGGCAGGCGGACGGCAAGCCGACAATCGCACTGGAAGGATTTCTTAACTAACAAGAACATATTTGGAGGAGACTATGGGAACGATTCGCCATATGAACAAAATTCAGGCTCCGCCCTTGCAAAATGTACTATGTAAGCTGTACGGTCCTGATCAGCTGACTTTGCAGACAGACCGTTATCAGAAGCTGTTTGCGAATTACCGGGAGCAATACGGTGAGGAGGGCGCCGTGAGCCTGTTCAGCTCCCCGGGACGAACCGAAATCGGTGGTAATCATACTGATCATAATCATGGCAGGGTGCTGGCGGCAAGCATTGATCTGGATACGGTTGCAGCGGCTGCTCCCACAGAAGAGGCCGTGATTACAATTGTGTCAGAGGGTTACCCTGAGCAATACCGGATTGATCTTTCCAATCTGGAGCCAAAGCCGGAGGAGACCGGAACACTGGCGCTGCTGCGCGGCATTGCGGCAGGATTTGTGCATCATGGTTATAAAATTGGCGGCTTTAATGCCTATGTCAGCAGCAATGTGCTTTCCGCATCAGGCTTGAGCTCGTCCGCCTCGTTTGAAATGCTGATCTGTACAATTTTGAATACATTTTATAATCAAGGGGCGCTGGACACGGTTGTGATGGCGAAAATCGGCCAGTATGCCGAAAATCATTTCTGGAACAAACCTTCAGGACTGCTTGATCAAATGGCCTGCGCTTATGGCGGGTTGATCGCCATCGATTTTAAAGATCCGGAGCAGCCCTTCATTGAACCTGTTCCGTCAAAATTCCGGAATAGAGGTTACTCGCTCGTGATTGTCGGCACGGGGGGCAATCATGCCGATCTGACAGCAGACTACGCTGCGGTTCCGGGGGAAATGAAGGCCGTCGCAAGAGCGCTTGGCGGTGAAGTGGTCCGGGATTTGACCGTGGAGCAAATATACAGCAATCTGGACATGCTGCGGGAGCAGGCGGGAGACCGGGCGGTGCTGCGGGCGCTGCATTTTCTGGAGGAAAACGAGCGGGTGGGCGAGGAGATTGCTGCTCTGCAGACAGGCCGTTTTGCAGACTTTCTCCAGTTGATTACCGCTTCGGGCAATTCATCCTGGAAGTGGCTGCAAAATGTATACCGTGAATCGGTTGTGAGTGAGCAGGGCATTTCCATAGCGCTTGCTTTAACGGAGCTATTCTTGAAGCGTATCGGTGACGGCGCTTGCCGGGTGCATGGAGGAGGATTTGCGGGTGTCATTTTGGCCATTGTGCCGGATGAACATGTGTCCGAGTATATCTCTTTTATAGAGAGCACGCTTGCAACCCCTGTTTTTAACATTCAAATCCGGGAGTACGGGGCAGTTTGTCTTAATGATATGGTTGAAGAGGATTAACAAATAAAATATTATGTAAACTAAATGGAACAAATGAATCGCATCACTGCTACATAAGGAGCTCCTGCTGATCAGGGGCTCCTTATTCCATGAACATTTACAAATTTAGGTACTCGGAAGTTATGGTGGAAAAGGGCTATGAAATGCCCTTCTCCAATTTCTCAATCAAAGTGGAAATATCAACACCAAGCAGAGTTCGTTCTTCCGTTTCACGAGGTGGCATTTTGATTTTTGGAAAGTTTTCTTCCAGTACGCAGGTATTGATCCGCTGCTGATATTTTGGCTTACATTTCTTTTCGAGCCCCTCAGTAAAGAGAATTTTGGCTCGCAAAGCTTCGAATGAATAACCCCTACCCAATCGGTGAATGAGACGGATAAGGCTATTCAGTGACTCTGTATAAGCGTTCGGAACGCGGTGATCGAAGTAGGCGAATATCTCTTCTTCCCAGTAGTCCATAGCCTTTGTAAGAGGCTCAAAAGCCATTTGGAGTTCATTTGGAATCTGTGCTTTCCAATCATGGTATTTGAGGTAAGCCGTTTGTCTGCTGTCGCAATCCCATAAGTCAAAAAATGATTCCTTTAAGTTATACCCAATGCCGAGAGAAGGGTGATTATTCATCCATAGGTCAAGAGTTATCTTATCCATCTCTGTTAGCTCATTATGGCGTTTCAAGAGAATAAAGCGGTCGTGCATGAGTCCACGCCGTTCCTTCGGTGATAACCCCTCTCTATGCTGTTTACGGATGGTTTCTAACGCTTGGTTTGCCATACGGACAACGTGAAACTTATCGACGATGATAAGAGCTTTTGGCAATACAGATCTCACGGCGTCCTTATATGGTTGCCACATATCCATAGTAACGTATTGTATTTGTCCTCTATTTGGAAGGCGGGAGAGATAGCCTACAACGGATTCCTTGTTACGATTGGGCAAAATGTCTAGCAAAGTATGTTCCGCAATATTGGTTAGCACGCATCTTGGCTTAATAATGTGTATTTCGTCCATCCCAAGCCAATAAGGTGTTTCAAATCGAATAGTTTCTTTAAGACGATTGATGTAATCACGAAAGATGCTACGTATTGTTTTCTCATGCAATCCAACTTCCTCGGATATACTGACAAACGTGCGTTTAAGGCTTTGCTTCTCTATATAACACAATAAACGTTTGGTGCAATTTCGCTTCTCGTCTATGGTGTGGTTTAGGTGTTCCCAAAAGGTTCGATTGCAGTCTCTGCAGCGATACCTCTGACGCTTTATAAGAAGCTCTACACGCTTGCCGTGAATAGGTAAGTCCATACAGATCTGTTCCCTGCTATCGTGTTTGTAAAGGTTGGCTACACATCCACAATGAGGGCAAGTCAAAGGTAGAGAGTTCGCCATCACTTGAATTAGAAAATCGAATTCATTCTCATAAATATATAGGATGTTGAATTTCGAAAGATTTAAAATATCCATTTGAATTTATTCTATGCATTTATGCTGCAAACTCCTTCTTTGTTTTCGCATCACTGGCCAAAATACCACTGAATATAAACAATAATAACGAACCTGCAAAGCAGATAGCCGCAAACAAGCCAACTGCGGAAAAACCGTTAAAAGATGCATAAATCAGGCCTGCGATCCAAGAACCGAGCGTTGTCGCGGCGTACATGATCGAACTGGCCAAGCTGGAGATCGTGCCGCGGATGGCCGGATTTAATGAATTCAGCAGTCCCAATATGAGTGGAAGAGCGATTCCCATGGTAGCGAATATGAAAAAGTAAACACTTTCGAAAGCCGCAACCGATGGCAGGTGGGGCAAAACAATAAAACATGCAATAGAGACAAGAAAGCCCGCAACCAGCGTGTTGAAACGGTTTAATGTTTTGATCACATAGGCGCCGCAGAGGCTTCCGACTATATTCCCGAGACCAAGAAAAAACATCAAATACCCCGTTTGATCGATTGAAAGGTGAAAGCGATCCGTCACCCATTTTCCGATGAAAGCGAAGGCGGCAAAGAATCCGCATTGAAATAAGAAATGAGCGAAGAAAGCTCTTCTCGCCATTGGACTACTCAACAGCGGGATGTATCTACTGAAAATAGGAGATTTGGTGATTTGGCCTTGATCCGGTTTCATTTCGGGCAAAGCATAGTAGATGAATATGGCTATTAATAACGCGAATGCTCCGATTGTAAAAAAAGAATAAGACCATTGGATGGAGGCCAGCAGACTTCCTATAGGGATGCCGAATGCTTGGGAAGCAGCCACGCCGGCCATGACGATTCCGGATACTTTGGCGATCTTCGACGTTGGGAACAGGGCAGGGATCGAGGCCCAGACTTGAGGAGCCGTAAATGCCGCGCTGACTCCGGCTAAAAAACGGAATAAAAACATCGACCAAAAACCTGTGGCAAAGCCGCATAACAGGGTTGAAACCGAGAAGCATACCATGCCGGAAAGCATGACTTTTTTGCGATCCCAACCATCGGAAAGCGGTCCGGCAATCAGAGCGAATAGGGCATAACCTAAAGCATAGGCTCCGACCATCCAACCTGCGGATTCGGTCGGGATATGAAACAATTGTTGAAGCGTGGGGATGAGCGGAGAAATCAAAAAAGTATCCGTGCCGATGACAAACATGATGAGAAATAATAAGATTGTTAATCTTAACATGGTATCCACCCTTTTCATTTTTGTTCTAAAGTTCAATGACAATTGAACTAATGAAGAAAAAAAGAGATTTCCTTCTACAACGTATCCAGAAATCCAGGTAAATAAGTTTGAAAAGTTTCCAAATCGAGACTCGTATACTTTATTTGGGCAGCTTTTCGTACGTTGATTAATTTCGCCTCCTTCAAAGTACGCAAGTGATACGAAGTATTCGATTTAGAAGTATCGCGAATGTTTCCTATTTCTCCGCAATTCATTTCCTTCTTGCCGGCGTATAGAGCTCGTATGATTTCCAATCTTGTTTCATCAGCTAATGCTTTGAATATTTTGACTCTGAGCTCATCACTTGTTATTTTTTGAGTAGTCATAAAACTATTGTACTAAGATACCGTTACAAATCAAGTCTTTAGAAACATACCACCACATTCTCCGATTTATAAGTGAAATGTTTTTAGTTGTCTCCACCATAACTTCCGAATACCCCAAATTAAAGCTCAAAAAACTGAATGTTTCCAAGCGTCTGTCTATACTGGCGGGGGCTCATCCCTGTCCAGCGTTTGAACTGTCTGCTGAAATGGGCAAGGCTGGAGTAACCCAGCATGGTTGCAATCCGGGTAAGATCCAGATCCGGCTGCTGAATCAGCTGCTTGGCCTCATGCAGCTTCAGCTCGGAAAGGTACTTGCGCGGCGAAATGCCATATACCTTTTGGAATACCTCAAGCGCATAACCGGGGCTGATATTCAGGGAAGCCGCAATGTCTTCAATCCGGACTTCCTTGTCCCGCAGCACTTCGTTTTGCAGGTTTCCTTGGCTGAAGTTGGACTTGATCGACTCCGCGATCAGGGCCGCATAGTGGCCGACCGTGGGCGATACAGCCGTTGCAGCGCTTGATGAAGCATGCTGTGCCAATAGATTAAGAATTTCAAACAAGCCTGCCTGAATACGGAACAGGTCGGATGTTGTATATTCCCGCTCGCTTTGGAGCAGTTGAACCCAGTTCATCAGGCCTTCCTTCAAGCGCTCATTTTCCTCCGTACCTGCCGGAAAATACATCTGTCCGCTTCGTCTCATTTCCTGATGAAACAGCGCGTCATCCAGGTTGAAATGGGCAATAAAATAAGTCAGCCCCTGATCATTCACGCATTCAATCACATGCCTGGTACCGGGCGGGATCAGAAAAATATCTCCTTCTGCCAGATCCTGCTTAATATGGCCAAGCATAATCCTTTGGCTGCCCTGAAGAATTAGTACGATTTCAAAGGCAGGGTGAGATTCCTCCGGCACCTTCCAGCCTTTCTCCACCTGCTGCATATGTGCGCCAAAGAGCTTGATATTCCAATTGATGGCCGGCAGCCAGCGGGAGTGCGGAAATAGATAAGAACGGTATTGTTCCGGTATGAGCATAGGATGACCACCTTGGATTAGG
Organism: Paenibacillus jiangxiensis; assembly: GCF_046098255.1. Classification (NCBI taxonomy): domain Bacteria; kingdom Bacillati; phylum Bacillota; class Bacilli; order Caryophanales; family Paenibacillaceae; genus Paenibacillus; species Paenibacillus jiangxiensis. The sequence continues at coordinate 66,580 of NZ_JBJURI010000030.1, forward strand.
GCAAATTTGACCTGCTTTTGCGTATCTTTTTTTGCCTTATCGATTGTTATAATGACTTTAACGCAAGTGAACCAGCCGAAGCAAGCGGACAGGGGCGGCATGATCAATTTGCAGCCAACTCCGGTTTGCAAGTAGGGCAAACGGCTGGAAAAGGGATTTGCATGCATAGAAAAGTAAGCGCTGTCTTCGCAATGATTCTAGTATTCCGGATTTGGAGGAAGCTCATTTATGATGGAAAAATTATTATACGGTGTCGCTTATTATGACGAATACATGCCTTATGACAGGCTCGATCAGGATATCCGGATGATGAAGGAGGCCGGCATTAACGTTGTTCGTATTGCGGAATCCACCTGGAGTACGCACGAACCGCAAAATGGAGTGTTCGATTTCACATCTGTTGATAGGGTGCTGAACGCCATGCATGAAGCAGGCATCCACGTCATCGTTGGGACACCGACTTACGCCGTGCCGACCTGGATGGTCAAGCAGCATCCCGACATATTGGCGACAACTGAGAATGGGCCTGGAAAATATGGGGCAAGGCAGATTATGGACATTACGCATCCTGCCTATCTTTTTTACGCCGAGCGGATCATCCGCAAACTGATTTCAAGAGTATGCAAGCATCCGGCCGTCATCGGCTACCAGACTGATAATGAAACGAAGCACTATCACACAGCGGGGCCAAACGTGCAGCTGCAGTTTGTGAAATATATGCGAGAGAAATTCGAATCTTTGGATGAGCTCAACAAAGCCTTCGGATTGGATTATTGGAGCAATCGTATTAATAGCTGGGAGGACTTTCCTTCTGTTGTTGGCACCATCAATGGCAGTCTCGGCGCGGAATTTGCAAGGTTCCAGCGGAAGCTGGTCACGGACTTCCTGGGCTGGCAGGTATCGATTGTAAATGAGTATAAACAGCCGCATCAGTTTGTTACGCAAAATTTCGATTTTGAATGGCGCGGCCATTCCTACGGGGTGCAGCCGGACGTTGACCATTTTGCTGCGTCCAAACCGTTTGATATTACCGGCGTGGACATCTATCATCCTTCCCAGGATGATTTAACGGGCATTGAGATTTCCTTTGGCGGCGATATGGCCCGTTCCACGAAAGGCAGCAACTATCTGGTGCTGGAAACGGAAGCCCAAGCTTTTCTGAATTGGGTGCCTTATCCCGGCCAGCTAAGGTTGCAGGCTTTCAGCCATCTGGCATCAGGGGCAAACATGGTGGCTTATTGGCACTGGCACTCTATTCACAATTCATTCGAGACCTACTGGAAGGGACTGCTGAGCCATGATTTTGAGCCGAACCCTGTCTATAATGAAGCGAAAACGATTGGAGCAGATTTTGCAAGACTTTCGGATAAGCTGGTGAATTTGAAGAAGACGAATAGGACGGCCATTCTGGTCAGCAATGAATCGTTAACGGCGATGGAGTGGTTCAAGTTCAGCTTTAAATCCGATAAAAACTATAATGACGTGGTCCGGCTGGTCTACGACGAGCTTTACCGCATGAATGTCGGCTGCGATATGGTCGATCCATTCGTTGAAGATATGGATGGCTATGATTTGCTTATCGTTCCAGCATTATATACCGCTTCAGACCAGCTGCTGGAGCGCCTGAATGATTTTGTGCGCCGCGGCGGCCATATCGTATATACCTTCAAAAGCGGCTTTACCGATGAAAATGTAAAAGTAAGGACTGTCCGGCAGCCGGGAATCATTAGTGAAGCATGCGGGATTAGTTACCAAATGTTTGTTGAACCCAAGAAGGTAACTTTTAAGGACAACCCGTTTAATGTAGAGCCCGAACATAATGAGGTCCATACCTGGATGGAATTAATCACCCCGGAAACAGCAGAAGTGCTCGCTTATTATGACCACCCGCATTGGGGGCAATATGCCGCAATTACGCAAAATACGTACGGTAAGGGCCAAGCCATCTATATCGGGTGTATGGTGAGCTCGCAGGTGATGAATAAAATATTGGCCCATGCGGTCATACAGGCGGAGTTATGGGGAGCGGACCAAAAACTGGCGTTCCCGTTGATTACAAAAACAGGCGTCAACGTGGCGGGTAAAACCATTCGTTATTATTTCAATTATTCGGACCAGCCGGCGGAATTTGTATACCCGCATGGACAAGGAACGGAGCTGTTCGAGGATGCTCCAGTCCATAGCGGCCAGACGATCGGGCTTGAGCGCTGGAGTGTCAAGATCATCGAAGAAAACTTAGCTTAACTTTTAAATCACCGTTTATCAAAAAGTAGCATAATAATATAATGTTCCAAATCTTCAAACGATGTCTGTGGTATTAGATTAGAGGTTCTGGGGGAGGGTGTCTTACTCACCTGATCATTCGGAGAGAAATGAAAAATCGATATTAGTTAACCTATAATGTATTTTTATATGTAATTTGCGAATTTCTGCGTTAGTATGACAGATCAATCATATTTTGGGCCACGTTTGGTTTGATAAAGGGGAGCCTGGGAGCGGTTCCCCTTATACAAAGGTTTAACTAATGGGTTATCAATTTGCGATGAAGAACGAATAATTTATATCATCAACTAAATCGAGGGGAAAAGATCCGAGATTTATCCCAGGAAACGAATAGATTCTTTTGTTCTCCTGGCGAAATCAATAGGCTTCATGATTGATTCCCAGTGGATGTACATGAGCCGTGGCTTTTCATTCAACCAATGATTGTGTAAAGCAGTTACTGTAATTCCGCGTTTTTGGAGATTGCGGATTAATCGATTGGCCTGATTTTGAAGAAGAGCCGTTTCCCCTAAGCAGAGCGCACGCCCGGACTTATCCAGGGATTCAAACGAAAACAGTTGGTAACGTACGAGAGGAGATGTCGTACGTCTTCCTAAAATTGTTGCATTCAGTTGTCTTGCGCGGCTAACAAAACAAACGGGCCCAGGATCAATTTCATGTTCCCCACCCAAAATTTTTGAAAATTGATTACATAATCTTATAAATTCCGGACTTGCTTTAACAGCCATTAAAAAAAACCTCCTTTTTTTGTGATCAGTGTATGACCAGTCAAAAAAGGTGGATTGGGTTATAGCCCGGGAGAGTCATTTTAATTACGCACCTCGATAAAAAAATATCGCGAAAAGGCTCTGGCTTTCGGCACACTCCACACGAGTGCATAATATTTTGCTATGTAAGCACAAGTGGATAAAGGAGGATGGTCGTGCGCAATTCACGGCAGAAAAACAGGAGTTCAACCTTTGATTACATTGTTGTTGGGACGGGGCCAGCAGGAGCAGTGATCGCGAAGACGCTTACGGATGATAAAAAAACCTCTGTTCTTGTATTGGAGGCCGGGGAAAATAGAGACAGGGATCTGCCCATTAGGGACTCCACATTTGCCCCTGAGCTTGAAGAACAATTTTTTGCGCAATACTTTTGGCAGGGAGAAGGAATCCCCCAGGTAGGGCTCGACGAACGCACCTTTGAATGGACAACGGGACGTTTATCAGGGGGCGGTTCCTCAATTAATGGGGAGCAATATGTAAGGCCAACTGCAGATGTTTTATCTCAGTGGCAAAAACTTTTAGGGCCAATTTGGTCGCCAAGCAGCGCGGTGCAGCGTTTCAAGCGTATGGAAAAGTTTAATGGTGAAACCAATAATGACAATGTACATGGCTTCCATGGACGAATCAATATCAGGCAGGCTCCGCGAAATCCAACTGCCATGGCCAAAAAACTCGTCTCCGCCATTGAACAAGCGACTGGGTTTGATCAAATACTCGACTATAATGATCCAGAAACACCGCTTGGTCCCTTCACCCGTTGGCAGCTTTTTCAAAAGCCCAAAGGCAGAAGGGAAAGTTCGTCAACTGCCTTTCTATCCTCGGATATCGTTCGACCTAACGGTCATGGCATAAACGGTCGAAAACTGAATGTTTCTTATAAATCTACCGCTCTCCGCATTCTTTTCCAAAACAAACGGGCATCAGGAGTGGAATTTTTAAAAGAAGGCCGGCACTTACGGGCGTACGCTCGTAAAAAAGTTATTATTTCGGCGGGTATTAATAGCGCACAGCTGTTGATGCTCTCCGGAATAGGACCTGCCGCTGAGCTTAAGTCAGCGGGCATTCCCGTTGTGTTTTCGAATCCTAATGTGGGAAAACAGCTGCGGAACCATACTTTGAATTTTGCTGTTTTTAGCACAAATCCGGACGATACCCCCTTGCCTGCCGATGATCCGAGTGCTCTGTATACCGGGGGAGCTTTTCTGCCCGATCCGTCGCCAGGAGCCGATCCATATAAGAGGGGGGTACAGCTTGTGGGGATCGGTTCCAACGGCAATTTAACGCTTGCTATTTTATTCCTGAAGCCCAAAAGCCGTGGTTCGATTGACATCCAGAGCAACGATCCCCTGCAGATCGTGCTTGCCGATGAAGCCTTTTTACAAAACTCAGACGATCTGGAAGCAGTCAAAAACATTTATAAAATTTATATTCGAAATATTGCCATTCAGTTGGAGGCCATTGATCCGGCATATCGGCTGATTTCTCCTGCTCCGGATGTCCTGGATGACGATGCAAGACTTGAAGAATTCATCAAGGAAAATTTTGATCACAACCACCACCAACAAGGGGCACTTCGTATGGCACCCACTCGAAATGGTGGCGTTGTCGATCGACGGGGAGCTGTACATGGTGTAAAGGATTTAATTGTAGCCGACGATTCGATTGTCCCGTTTACTGTAGATGGTAATACTTCTGCTACCGCATTTCTCATCGGATTGACCATTGCCGAGCAAATCAGTAAGCGAAAGCAGTTGAACCGAAAATTTAAACGTGAACGTGTCGAAGAGTGATGGCAGACAACCGACCGTGGTTGTTAAGTCCTTTTGGAGACCTCCGTGCCGCTATACCTGAGGATCCGGGAAACACTCCAAAAAGGAGCACCTGTCCGGCACCATATTTGTAGTAACTGGACTAGGGATAATTTAGTATATGTGTTAGGCTCATCTTGGTGAGGGCATAACGATAATTATAAAAAAATAATTTCCATTTTTAGCGAAATAAATACTTTATTTTTCTAAAGCGGTATTCACTGCCTCAATAGCATGGATCATTGTCGTATCAAATAATGGAACCTCTGAATCTTCAGGCTTAATCAATAAACCAATTTCTGTACAACCCAAAATGATTCCTTCAGCTCCATTATCAACTAAATTTCGAATTACTTTTTTATAATAATCTCTGGATGATTGTACAATCTGTCCAAAAGCCAACTCCTCATAAATGACTTTATTAACATGAATCCGCTCTTCTTCATTCGGTACCACTACCTTGATTCCGTTAGATTCTATTCGGGATATATAAAAATCTTGTTCCATCGTATACTTGGTACCAAGTAAACCAACGGTTTTTATGTTCGAGCTTTTAATTTGATTTGCTGTTGCATCAGCAATGTGCAAAACAGGTATTTTTATCTGTTCTTCAATATGATCAATAACCTTGTGCATTGTATTCGTACAGATAACTATAAATTCTGCGCCTGCTTTTTCTAAAGATGCAGCAGCTTCTCCTAAGATTGTACCCGCACTTTCCCAATTACCTTCAGATTGACAGCGTTCAATCTCGTCAAAATCCACACTATATAACAGACACTTTGCTGAATGAAATCCACCTAACCTGCCATTTACTTCTTCGTTAATGATTCGATAATATTCCAGCGTAGATTTCCAAGTCATTCCACCGATAAGTCCAATAGTTTTCATATGCCCTCCTGATTAGACATTCTTCACTTACTTGCTGCTAGTGGATATGGTTATTGACATGTGCAAATATGATTATATCATCATCCTACCCTGATCTAATTGAAAATCTTGAGAAGATAATAGCTGGTTCGGCCCGATTTGGATAAATCTTTGATCGATTTGGCAATGGTTGTTCCAGTGCGGCCGTGCTAGGATGGGCATAAAACGGAGGAGCTGCGGATTTCAAGACATTGAAGTAAAAAAGGGAGAGAACGATGTATACCATACAACAGATCATTAACGCATTGAAGGCAGGCATAGATGTTCCACTCCCAACCGTGGATCAGCTTCTTATGGGAAGTCCGGATACAGAAGCCAAAGGCGTAGTAACCGCTTTTTCGGCGTCCCGGTATGTAATCGATCAAGCCATCTACCTTGGCGCAAATTTAATCATTTCGCATGAGGGTGTATTTTATAACCATCAGGATGAAAGGGAGTGGCTGGGGGAAGACCCTGTATATCTGGAAAAAGCAAGACTGATCAAAGATTCCGGTATTTCTATTTTCCGCTTTCATGATTATGCGCACCGTTCCAAACCGGATGCAATCATGACAGGGCTGCTTAGAGAGCTTGGGTGGGAAAATTACGTCTCTGTCCATCATCCAGCCGCAGCTATACTTAATATCCCTCCCATGACACTTGCAGAAACAGCTGATTACCTGAAAAAGGCCTTACAAATATCTTATGTCCGTGTTGCTGGAGACCTGTCCATGCCCTGTACCTGGGTTGGCATTCTAGTTGGCTACAGAGGGTGCGGCCGACAGGCTATTCCGCTGTTTCAGCAGGAAGAGGTGGATCTGATCATCGCCGGTGAAGGACCGGAGTGGGAGACACCTGAGTATGTGAAGGACGCGGTGCAGCAGGGCAGAAGCAAAGCTTTGATCATGCTGGGTCATGCAGAAAGCGAGGCACCAGGTATGAAGTATGTGGCGGAACTACTGTCGGAACAGTTCCCCGGCCTGCCCGTCAGCTTTATCAGGGACCAGCCTGTATTCTATATTGTTTAACAATGGCTCTTTTCTAAATTCTAATAATAGAATAGAGCTATCCGGTAAATTTCTTGGCTAACGGTTGTAATAGTGTTTATTTGGCCGAAAAAATGAAGGTTTCTTTTCTAACGGTTGTAGGCGCGCTTATTTAGGCGAAACAGCCCCTTTACCTGTGAAAAACGGGAAATAGGCTCGCTGACAACCGTTAAATCTCGTTCCTCCCCGTTTTTAGCCAAATAGCGTAATTCACATCCGTTAGAGTTTTTACGCCTTTTATACGCACTTGCACCTATTCCACGGCCAAGCACTGATTTTGGTTTTAAGACAGGAATAAGCATGAAAAATCAAGAACAGGGGGAGATGTCCGCTCATGTTTTTGACTTTTTGTAACAGCCAAATCACAGTGTGATTTGGCGATTTCCTTGTTGTTTAGGCAGGCATATGCACGGAGTAGCGGAGAGAACGAAATGATTCCGGAAAAGCGGCAGCGGTCGCCTTTGTCACCGAATTTCATCCGCTAAAAAATATAATAAGAAATTTGGGGACAACAGCGATGGGAGGAATCATTCGTTCTCGGAGCGCCTCAGAACATACCAAAGAATGCCGCTGCACGCATGGAGAAATAGAGCTAATGGCAGCTTGTTCTTTGGGCAACTTTTCCTATAGTATAATTACGTACATATCGAGCGGAGATTGGCCGAAGCCAGGCAAGGGAGTGTAGGGGAGTGCAGAAGATGAAGCGGGAATGGTTCAGGTTTAGCAGAAGCGTAGCCTTCAAATGGATTATCTCTTATGCGGTGATCATGCTGATCCCGCTTTTTGTTAGCGCTATCATTTATGTGCAGACAAAGGATATCGTTGAGTATGAAATCCAGCGGGCGGGCAGCGCGATGCTGAAGCAGGTACAGTACATGATGGACAGTGAGGTCAATCAGGCCGAAAAGCTGGCCACGCAGTTATCGATTTACAATGAGGTCAACAGGTATCTGAATATATCCGCAAGCGAGGAAAAGAGCCATTCCTTTCAGATTTACCAAACACGCCAGGAGCTGGGCAAATATAGATCCAACAATGATTTTATCAAAGGGGTTTACATTTATTCGAGCAGCCTTGATAAAGTATTGACGGATGAAACGTATGCGGATAGCCGCACCTTTTATGACATCAACAGCCAAATGATCGGCATGCCGTATGAGGATTGGCTGGCTGATCTGCGGGGGGAACGCCTTAAACCTCAGGACCCGGTTCCAGTGATGACATTTGACCGCTGGGGAAGCAATGTTGTTTTAATGAAACCTTTAACCTATGTCAGGTCGACGGATTCCCTCAAGGGAATGCTGATGATTCAACTCAACGGCAGCAAAGTGCAAAGCATGCTTCAGAACGTGGATTGGGTGAACAGAGGCGATGTGTATATCCTGGACGGCAATAATAAAGTCCTGTTCCAGAATAACAATGATGCAAGGTTGGCGGCCTTTTCCAGCCCGGACGAAATTCAGCAAGAGGCTGAAAGCGGATTCCGCAACATGGAAAACACGGGGAGTATGGTCTCCCAGATCCGCTCAGATACGACAAACTGGAAATATGTAAGCGTTTTTCCTCCAGGCGTGTTTTGGGAAAAGGCGCGGGAAATCCGCAATATGAACCTGCTCGGTCTGCTGCTTTGTTTTATCGTCGGAGGTATTGTCATTTGGTATTTTGCGCGGAAAAATTACAATCCGGTGCGGGAACTGGTCAATGTGTTTTCTTTGTCCAAGGGCGAGCCAGCCCGGCGCGTATTGGACGAATTTGCTTTTATCCGCAAGCATGTGCTTTCGGCGATCCGGGAAAGGGATGATATGAGCAGCCGCCAGTTCAAGCAGATGCGTGCGCTGCAGAGCTATTATTTATCCCGCTTGCTCAAAGGCCAAGCCGAGGAGGGGCTGTCGCAGGAGGATGCGGTGAAGCTGCACCATTTTCAATGGGAATCCGAGGATTTTGCCGTGCTGCTCTTTTACATTCAAACCGAAGAAGAAGCCAATCCTTCACTGAGCCTGTCCCACTTTATTGTGTCCAACATTATCATGGATTTTGCCGGTCATGGTCACCGCTTGAGCTTTACGGAAGTGGATGGTCTGCTGGCGTGCGTGATGAATATATGTCCCGAGCGGGCGGATCAATGGAAAGAGGACATGGAGGAGGCGCTCGCCAAAACGACGGAGTTTATTGAGCGAAAGTACAGGCTGCATATTGTGATGGCCGGCAGCGAGCGGCATACGGGGATGAGCAATATTCATCAGGCCTATCTGCAGGCGCTGGAAGCGCAGGAGTACCGTCTGATTTTTCTGGAAAACATGTCTATCTGGTATGGAGATATTGAGCCGGAGGAATCCGGATATTACCTGTCTATCAGTGATGAGGCAGTGTTCATTAACTTGATCAAAACCGGAGATTTGGAAAAATCTGCAGCCATGCTGGACGAGATTCTCTCCCAGGTATTCAAGTCACAATCATCCATTGAGCTTATACGCTGTGTGATGGTGGATCTGGCAAGCTCCATTATGAAATCCATTCCGAAGGAGGCAAAACAATCCGCTTTATGGGAGGAATGGCGGCCGCTGAAGCGTCTGCTGGCCTGCACTACACGCGCGGAATTTCGGGATGAGCTGATGGAGCTTTTGGCTATGGCGTGCAGCAGAGTACAAGATAAATTGGCGATGCTGTCCAATCCCGGGATCGGCGAGCAAGTCACTGTTTTCGTGCAGGAGCATTATGACGATCTCAATCTCAGCGTCTCGATGATCGGAGCCCATTTTGGCATGACTCCGCAATATGTGTCCAGGCTATTCAAGGAACAGACCGGACAGGGCCTGCATGATTTTATCAGCCAGGTCAGAACGAATGAAGCGAAATCGCTGCTCCGCCAGGGAGCTACGATCGAAGAGATCGCAGCACGTGTCGGCTTTGCCAGCAGCAGCGCTTTTATCCGCGTGTTCAAGAAGTATGAGGGCATTACACCGGGACGATTCAAGAATCTACAATAAGTAAAAAGCATGGTCATTTTGCAAAAAGCGGGTCGGGCAATTATGATGCCTATCCTGCTTTTTTGTTGCAAGCGTACCTCGATAGCAGTTTTTCCTTTTTAGCAATCGATTTTGCATATTGAACATTGTTCCACAGATCAGCAGCGCTTACATTGGAGAAGCACACAGACAATGACATGGAAATGGAGGTCGTGATTTTGGCAAAACAAACCGGAAAGCTAACAAGGAAAAAGCTGATCATCTTTATGACAGGTCTGGCGCTCCTGACCGCTGGCTGCAGCGGTTCAAACGACAGTAATAATGAAAGCGCTTCTAACCCATCCGGCGGTAGTGCATCCACCGAGGAATTTTCTTATCCTGTGCCCGGAAGCCCGGAGCTAACCTTCATGAATGAAACGCTGGGGGGAACACCTGAACGACTGCCGATTGATGATGAGTATGAAAAACGTACAGGGATTAAAATCAAAAACCTGGGCGGAGCGCCCATGACAGACCAGAAGTTCAGCCTCATGCTGGCTTCGGGCGAGCTGCCGGATATTTTTCTGAACACCTGGCTGCAGTACCCGGGCGGTCCGGAAAAGGCAGTAGAGCAAGGCTACATTCTCAAGCTGAATGACCTGATTGACCAATATGCTCCCAATTTGAAAAGAACGCTGCAGGAGAACCCGGAGATTGACAAAATGATCAAAACGGATGACGGCACCTATTATGCCTTTCCGTTTATCCGTTCCGAGGCCGGACGAGTTTACGGCGGACCGATCATCCGCAAGGACTGGCTTGACGAGCTGAATCTGAAGATTCCGGAAACGATTGACGAATGGCACACGGTGCTGACTGCTTTCAAGGAAAAGAAGAATGCCGGAGCGGCTGTCACCTTCCGCACGATGTTTCTGGGGGAAAGAACGGGCGGTTTTGCCGGGGCATTTGGTGTGATGGGCAATTTTTATGTCAATAACGGTAAGGTCGTCTATGGCTACATGGAGCCAGGTTATAAGGAGTACCTGAGAACGATGGCTCAGTGGTATAAGGAAGGGCTGATTGACAAGGATTTCGCTTCCATTGACGCACCTACAGTAGATAAAAAGATGACCTCCGGCGACAGCGGAGCCACGATCGGATGGCAGTTTTACATTGAAAAATACAATGCAGCGGTACAAGAGACCGATCCGAAAGCCGATTTTGTGGCAGCTCCATACCCGGCTGCGGCCAAAGGGCAGCTTCCCGAATTCGGTCAGCTCGACAATGCATATGCGGGAACCAGCTCGGCCGCCATCTCCGCCACGACCCCAAATGTGGAAGCAGCCATGCGCTGGCTGGACTACGCCTATTCGGAAGAGGGCAGAATGCTCAATACGTTTGGACTTGAAGGCGTGACTTACAACATGAAGGACGGCAAGCCTGTATACACAGATCTGGTTGTGAACAACCCCGAGGGGCTTGGCAGCGACCAGGTCATGATGAAATATGCGCATGGCACCAACTTCCCGATGATTCAGCAGGATAACAATCTGCCGGCCAAATACAAGCAGACGGCCGAGGCACTGGATGTTTGGAGAAAAACCAATCACGAAAAACATCTGCTGCCGCCGGTTACGCCTACAGCCGAGGAAGCGGATGAAATGAGCAGCATCATGAACGATATCAACGCGCTGGTGAAGGAAGCGGAGCTCAAAATCATTTTGGGCACCGAGTCTGTAGACAATTACGATCGTTATGTGCAGCAAATGAAGGATATGGGAATTGAGCGGGCGCTTGAAATTCAGCAGGCTGCTTATGAGCGTTACCTGAAAAGATAATGCTTCTGGCGAAAGGGCCGCGCAGCAAGGAGGTATTGGCTGGCGGCTCCTTCGAGAGGATGCAAGAGAGGAGTGAAGTGAAATGCTCAGAGCTAAATTAGCAAGGGATCTGGTACGCAATAAATGGCTGTACCTGATGATCCTGCCTGTGCTCATTTATTATATTATGTTTCACTATGTGCCGATGTACGGGGCTGTGATCGCGTTTAAGCAATTTATTCCCGCCAAGGGCATTTTGGGCAGCGAATGGGTGGGATTCAAGCATTTTGAAGAGTTTTTCTCCAGCATCTACTTTTTCCGTGTCATTAAAAATACGGTTTTGCTCAGCCTTACGAACCTGCTGTTCGGGTTTCCGGCTCCCATCATTTTGGCGCTGCTGCTGAATGAAATGAAAAGCTCGGTCTTCCGCAGAATAACGCAGACCATTACGTATATGCCGCATTTTATTACACTTGTTGTCGTTGCGGGCATTATCCGTTATTTCACCCTGTCCGACGGACTGATTAACGATGTGATTGCTTTTTTCGGGGGTGAACGGACGGCTTTTCTGCAGCAGCCGGAGTCTTTCCGCCCCATTTATGTGATCAGTGAAATCTGGCAGCAGATCGGCTGGGGCACGATCATTTATCTGGCGGCTATATCCGGGATTGACCAGCAGCAGTACGAGGCGGCCAAAATTGACGGCGCCACCAAGCTGCAGCAGATTCGGCATATTACGTTTCCGGGCATCCTGCCAACGGTCATGATTATGCTGATTCTCGCGCTCGGGAACATTATGAATGTCGGGTTTGAGAAGATTATTCTGCTGTACAGCGCGAGCATTTACGAGACGGCGGATGTCATTTCCACCTATGTGTACCGCAAAGGCATCCTGGAGTTCAATTATGGCTACAGCGCCGCGGTCGGGCTGTTTAACTCCTTAATCAACTTCAGCATCCTGATCCTGGCGAACTATATAAGCAGACGTGCAAGTAAAAACAGTCTTTGGTAAGGAGTGAAAGCGTATGATCAAACCATCCATCGGCGAACGGATCTTTGATGTGGTTAATGTGACGATCATGGTCATTTTGATCATCCTGACCCTTTATCCGATGCTGTACATTCTGTTTTCCTCGTTAAGTGAAGGGAATCGCCTGATCTCCTTTAACGGGATTCTGCTCTGGCCGCAAGGATTTTCTCTGGATGGATACAAGGCCGTGCTGAGCAATCCGGTCATTTTGCAGGGCTTCAAAAATACGCTGTTCGTCCTCGTTGTAGGATTGATCATTAACATGACTTTAACCGCGCTCGGGGCTTATTTTCTGTCACGAGAAGGGGTCATGCTGCAGAAGCCGATCATGTTTTTTATCGTATTCACCATGTTTTTCAGTGGAGGACTCGTTCCTTTTTTCCTGATTGTTAAAGCCTACGGACTGCTGGATTCCTTATGGTCGCTCATTCTGCCTACGGCGGTCAGCACCTTCAATCTGATCATTATGCGCACCTACTTTCTGTCCATTCCGAAGGAGATGGAGGAGTCGGCCGTCCTGGACGGGGCGGGGCATTTCACCATTCTGTTCCGCATCTTTATTCCGCTGTCGATGCCGGTAGTCGCTGTCCTGATTTTGTACTATGGCGTAGGCCACTGGAACAGCTGGTTTAATGCCATGATTTTTTTACGGGATCAAAATCTGTTCCCGATCCAGCTGGTCGTAAGAAACATCATTCTGGAAAACGACAACGCAAACATGATTGGCACCACGACATTAATCCAGAGCCGGGATGTGGCGGAGACGTTAAAATATGCGGCAATCATCGTGACGACAGCGCCCATCCTGCTGCTGTACCCGTTCCTGCAGAAATATTTTGTAAAAGGTGTTATGGTGGGGGCTTTAAAAGGATAACTGCGGCTATTCTCATATCACTTGGAGGTTAAATGATGACGAGCAGAACGATATTGCCGTTTAATACGGACTGGAGATTTACGGAAGGCAACTATGCAGGCGCCGACAAAAAAGACTATGATGACAGCAAGTGGCGGCAGCTGAACGTTCCCCATGATTGGAGCATCGAGAAGCAATTTGATCCGCACATGGAATTTGGCGGTAATCATGCTTATTTGCCCCGCTGGACGGTGGGCTGGTATCGCAAGCATTTCCGTTTGGCGGCTAACGAGGCGGAGCAGCGGGTCTATATCCAGTTTGACGGGATTCACAATAACAGTGAGGTATGGATTAACGGTCATTTCCTGGGCAAGCGGCCTTACGGTTACGTAAGCTTTCAGTATGATCTGACCCCGTATATCCTGCGCGATGAGGAAAATGTCATTTCCGTCAAGGTCGATAATACCCCGATGCCGCCGGACCGCTGGTATTCCGGTTCAGGCATCTACCGCAACGTATGGCTGATCAGCACCAGCCAGGTTCATGTAACCGGATGGGGAACTTATATCACCACCCCCGAGATTACTGCCGATAAGGCAAAGGTAAACGCTGAAATTCAGGTGAAGAATCATGATAACAAGCAGGTTGAATGCACCATTGTGACTGAGATTGTGGATACGGCAGGAACTCTTCAGGGAAGGGTCGGGACTCAACAAGACTTGGCTGGAGGAGAGACGTTGAAGATCGTACAGGGAGCCGAGATACATAACCCCGAGTTATGGTCTCCGGAATCTCCAGCGATGTACGAGGCAAAGACAACAATCTATTGTGAAGGTGTGGAAGTAGATTGCTACCATACTCCATTTGGCATACGAGAAATTAAATTCGACGAACAGGAAGGTTTTTTTCTCAATGGAGTTCATATGAAGCTGAAAGGAGTATGCATACACCACGACCTGGGCTGTCTGGGAGCGGCCTATCATGATACGGCGATGCGAAGAAGGCTGGAGACGCTGAAGAAAATGGGCTGCAACGCGATCCGCTTCGCTCATAACCCGATGGCGCCGGAGCTGCTGGATCTTTGTGACCGGATGGGTTTTCTCGTCGTTGACGAGGCCTTTGATAAATGGAAATCGTTATCTTATGAGCATTTGTTCGAGGAATGGTGGCAGAAGGATCTGGAAGCGATGCTGCTGCGTGACCGCAATCATCCCTGCATCATTATGTGGAGCGTCGGCAATGAGGTGGAAAATCAAGGGCAGGCGGCTATGCTTGACATGCTGAAGATGCTCGTGGATTACTGCCATGAGATGGACCCGACCCGTCCGGTGACCTGCGCCCTGGAGCCTCATAATACACCGGTAAGCCTGCGCGATGGATCAATTGAAGGTAAAGTGCAGCATACGAAAGGGTTGGCCGAACGAATGGATGTGCTCGGCTTGAACTATCAAGAGCAGTGGTATGAGTATTACAGGGAAGCCATGCCGGACACCCTGATTCTCGGCACGGAGACCTTCCCGTTTTATCGCGGCAAGGACAATCGGGTGAAGGGTTATTTGCCGCTCAATCCGTGGTTGGATGTGCTCAAGCATAAGTATGTGATCGGTCAATTTGTATGGGCAGGGATTGATTATCTAGGGGAGGCCATTTATCCGTTAAAAGGGTGGCCATCCGGCCTGATTGATACGTGCGGCTTCCGCAAGCCAATCTCCTACCTGCAGCAGAGCTTCTGGTCGGAGGAGCCGATGGTTCACATTGCCGTCTTTGACGACACCGTCAAGCAAGAGCATAACCCACAGTGGACGATGCACTGGAAATCCCCGGTGCTGAAGGATCATTGGACGCTTCCGGATTATACAGGAAAAATGGCGCGGCTGGTGACTTTTACGAACTGCGAGCGCGTGGAGCTGTTTGTGAATGATGAATCATACGGAATCAGGGAGCTGAAGGACTATCCGGATAAAATGATCGTGTGGCACCTGCCGTATGCACCCGGCAAGCTTCGTGCTGTGGGTCGAAACAGGGGACAGCAAGTATGTGAGCATGAATTGACTACAGCAGGAGAGCCCAGTCAAATTGTGCTCAAGTCAGACAAGAGCGTGATGCCTGCTGACAACCATGAAATTGCTCATGTGGAGGTGACCGTTGCGGACCTTGAAGGGCTTCAGGCTCCCCAACGGGAATATGAGCTGCACTTCGAGCTCACCGGAGAAGGACGCATTCTTGGCGTAGACAACGGAGATCTTACAAGCGATGAGCCGTATAAAGGCAATCGAAGAAGCACACGGGGCGGCAAATGTTTGGTCATCGTGCAGGCAGGCGGGCAAACGGGGGAATTGATACTTCACGCCAAGGCAGAGGGGTTGCAGGACGGAGAGATACGGATCAGGATCAGAAATTAAAAATTGATATCTATGGCTGCCTGGCTTGTTGGCAGCTTATTTCTATTTGAGAGAGGACTAAACTAACGAAAACAATAAAAACAAAAATAAAATTTGATATTTAAGTCAAAAAATATTCACAAACAAATATAAAAGTAAATAAACAAACATAATTTGTGTTGATTTTGAAAATACGCAGGCTTAGGATGAAATTGGAATGACTTGCGGGGAGGTTTGACGAAATGAGTGCTCATGTTTATTATGTTCCATCTGTCAATCTTATTGGAAGGGGCTGTGCAAAGGAGGTAGTTCCCTATATCCGGGAGCTGAATTTACGAAAGGCACTTGTTGTTACCGACAAATTTTTAATGCAAAGCGGGATCGCCGGGAAACTGTTAACGGTTCTGAAAGAAGCGGGGATTGAGTATGAAGTTTTCGATGAGGTCAAACCCAATCCAACGTGCAAAAATGTTCATGACGGTGTCGAGTTTCTAAAAAAACATCATTGCGATTACTTGATTTCCATAGGGGGCGGCTCTCCACAGGACGCCGCAAAGGCCATTGGCATCATAGCTACAAATGGGGGCCACATTACTCAGTATGAAGGAGTCCATAAATCGCTAAAAAAAGCACTGCCCATTATAGCCGTGAATACCACTGCCGGAACGTCCAGTGAAGTGACTATCAACTATGTCATTACAGATGAAGAACGAAAAGTAAAGATGGTGATGGTCGACAAGAACAGCATTGCCGCCATTTCAGTCAGCGACCCTGAATTTATGGTCTACAAACCGGCCGATTTGACCGCAGCTACAGGAATGGACGCATTAACTCATGCGGTTGAAGCATTGGTCACTCCAGGCTCCTACCCCGTTACGGATGCAACTGCGCTCGCTGCCGTAGAGCTGATTTTTGCCAATCTTGCGAGAACTGTTAAAAACGGACAAGACATGGAGGCCAGAGAAAATATGGCCTATGCCGTATTTCTCGCGGGCCTGGCATTTAATAATGCAGGCCTTGGCTTTGTACACGCTATGGCGCATCAGTTGGGCGGTGTCTATGATTTGCCGCATGGAGTCTGTAATGCCATGCTGCTTCCTTATGTGGAGGAAGAGAACGCCAAGCATGTGCCCGGGAAATTCAAACCCATCGCCAAAGCCATCGGTCTCGAGGTTTCAGATAAAACGGACAAGGAATGTGCCGACTTTGTGGTCAGATCCATTAAAGAGCTATCCAAGGAGGTGGGCATTCCATCCACCCTTTCCGAGCTTGGCGTGAATGATGTGGATCTGCAGCTGCTGGCAGAGAATGCCTTGAAGGATGCTTGCGCACCGGGAAATCCCTTTATACCCACTAAGGAAGAAACCATTGCCCTTTTTAAAAAGATTCTTTAAGCCTGCTTTTAGCTCAAGCCGGAGTTAATCTGCAGGGAGAAATCATGGATTATTCAAAAGGTACAGATGTTTACCGTAAAGAAGCATTCTTAAAAGAGCGCTTCTTTACGGCCCCAAAAACAATGTTCCAATAAACATGTATATAGGAAAAAGAAAAAAGGACAAAAGATTGAGGATCAATAAAAGAGCATCTTTCTTCCTTCCAGTAGCCTTAAATAAATTCCCTGAACAGAATATACCTATTGGAGGCAATATCCAGGTCGATATAATCCCTTTTCCATGTAACCAATTTAATTGATATGCAGATAATAAGTCGAGAAGAAAAAGAGTCACAGCTGTCACCAAGGTAAAGACAGCCACCATACGAAATATGATGAACTTTTTCGAAATAATGATTCCTCCTTCTTAATTCTTCCTGCTTAAATCTCTTAAATATACGAAGTTGATATGAATAGGTCCCATATTCAACATACCAGTTATTTTATAATCGTATTCCAGATGAAAATCAGGTATAATACAGCCAAAAAGAAACGGCATCATGGGCAGTCACCATTATTGCAGGTCTTTCGGGCATCATTTATGAAAGCGCCTTCCTGATGCGGGGCGCATTTTTTGCGTTTATCGTTGAAAGGACAAACTGTAGGGGAAAGCAGGTGCATCTGCATTGTTAAAAGATTTTTCCCGGCGTTTTATCCATCCTGTGCAGCGAAGTATCCGCAGCAAGCTGATCATCACGATGGTGCTGCTCGCTATGCTGCCCATTATCGCCATCACGGCGCTGGCGGCCGAAAACAGCAGGACATCCATGGAATCTGAAGTTATCGATACCAATTTATCCAATATGAAATGGACTGGCATTTATTTGGGGGAACAATTTTCGCAGCTGAACAACCTGATTTATACGATTCAAGTCAGTCCGGGGCTGAGCGATTATTTAACAGACCGGGAGGAGGACAGCCTGTCGAGCCGCTTTGCCGAGCAGCGAAAAATTTTTGAAATCCTGAACAGCGTATATTACTCTGCAGGCAATCATGTGGTCGGGATCAGCTTGTATGTACATGAAACCAGCACACTGTTTACGATTAATTCCATGCAAAACGAGGTGCAGACGCGTTCTGCTGCTCCTGTGGTCTATGACGATCTAGCGCGCCAAAATAAGGATTTCATCGTTGACACCAGTGGTGATGATCCGGAAAAATTCAGGCTGATCCGCAGCATTAATCGCTTTGAGAACCAGGAAAAGCTTGGGGCCATCACCTTGGAGATCCGCTGGTCAGCCTTTAACCAGACGCTTGAACTGCTGGGCGGTATGGATAAGAAGGGGGTACTTATTGCCGGAAGTGACGGGAAGGAGATGTACGCTCCTTCGGGTGAAAGCGCTTTATCCAGTGTGGCTGCAGAACAACTTGCCGACCTGGGTCCGGGTCCGGGCTATTTCCGCACATCTCAGGAATATGTGTTTTATAATACCGTCGATCCGATCGGGCTGCGGCTGGTCAAGGTCATTCCGAAGCGGGATATTGACCAGAGCGCGATAAACACCATGACCTATGGCCTGCTTGTAGGTGCGGTCTCAGCAGCGTTGTCGGTGCTGCTTGCCGTTTTTGTCGCCTGGAGAACGGCCCGGCCTATCGTCAAACTAGCCAAATCGATGCGTGGTATCGATCTAATCGATGAGCGCAAGGAATTGCCCGCCCGCAGCGGAAGAACGGATGAGGTCGGCTTTCTGGAAAATAACCTGCACGAAATGGCTGTCCGCATTCGCAGTCATATTCAAAATGAATACAAAATCAATCTGGAAAAAAGAACGGCGGAGCTTAAAGCGCTGCAATCACAGATCAACCCCCATTTTCTGCAAAACACGCTGCAGCTTATCGGCGGTATGATCTATGCGCGCCAGCCGGCCGACAGCTATGAGATTATCCGCTCTTTAAGCGAAATGTTCCGTTACATTGTGCGCGAGCCGGATCATCTGGCTTCCCTGCAGGCGGAACTGAATCATCTGCAGCATTACATGCATATCCAGCAGAAGCGGTTCTCAGGCAGGCTTCATTATACGCTTGAGGTGGAAGATGAGGCGCTGCAGAGTGAGCTGCCAAAACTTTCTTTACAGCCGATAGTTGAAAATGCATTTGCGCACGGGCTGGAGTTCAGACAGGAGGATTGGAAGCTGGACGTCTCGGTCAAGCGCAGCGGCGGCGGGGTGCTGATTCGCATTAGGGATAACGGAGCCGGGATAGAGCCGGAGCGGCTCGCGGAGCTGCGCGGCATGCTGGCCGCCGGGACAGACGGCCTTTGGGCAAGAGGAAAGAGCATCGGGCTGATTAACGTTGCGGCCCGCATCCGCATGCATTTCGGTCCGATGTATGGAATCAGCATAAACAGCGAGCAGGGGAAAGGCACGGACATTTGCATCCGTATTCCATGGGAATCAGGAGGTTGGCAGATTGATGATCAAAGTGCTTTTGGTGGATGATGAACACTGGAACAGGGACATGATCCGAACGCTTGGGGAATGGGAGCGGCTTGAATTGCAAATCATTGGCGAAGCCGGAGACGGGATTGAGGCTGTACGGCTGACGGAAGCATTAAAGCCCGAAATTGTCATTACAGATATGCGCATGCCCGCAGCCGATGGTGTGGAACTGCTGCGGATATTAAACGACCGCTTTCCGGAGATCAAAGCGATTGTGATCAGCGGATATGACGACTTTAATTATGCCAAGCATGCGCTAAAATACCGGGCGGTCGATTATCTGCTCAAGCCGATTGATCCGCTGGAGCTAAATGCAACACTGCAAAAATGCAAAACAGAGCTGCAAAACAGCACAAATTCCGACCTGGAGCCGCTTGATTTTGAATTTTCGCAGCGCCTTTCCGGGTATAAGCAAAGGCTCCGTTCTCATTTCAATGAATTGAACAGGGAAGCCATAACTGTCGTATTCGGGCAGCTTCAACAGGACCTGCATGCAGACACAGGCAGACGCAAGCTGGGACGGGTGGTGCAGGAGCTGCTGCTTCATTTGCAAGAGCTGCTTACTGCCGTCATGCCGGGAGCGGAGCAGCAGGAGATCAAGGTGACGCCACAAATGTTATCATCTGCCGATACGGCAGTACATGAAGTGCAGCAATACTATGTGCAGGCGCTCGATATACTTGTTCAGCACCGTAAATTCAAAAACAAGCTGAATCTGGAGGAAGTCAGGCAGTATATGGAGCAGCATTTCAGCGAGCCGGTAACGCTGGAGTTTTTGGCCAAGGTGTTTTTTGTCAGCAAAGAATATCTCAGCAAGGTATTCAAGCAGGAGTATGGGCTGAACGTGACTGATTATATTTTGCAACTGCGGATGGAAAAGGCCAGGGAATGGATAACGGAGGACCAGCTTCCGATAAAAAATGTGTGCGAGATGGCCGGTTATGAGGATGTGTCCTATTTTTACCGTGTATTCAAGAAGTATTTCGGAATAGCACCGGGGGAAATGCGCAAACAGAGTTAAAGTTTAAAAATGTCCAATAAAAAGGTCTAAATCCGTCCAATGAAGCGCTTACAGCATTGATTTACAATGAAAGCGTAAACAAAAAGAACACTGAACATCAGGGAGGTCATGGATGTGAGGAAGATATGGAAAGGCTTGACGGGCTCTGTATTGACAGCTGTACTACTGGCAGGATGTGGCGCCAATGCGGGAACAAAGGAGGCTGAGGGCGGGTCCTCCGCAGGAAACAGCGCCACGCTCAAAATGTTCATCGCCCAGCCGAGACTGAAAGAACACTACGACAAGTACATTGAACAGTTTAAGGCGAAGATGAAAGCGGAGAAAAATATCGACGTGACGGTGCAGCTGGAAATGCCGCCGGCAGACAATGCGGCGCAGATCCTGAAGACCCGTCTCGCCTCCAATGATGCGCCGGACGTGTTCGCACTCCATGCGGTCAATGAGATTCCATCCTTCTACAAAGCCGGTTATCTGGAAGACCTGTCGAAGCAGCCGTTTGTGGATAAGCTGCTGGACAGCGTGAAGCCGTCCGTAACGACAACCGACGGGAAAATTGTAGCTGTTCCTCTCGAAACGCTCTCTTGGGGATACTTGTACAACAAGAAAATTTTTGCAGATCAGGGCATTACCCCGCCGACAACGCTGACCGAGATGAAAGCCGTAGTCGATAAGCTGAAGGCGGCCAATATAACGCCATTTGAAATATCCTATAAGGAATCCTGGATTCCGCAGCTATTCCTGCCACTTGCAGCCGGTGCCACAATCAACACGGGAGACAAGGATTTCATTGAACGGATGAATCAAGACCAAGGTTCCTTCAGCGAGATCAAGGATTCTCTCTTCGGCATGATGGATCTCGTAAACGGCAATGGCACGGACCGCGCCCTGGAAGTGGGCGGAGATGACGGAGCGGCCGCATTTGCCACCGGCAAAGCTGCCATGTGGGTGCAAGGCCCATGGTATGCGGAGACGATCCTTAAATCGAACCCGGATCTGGACTTCGGTGTGGCACCGCTCCCGGTCAATGACGACCCGAATGCCACGATGATCAACCTGAGCACATCGACTTCACTTGCCGTGTCCTCCTCCAGCAAGAACAAGGAGCTGGCGCTGGATTTCATTAACTATGTGCTGGATGACAAGGATTCAAGCGCATTTTATCAGGCATTGAAATTCAATCCGATTGCGAAAATTCACAATTATGAAAGCTATCCTTGGGTGAATGACGCCATGGAGTATGTAAAAGCAGGCAAGTCCTATCAGGACCCGAGCATTCCTCAGGCGGTTAAAGATGAAGCGGGTAAATCACTGCAGTCCTATTATGCCGGACAAATGTCCCAGGATGATGTGATTGCCGCTT
Organism: Paenibacillus jiangxiensis; assembly: GCF_046098255.1. Classification (NCBI taxonomy): domain Bacteria; kingdom Bacillati; phylum Bacillota; class Bacilli; order Caryophanales; family Paenibacillaceae; genus Paenibacillus; species Paenibacillus jiangxiensis. The sequence goes on from NZ_JBJURI010000030.1 coordinate 88,670, forward strand.
TGGATAAAGCATGGAAATCGTACAACAAGGTGAACAAGTAAAAGTGCCAAGTGAAACTTGATGCAGCCATACCTGGAGTGGGGAAGAGAGCGCTCTTCCCGCTCCTTTTCCCAAAGCTCAAGGAGAGGAGGAGCCACTGTGTATAACGGGGTATACAAAAAGTACATGTCACTGCTGCTGTTCACGGCCCCGGCGTTTATTCTCTATGCGATCTTCCTGCTCATTCCGACGATCGGCGGCATGTACTACAGCTTCACGGATTGGAACGGGTTGAACCAGAATTACGATTTCATCGGCTTGGCCAACTTTACGGAGGCGCTTCGGGAAGACCCGGATTTTATGAATTCATTGTGGTTCACGCTGAAATATGTGCTGTTCATGATCGTTTTGCAAAATGGAATCGCTCTGCTGCTGGCGGTGCTGATCGAGTCCCGTACGAAGAGCAAAGGGTTTTTCCGGACGATCTTCTTCATGCCTAACATGATCAGCACCATTATCAGCGCATTTATGTGGACGTTTGTATTTTCCCAGGTGCTGCCGCAGTTGGCCGAGCGGTTCGCTATCACCTTTCTGAACCAGTCCTGGCTGGGTGATCCGCAGTATTCCTTTTACTCCATTCTGACCGTGTCACTCTGGAATGGGGTGGGCTACATGATGATCATCTATCTGGCCGCTCTGCAGGGAGTTCCGCAAAGTCTGAAGGAAGCCGCGATTATTGATGGGGCCAGTCCGTTCCAGACATTGCGCAGTGTGGTGCTGCCGATGATTACACACGCGGTCACGATCTGTTTTTTCCTGACATTGAACGGTGCCTTCAAGGTATTCGAAGTCGTGTACGGATTGACAGGCGGAGGACCAGGCCGGGCCACACAGGTGATTACGATGAACATTTACGAGGAAGCGTTCTCCAATAACTTCCGCTACGGATATGCGAGCGCGAAATCTGTCATCTTGTTCGTCATCGTCCTCATTTTCACCCTGATCCAGATCACGGTTATGAAGAAAAGGGAGGTGGAGGCATGAGAAAACACACAGCCAGCTCCCTGCTGATAAGATTATTCCTGATCGTCGGAGCTGTCATTGCCTGCTTTCCAATCTATATGGCGGTCGTCAATTCGTTCAAAACCCAGGGTGAGATGTTTGCATCCTTTATATCACTGCCGACAACACTGCATTGGGAAAACTACAGCGATGCTTTTGTTAAAATCAATCTGCTGGGCAGTACACTGAACTCCGCGACGATATCCATCATCGGCATTGCTGGTATTATTCTGACCGCCTCATTGGCAGGGTACAAATTATCCCGTACACGGGGCAGATTAAGCGGCGCGATTTTCTTCCTGTTCGTCGCTTCCATGCTGGTGCCGTTCCATTCCATCATGATCCCGCTTACGAGAATGGCTAAAGCGATGCATGTACAGGGTACCACCTATGGTCTCGCATTGATCTATATCGGGCTTGGAGTAAACATGGCCATCTTCCTCTATCACGGCTTTGTCAAATCCATCCCACGGGAGTTGGAAGAGTCTGCACAGATCGACGGCTGCAACGAATTTCAGACATTTTTCCGGATCATTTTCCCGCTGCTGCTGCCGATCACGGTAACCATTGCGATTTTGGATTTCCTGTGGATCTGGAACGATTTCCTGCTGCCGCTGCTGATGCTGACGGACGTGAATACCTATACGCTGATCCTGTCAACGAACATGCTGTTCGGGGAGTATAACAAAGATTGGCCCTTGATTCTGTCCTCGCTGGTGCTGACGGCGATCCCGGTTGTTATTATTTACGGATTCTTTCAGAAATTTATCATGGAAGGCATCGCGGAAGGTGCGGTTAAGGGCTAAACGTGGCGCTTTAGATAGAATATGAGCATCTTACTTGGGGAATCGTCGGGATGACGATTCTTCTTTTTTGTTACCTGGATGATGAGGGAGAGTTTGATTCTATAAGTTGCGGAGAAAAATCGCTTTATTTAATCATAACGAAAACTAGTGCGATTATAGGGAACAATAGAAATAAACCGTAAACTACTCCATAAATTGCAATCTGTGCATTAATCGCATCAAAATAATATAAAAGCCCGAGTAATGAAGTATATGCTAGTGAGGCGGCATAGGAATAATGCCCGATAGTTGAAATATTAGCATGATATGTTGAACTTTTTTTGGAAAAATATAATAGCACCTCAGAGATAAAGGATGTAATAAAAAGGTATCCTAGAAAGGTGAAGCCTGCAAAATAAATAAAAAACATACCCAGAACTGCTTCTAAAACCATCTTAAAGATTGGAAAACCATCACTTTTACCTAACATTTTTCCCCTCCTTCAATGGAAAACCATTTTTGTGGGTAGCGTCAAGAAGTTTGTGTATGGAAGATGTAGGGGTATTCAGTGGGACACTGAATACCGAGATTTTGTAATGTT